>JAJDOI010000181.1 GCA_022340245.1 Thiogranum sp.
AAAGGCTGATCAGTCAGTCCGTAACGATGACACCCGCCCTTGTCAGCAGACTGTCGACCTCGGCCTCGGCAAGCAACCAATCGTCGCGCTCATCGCTGAGAAACCCCTGTGATTCGGCTCGCACGTACGCAGCCTCTGCGATCATCTGGCGGCGTTCAGCATCAGTGATCTGTCGGTGTACAACAGCACCGGTCGCGGCTCTCCTTTTCGGCACGGCTTTCTTCTTGGTCGCGGCTTTTTTTTCCACGGCCTTTTTGGCAACCGGTTGTTTTTTGGTGACCGCTTTTGTGCTCGAGGCGTTTTTGCTTGTTACCGTGGATTTGGTACTGACTTTTCTTACCCCCTTTTTCGTGCTCGCAGCCTTTTTCGTAACTGGTTTGACAGCAGTTTCGCCTGTCTCCGCGGAACTCTGTTTAGTGATCTTGGCCATGGTTTATCTCCCTGCGCATGGATACGAGAATGAACAGTTAGCGCAACGCCTGCAAATATCGAACCAGTTTGGCTAGCTGGTCTAATGCCCTATGATTTTGCTCAAATGACAAGGCCCCTGCACTTTTGCTGTAGAGAAACAGTGCAGACACCTCGCATGAGCCACTCAAAATTGTACGCCACGAATATACATCCGCAACCGCTTATCCTCGATGGCTAAACGACTATTTCCAGAATAAGACATTCACATAAACGGAATACCCCGCCAAAGCGAGGCTTCAGAAAGCCCTGGATCGGCAAAAACCCGTCGTTCATCTCTAGAATGCTCAAAGAAATCTGGTGTGTCACAGCTACTCAAATTCCAGGGATTGCTAACTGCTGCCGGGAAGAATAAGCCCCGGCAAAATCCGCAAAACCTACTATATTAAACAGATAAAACTGCCACCCGTCGGTGATCTGCGAAGATGACTGTAGTTTATATGTTAGTGGCTGGAGACAGTGATGAAAAATATCTTGGCTCCCATAGATCTTTCCGAAGTGTCTTTAGCCGTCATGGAGCGGGCCAGCTGTTTTGGACAATCCCTGGCGAGCAATCTATGGCTGCTACATGTAGTTCCACTGCCCAATCATTCCAATCCCTTTAACCTGGATCGCAATCTGTGGCGCCAGGAAGTCGCCAGGGGATTACGTGACCGGCGTCGGCAATTGCATGCGCTGGCAGAACAACTGCGCCGGGAACGCAACCATGTGTTTGCGCGTTTCATCGCCGGAACAGTGAACACGGTCATCCTTGCTGAAGCCGAGAGGATACACGCGGACCTAATTATCATGGGGTCGCACGGTCACGGCAATGTCTACCATGCGCTGTTTGGCGGCGCCGGACAGAAGGTCATGCGCAAAGCTCCATGCCCGGTAATGCTGGTTCAGCCTTTAGCGAGCAAGTCGCATTGGCACCAGGTACAGCAAGGTGCTGAAACAAAACATGAAACGTATTCGCAATAATTATTCGTTGTATCCATCTATCGTAGCGATGCTTAAAATAGAACTGGAAATTATCTTATCCAGATTCGCATATCATCTTCCAAACCCTATTCTCCGGCAATGATGTTTTAATATTCGGAATGTCGTAATCGAGCCAATTCCCGTCTGTTGCGCACCGCTAGTATAAGACACCACTGCACGACCGGGTTTGGTCTACTGCTGCGGCTGCCAGAGCCGAATCGGAGTACGTTGTCTGCGGACAGCAGGATCGATGCCCTGCGGTCGCGGCTGGTGTGCGCTGCCTGTGGATCCAGGTCGACGCAGTTGGATATCGTGTGGCACGGCGGCGGGGGTGCCGGTATTGCGCCTGGGGGACGGCAGGTCAATGAATATGCCTTGCCTCTAATGTGAAACGACGGCCGGCAACATTCCGTATTACCGGCCGCCGCTCGGTGACCCGATGCGATCGGGACGCCGACGGGCAGAGTAGGGTGGCGCAAAGGGCCTGTCAATTGTCAGCGATCAGCGACACTTATCAGGTCCCTAAAGCTAAAGGCGAGTCGCCCCAGGTCCATGGCAAATCGGGACGAGTAAACTTCGCAAACCAGATAGCTCTTGGCCCCGTCTCTGGCGGGGCCGTTTTTTGGTTTTGGGCATATTCCGGACGGGCGAACGAAACCGGCTGAACAGTCAGTACAACGTTCAGTGTGCATTCCTGACAGGTCTATGCTCGAATGCAAATATGAAAAATATGATTAAAAGTAAGAGCGTCGATGTTGCAGAATATCGGCTCAACGCCAATCCACCTTCGCTCAACGGCTTATCGAAGAAATCTCCCACTACGGCACCAAAGGGACGCGTAAGTATGAAGGCAGTCCAGAACAGAATGACATGCGATATTTTCGTTTTTAAGAAAGCTCTGTAGGGCCGGAACCGGCCAACGCCGGTAGTTCGCGTATTCAAATGAGTGAATATTGATGGGGCGTTGCCCTGAAAGTGAAAACGGTGACCCGAAGGCTACCGTCTTCCCTTGCTACGGCATGCTGGCCGCGTCCTCATCCGGCGAAATCCGGTCAAGTCGTGCCGTTATGCGCTCCATCTCCTCGCGTAGCTGCTTTACGGTCTCTTCAAGCTCCGCGAGCCGGTCAGTATTTGTGCCGGCAGCGGCTGGCGCCGTGTGCACCGGGGCGGTGGCATAGGGCGTTGTTATCTCGCCGCCGAACAGGTGTGCAAAACGCGTCTCGCGCTTTCCCGGTTCGCGGGGAAGCTTCGCCACAAAGGCGCCGTCGTGGCGCTGCATGAGCTGATCGAGCGTCGCCTCGACCTCGTGGATATCCTGGAATTTGCACAGCCGGTCTGTGCGGGTGCGCAGCTCGCCGGGTGTCTGGGGTCCGCGCAGCAGCAGCACGCAGACGATGCCGAGTTCCTGGTCGGAAAATTTCAGTGTGCCGAATTCGGTATTGCAGAACCGGTGCTGATACTTGGTGACACGGCTGCCGAAGCCGCTCTTCTCGATCACCTGGCGCTTCTTTATCAGTGCATCAATCGTGTCCTGCACCGTGGCCTCGTCGAGTTCCATCACCGGGTCGCGACTGCTTTTCTGGTTGCAGGCATTGGTGAGTGCGTTGAGCGAAAGCGGGTAGTGTTCGGGGGTGGTGTGCTGTTTTTCGATGAGGCAGCCGATCACGCGCGCTTCGTTGGGTGTCAAGCGGATATCCAATACCATTCTCCATAACCATCAGCAGTATCAATATAACACTATAGTGAATCGCCGATCGACGCCGGCATCGACACCAGTGAGCCGCGTTGAGCTCGCCTGCCGCGACCAGCAGTGCCGCCTTTTTCTGCCGTCACCGGCCGTGCCATGGCCGCCGGGTCGCCGAGGGCGTGGACACCGCCGGGCCAGGCGGTCTGCTCGAGGCATCGAACTGAGACGCGCTGCCGGGGTCTTATCCGGGGAGACTGCTGCCCCGCGAGGTGCTGCGGGGGTGTTTCAACTGCGCGGCGTCGGTCGAAGCGCGGCGGGTTCCACGCGCCAGGCAGTGAAGTCCGAAAAATCGCCTGTCTCCGCCTGTTGGGGCGGGGCGGGCAAGCACCGACTCGCAGTACCGGGACGAATGTACAAACAACGTACAAGAGTTGTACAGGTTATTGACAAACTCTGAAACGGCGACTAATGTCCACAGTGCTGCCGGACTATTATGTAGTCATCGATCAACGCAGAAGCCTCGTCAACCTAGGCGGGATCAATCCATAGGAGGTGACAGATGTCACAGTCGCAAACCGATAAAAGCCGTCGCCAGGTCCTGAAACTGGCCTTGTCAGGCGTCGTAGCCGTTCCCCTGGGCAACCTGTTGCTCCTGAGCCGCGCTCATGCGGCAGAGCTGGTGCCCTTATCGGAAGATGATCCCGCCGCCAAAGGCCTCGGGTATGTCCACGATGCCACCAAAACCACCAACCCGAAACGCAAGCCGGACGAGTTCTGCCACAACTGCAACCTGGTGCGAAGCGACTCCGGTCAGTTGCGCCAGTGCGCCATATTCCCCGGCAAGGGCGTCAACGAGAACGGCTGGTGCTCCGCCTGGGTGCGCAAGTCCTAGGCGCATATCGCTGCCCCGACAGCTGGAGGCAGAGACGTGAGCATCGACCCGTATGCGCGCATACAGGCCGTTGCGCTGCGCATGCGCAAGCTCGAAACCCGGCACGACATTGAAACGGCGCTCGATGAACTCGCGTATGTGTTCGAAGTTCTACCGCCGGAGCTGCAGGATAACGCCGAACAGCTCACAGGCATGCTGCGTGAGAAACTGGCCAATGTGCGCTGAAACGTCGGTGATGCTCCGGCTTGAACGTAGCAGCCGGCCGCCTGTCGACGCGGGCTTTTCGGGTGTCGCGCGAACCTTGTGCTGCGAGCCGAACCGGCATGAACGAGGCTGATACCGAGTACGCCCGGAAAGCGTGGCGGCACCGCGGACAGGGACGCCCCGCCGGCGCGCCGGAACCCGGAGCGGGGCAGGAATCGGTGTGGGACTACCCGCGCCCGCCGGTGATCGTTGATGATACGCGCCTGGTGCAGGTCAGATTCAACGACACGCTGATTGCCGAGACACGCGCCGCCAGGCGGGTGCTGGAGACTGCGAGCCCGCCAACGTTTTACCTGCCGCCCGAGTCCGTGAACAGCGATTGCCTGCGACCCGAGAGCGGCGTCAGCAGCTTTTGTGAATGGAAGGGAACGGCAAGTTATTTCAGTGTCTGTGCGGGGAAAGGCTGCGTCAAACACGCCGCCTGGAGCTATTGCGAGCCCTTCGCCGGCTTTTCGGGGATCAGGGGTTACCTGGCATTTTATCCCGACCGGCTTGAGTGTTATGTGGATGGCGAGCGGGTGCGTGCACAGGCTGGCGGCTTCTATGGCGGCTGGGTTACCGGGAAGATCGTCGGTCCATTCAAGGGTGAGCCCGGCACCTTGAACTGGTAGTACGAATGTTGAGGTTACTGATATCGGCACTCATCTGTTGCACTGTCCATACGACTGTCATGGCTGATGGCACACTGATACTCGACGATCGCAGCTCCGGCGATTATCGTTCTTCGCTGGGCACTGCCTGGCGGCTGATCACAGACACGGTAATGGGCGGCGTATCCAGCGCAGAGCTGACACTGGACAGCGTCGAAAACAGGGCCTGCCTGCGGCTGCGCGGCGATGTCAGTCTGGAAAACAACGGCGGGTTCGTGCAGGCCGCGCTTGATCTCGAAGGCACGCGCGCATTCGGCGCGTCCGCGTACCAGGGAATATCGCTGGAAGTCTACGGCAATGATCAGGCATATAACCTGCACCTGCGCACGGATGATGTCTGGCTGCCCTGGCAAGCCTACCGGGCCGGCTTTCAGGCGCCCGTTGGCTGGCATACGGTACGCGTGCCCTTTACGGCATTCGAAGGCTATCGCATCGGTGCTCCGCTGGACCTGGAGCATCTGAAACGCATCGCTGTCGTGGCCATCGGCAAAGCTTACAAAGCCGACCTGTGCGTGGCATCAGTGGCACTGTATGGCTGATCCTCTCATCGACCGCAATGCTCGTCGTCGCAGCGCCGCTGCCAACGGCACTTCCTGTCGAGTACACGGGGAAGCCACGCTTAGCCAGTTCCGGCGTCAGCGCGTGCTCAGGCGGTCTCCAGGAAGACGACGAACCCGATTGTGGCGGCAGCCGAAAAGGCGGACAGCAGCCATTTGAGCGTGTCGTGAGCTTTCTGTGTACCCGCGTCCAACCAGTTTCTTGAATGATTCATGATTCTGCCCTCGTGTTTTTAACCACCGACTTGCCAGGCGCGTCGGTCGGATGCCCCGGAAGGGGGTTGCCCACCTTCCATGCGCCTGAGTTGTACAAGTTTCCGGTCTAACCTTCGTCGATTCCCTCGTCCACCGGATTGTTGATGATCTCGTGGAGACGACTTCCCGGAACGACGCTGTCCAGCACTTCGTAGTTCTCTTCAATTTCCCGGATCATTTCATCAATCAGGGTGTTAGTCTCCTGGCATGGTTGTACAAGCAAGTGATCCAGGGATACTGCGAGGTTTAAGCTATAGTGCCGGATTATTTCAGTCAAGTACTGCTTTTGTACAGGTTGTGGACAGCTTATTTCTTCCGCTGAACGGAACTTGGCAGACAGGTCAGGGGGTTACCGTGGTCGCCGGTTCCGGCAACCTGCCGAGATCCTCTGATACATCGGAATTTTCGAGCAGTACAGCGACTAGAATCGTCGTTTCTTGTGTTCCGGTCCGGTCTAGCATGTTCGCAAGGCAGACAGCACCTGCCCGGCCAGTGTTGCCGGGCCGAAGCGGTCCCGAAGACCGACGCAACTGCCATTGCTCGATTGTCCTCACAGGAGACGAACCGCAATGAATACATCCATGGTTAACAATACGACGGCCCGCGCCGGCGCGCAGAGTGTGGTCACCGCGACCAACAAGGTCATCCGCAATACCTACATGCTGCTGTCCATGACCCTGCTGTTCAGCGCACTGACCGCCGGAGTTGCTATGGCGCTCAAGCTGCCCCATCCCGGGTTGCTGCTGACACTCGGCGGCTATTTCGGTCTGCTGTTTCTGACCGCAAAATTTCGTGACAGCGCCCTGGGGCTGGCCTGCGTGTTCGCCCTCACGGGCTTTATGGGTTACACCCTGGGGCCGGTGCTGAGCGCCTACCTGGCCGTGCCCAACGGTGGTCAGGTGGTCATGACGGCGATGGGTGCCACCGGCGCCATCTTCCTGGGTCTGTCCGGCTACGCGCTGACCACCCGCAAGGATTTCAGCTTCATGGGCGGGTTCCTGATGGTCGGCATCCTGGTCGCTTTCCTCGCCGGTCTGGGTGCGGTGTTCTTCGCGCTGCCCGGACTGTCCCTGGCGGTGTCGGCGATGTTCGTGCTGCTCATGGCGGGTCTGATTCTGTACGAAACCAGCAACATCATCCACGGTGGCGAGACCAACTACATCATGGCGACGGTGACGCTCTATGTTTCCATCTTCAACCTGTTCACCAGCCTGTTACATCTGTTGGGTTTCATGAGCGGTGACGAGTAACCTCCGGGGCTGCCGGCGTATCCAGGACACCCTCGCGGGGCACCTGGCGGACAAGCTGGTTGCAGAGTGCGATGCCACGCTGCTGGATTCGCGGTTAACAACCGGTTTAAGCTTCGTGCCTGGGATCACAGACAGGGCGCGCGCATGATCGAGGACTTCACCAATAGCTACCGCAATATCATTGAGGGTATCGGGGACGACCCGGACCGTGAGGGTTTGCTGAAGACACCGGAACGCGCGGCGAAGGCAATGGCGTTTTTGACCCGCGGTTATCATCAGGACCTGGACGAGGTGATCAACGGCGCCGTGTTTCCTTCCGACAACGACCAGATGGTGATCGTCAGGGACATCGAACTGTATTCCCTGTGCGAACATCATTTGCTGCCGTTTATCGGCAAGGCGCACGTCGCCTACCTGCCGCAGGGCCGGGTGATCGGCCTCTCGAAGATCGCGCGTATCGTCGACATGTATGCACGCCGCCTGCAGATACAGGAACAACTCACCGCGCAGATCGCCAATGCCATTCACGAGGCCACCGGCGCCGAGGGCGTGGGCGTGGTAATCGAGGCCGCGCACCTGTGCATGATGATGCGTGGTGTGGAAAAGCAGAACTCGGAAACGGTCACCTCGATGATGATCGGTACCTTCCGCGAAAACTACCGCACGCGCACCGAGTTTCTCAAGCTGATCGGCAAATAGTCCGATGCGCGGTGAGCCTTGCCCGTGTGGCAGTTGCCGGTCATTGGCAGCCGCTGTCCGGACGCAAGAGGGTGGATACCTGCCTGAGGGCTACACAGTATGAACCAGACCAGCAAAGCCAGTGCCATCATCCTGGGTGTCAGTCTTGTGATCGGCCTGGCCGTTCTCGGCAGCCTGTTCCGCGATACCGTGCTGGCGTATAAGCGCCTCGATCGCACTGTCACGGTCAAGGGTTTGTCCGAACGCGAATACAACGCCGACGTGGTGATCTGGCCGATCCAGTTCTCGGTGGCCGGTAATGATCTGGGTCAGCTCTACCAGTCGATCGATGATCAGGCGGCAAAGGTACGGGGCTTTCTGGAGGGCAACGGTATTGCCGCCGCAGAGATCACCACTGCGCCGCCGGCGATCACCGACAAATCCGCGCAACAGTACAACGCGAATGCCGGTGCCGAGTTTCGTTATACCGGCGTGCAGAGTATCAATGTGTACTCAACCAACATCGACGCTGTCCGTGCCGTGATGGGTAAGCTGCTGCAGCTTGGCAAACAGGGCATTGCCTTTACCGGGGACCAGTACAACTCCCAGACGGAGTATCTGTTCACCCGGCTGAACGAGGTCAAGCCGGAGATGATCGAGGAGGCCACCCGCAATGCCCGGGAGGTGGCACAGAAGTTTGCCGAGGATTCCGACAGCACGCTCGGCAAAATCAGGAGTGCCTCTCAGGGGCAGTTCAGCATCAGCGACCGGGACAGGAACAATCCGCATATCAAACGGGTGCGGGTGGTGTCGACGGTGGAATACTACCTGTCGGACTGACCGGTTTCGCCGACCGGCACTATGGTCGATAGACTTCACGGGCAACCCGCGTCAGCAGATTTGTAAAGAAGCCGGCGTCTTCCGGAGTCAGGCCGCGATGATGTTTCAGGAAGTCGCCGACTGAGCGCCCGGAGTTACGGCCGTAGAGCACGCCGTCTCTGAGCTCAAGTGCATTGCGCACGAACGTGGCGGCGGTCTCATGGCAACTACTGCACTCATCCTTGAAGCGTGCCTGATTGCTTGCCTGCGCGAGCAACATGTTATAAACCGCATCGACCTCGTTACCGGCGAGGTAGTGGTTGCGTAAAAATCCGTGTAGATCCTCGACGTGGTGCCTTCCCTGCAGCCGGCCGCCGGAAACGCAGAGAAATTTGCGGGCGAAATCGCCGGCATGCCCGTGACACTCGGCGCAACGGTCGTCCCACAGCCAGTGCAGGTCGATACCGGGCGCCGCAACGGCCGGCATCGTCAGTACCGCCATAACCCACAGGATGCCGACTCTCATGATGACTTGCATGGTGCCGTGGCTTCTCCTTGTAACCATGGAAGACACAGGATGTTATTCATTGGCGGGAATTGTACTGCTTGCCAGGCTTTCATTGTGGGGGTGAACACCGCGGGAAGAATGACGCGTGTGCCGCCAGCCAACCGTCAGGTGACAAAAAGGTGACGCAGGTGGACAGGGCTTTGTGCCGCATCGCGTCAGAATGGAGCTCTCCGGACATCGAGGTGTAACTTATAACGTTATGAGAAATAAGAAAATGTTACTTTTTTCCGGAGTTGGCATCAGCATTGCAGAACTAATCATGACCGCAGCAGACATCGATTCAAGTGCAAGACCGGTGGTTGCTGTATCAGCAGGACGAAGACGGTGTAATGCAGTCCTCTGTGGCATGAGTCCAGCGACTTTGAACCCTAAAAGTTTCTGAGCCACGCCGGGCGGTTGCTGACATGGTGTGTAGATCCGCGCAGCGGAACTCCTGAAGTGTCACTCGGCCCATACAGGTATGTCGGACAGGTTCAACTGCTTGGACTCATGCCACAGGGGATTACAGACTGACGGTTCCTGCTCGATCGACTCCTCCGACGCTGAAAAGCGTTTTTTCACCCCGCCTTATCGCGGGGTGTTTTTTTGTCTGCCCGGGACGTTGGAAGGTGATCAGCCATTGTTAAATTCGTCGTGGAAAAAAATACAGGAACAACAAGGAAACGACGCCGCAAAAAAT
>JAJDOI010000200.1 GCA_022340245.1 Thiogranum sp.
GCGAGCAAAAATAAAAAGCCCGCCTTCGGGCTGAAGGCGGGCTTCGAGACCCCCTCACTTGCAGGACGACGTCAGAAATTCATACGCAGACCGGCAAAGTAGTCCTTATAGTCGCTGCTGTAGGATGTTCTGAGCGATAGATCGAACGTCTTGGTGAGTTTGATCACCGGCCCGAGCACTAGAAAGGCCTTGTCCACATTGCCGGAGACGTACTCACCCGCCAGGCGCAACTCCACGCGCTTGAAGGACTGGTAACGAATCCCTGCCCCATAGATATAGCCGATATCAGTGTGGGAACGGTCGCCATTGAACTTGGTGTTGACGTAGATCAGGTCTGCAACCAGATCCAGCGATTTAAACAGGCTGTAGTGGGGTTCCAGACCGACGCGAAACTGGTTCACGTCCGGGTTTCCGGATGGGTCCCGATCCTTGGGGAACCCGTCGGTCCAGCCGCGAGTATAACCGCCCCTCAGCGCCACATAGTCGTGCACGCCGAACACTGCATCCACTGCGGCGCCGTCCATGTCGTATTCGTCCCCGCTCAAATGGTTGTAACCGACGTCGGCAAAGCTGTAGCTGAACCCCTTGGCGGACAGTGCCGGAGCGAAGAGTAAGGCAAGCGCAGAAACAAGCAGAGCCTCAAGGGCCTTCTTCGAATTCATTGGTTCTCCTCCTGAATATTTTTTTAGCCCGACTCACGCCAGGACCGCACCATACTACGGATTCGCGCCAGCGCCTTCAAGCGGAAAAACCCGGCGAAACAGCAAAAAAAGGCGGGCCGAAGCCCGCCTTTAGCAGCTGATTTTCTGACAGATTTATGCTGCGCTGGCTTGGGTGCTCCCGACCCTGAACAGCAGCCCGCTCTCGTCGGCATCGACTTCGATGGTCTGCCCGGGATGGAAACGCCCTGCCAGAATTTCCTGGGCGAGCGGATTTTCCATCTGGTGCTGGATGGCCCGCTTGAGCGGGCGCGCCCCGTACACCGGGTCGAAACCGGCTTCGCCCAGTTTGTCGAGCGCCGCCTCGGACAAGTGCAGTCCGAGGTCGCGCTCGGCCAGGCGTTTGCGCAGGTACTCGATCTGGATGATTGTGATCGAGCGGATCTGCTCGCGACCCAGCGGGTGGAACACCACCGCCTCGTCGATACGGTTGATGAACTCCGGCCGGAAGTGCGTGCCGACCACCTCCATTACCGCCGCCTTCATACGTTCGTAGTTCTGTTCACCGGCGAGCTCCTGGATCAACTGGCTGCCGAGGTTCGAAGTCATGACGATAACCGTGTTGCGGAAATCCACAGTGCGTCCCTGGCCGTCAGTCAGGCGGCCGTCATCCAGCACCTGCAGCAGCACATTGAACACGTCCGGGTGCGCCTTCTCGACCTCGTCCAGCAGGATCACCGAATAGGGTTTGCGCCGCACCGCCTCGGTCAGATAACCGCCCTCCTCGTAGCCCACGTAGCCAGGCGGCGCACCGATCAGTCGCGCCACGGAGTGTTTCTCCATGAATTCGGACATATCGATACGCACCATGGCGTCTTCGGTGTCGAACAGGAATTCCGCCAACGCCTTGGTCAACTCGGTCTTGCCCACGCCGGTCGGCCCCAGGAACAGGAAGGAACCGTTCGGCCGGTTGGGGTCCGACAGTCCCGCGCGCGAACGACGGATGGCGTCGGAGACGGCCTTGACGGCCTCACCCTGACCGACAACGCGCTTCTCCAGTTCGCTTTCCATGCGCAGCAGCTTGTCGCGTTCGCCTTCGAGCATCTTGGACACGGGGATACCCGTCCACTTGGAGACCACTTCGGCAATCTCCTCGTCGGTGACCTTGTTGCGCAGCAGCTTCATTTCCTGCATTTCCGCCTGCGCGGCCATGTCCAGCTGCTTTTCCAGTTCGGGGATGCGGCCATACTGCAGCTCGCCGGCACGCGCCAGGTCGCCGCCGCGCTGCGCGGTCTCCAGTTCCATACGGGCGCGCTCGAGCGCTTCCCTGATGTGGTGCGAGCCCTGCACGGCAGCCTTTTCGGCCTTCCAGATTTCCTCCAGGTCGGAGTACTCTCGCTCCAGCGTGGTGATTTCCCCCTGCAGGTTTTCCAGGCGTTTTTTCGACGCCTCGTCGGCCTCCTTGCGCAAGGCTTCGCGTTCAATCTTCAGCTGAATAAGGCGCCGCTCCAGACGGTCCAGCGGCTCGGGCTTGGAGTCGATCTCCATGCGGATACGGCTGGCCGCCTCGTCCACCAGGTCAATGGCCTTGTCCGGCAACTGGCGGTCGGTAATGTAGCGCGTCGACAGCGTCGCCGCGGCGACAATCGCCGGGTCGGTGATATCAACGCCGTGGTGTACTTCGTAGCGTTCTTTCAAGCCGCGCAGAATGGCGATGGTGTCCTCGACACTGGGTTCATCAACCAGCACTTTCTGGAAGCGCCGCTCCAGCGCCGCATCCTTTTCGATGTACTTGCGGTACTCGTCCAGCGTGGTGGCGCCGACGCAGTGCAGCTCACCGCGCGCCAGCGCCGGCTTGAGCATATTGCCGGCATCCATGGCACCTTCGGCCTTGCCGGCACCGACCATGGTGTGCAGCTCGTCGATAAACAGGATAATCTGGCCTTCCTGCTTGGAGAGGTCGTTGAGCACCGCCTTGAGGCGCTCCTCGAATTCACCGCGGAACTTGGCGCCGGCGATCAGCGCACCCATATCCAGGCTGAGCAGGCGTTTGTTTTTCAGGCCCTCGGGCACTTCGCCGTTGATGATGCGCTGGGCGAGTCCTTCGACGATGGCGGTCTTGCCGACGCCGGGTTCGCCGATCAGCACCGGGTTGTTCTTGGTGCGCCGCTGCAGCACCTGCACGGTGCGGCGTATCTCGTCGTCACGGCCGATGACCGGATCGAGTTTGCCCTGCTCGGCGCGTTCGGTAAGATCAATGGTGTACTTTTCCAGCGCCTGGCGCTGGTCTTCGGCGTTGGGATCGTCCACCTTCTGGCCACCGCGCATATTGTCGATAGCCTGTTCCACCAGGCTTTTGCTTGCGCCGGCATCACGCAACAAGGTACCCACTTCGCCCTTGTCTTCCACCGCCGCCAGCACGAACAGTTCCGACGAGATGTACTGGTCCTTGCGCTGCTGGGCCAGCTTGTCGGTGAGGTTCAGCAGGCGGGTCAGGTCATTGGAAATATGCACGTCACCGGAAGCGCCTTCCACCGTCGGCAGCCGGTCCAGCATTTCGCCGAGGTGCGACCGCAGCAGGTTGGTGTTGACACCGGCCTGGGTCAGCAGGTGGCGTACACTGCCGCCCTCCTGGTCCAGCAGCGCCACCAGCACGTGCACCGGCTCGATGTAATTATGATCGCGCCCCACTGCCAGGCTCTGGGCATCGGCCAGAGCCATCTGGAACTTGGATGTCAGTTTGTCCATCCGCATGGCGGAAACTCCCCTTGAGAAAATATCGTCAGACTTGGCCAATATATGGGTCGAAGTCTGGGGGATTTCAAGGGTCGGCGAGTAAAAGTTCCTCCCCGAGGGGGGCGTCCGCCGGTATAAAAGTCAATAAAAAAAGATGCTTACGTCAGCAGCACGAGGGCCTATTTATAGACCTTACGCTGAAAGAGGTCCTGGCGGCGACTCACCAGGCGGTCGAGAAACAGCAGGCCGTCGATATGATCCATTTCGTGCTGCACGGCACGGGCCTCGAATCCGTCCATGTCGAAAGACAGGGCATTGCCCTCGCGGTCGAGTGCCTGCAGGTGAATACTTTCGGCGCGAATCACGTTACCGGTGTAATCGGGCACCGACAGGCAGCCCTCGCGTCCCACCGCATGGCCCTCCCACTCGGTGATTTCCGGGTTGACCAGGATGAGGTGGCCGTGGCTGCGGGTTTTCCTGCGGCCGGACACGTCGACGATCACCACGCGCTCGAACCAACCGACCTGCGGTGCCGCGATGCCGACCGCCCCGGGGCCCGCCAGACGCGTTTGCTCCAGATCGTCGACACGCCGCTGAAACGCCGCATCGAACTGCTCGACGGGACTGGACACCTGGCGCAGGCGTTCGTCGGGATAAGTGAGGATTTCCAGTACCGGCACGCCTCACCCGATCAGCGTGTCGACAGGCCGTACGTCCACTTTGACGCCCTCGGCCTGCAAGGGTGCCAGCGCCGTTTCGATGGCCGCGATACCTTGTGCCGCCACGCCCTGGATCTGCAGTACATAGATGGGGTTGTCATCTGTTCCCGCGACATCGGATTCCAGGTCGACGATATTCAGCCCCGCGGCTGCAGCAGCGCTGGTCACCTGCGAAACAATGCCGGTACGGTCCGCGCCGTGCACCAGGATGCAGACGTCGGGCACCGGCCGCTGGTGCAGGCCGGCCTCGATAGTGTCGATGTGCAGCACCAGCCCCAGGTCGTCGACAACGGGCTGCAGTTCGGTGCGCAATCCGGCTTCGCCCGCCCCGCTGTCGACCATCATCATCACTGTGAAGCTGTTTCCCAGGCGGATCATCGAGGTCTCGCCCAGGTTGCAACCCGCTTCGTACAACGCGGTGGCGACCTTTGCCACGATGCCCGGCTGATCCTTTCCGACCAGCGTCAACATGTACCACTTGGGCATGACGTTCCCCTGTGCAGAATGAATTGCCACTATAAGCAGTGCCCCGTGACCGGCGCAAGCGCGCCGCGGGCCCCCGGCCAGGAGCGCATGCAGGACAAAAACCGGCCTAGGTGTGCAGCGTGGAATGGGCCACGTAAATCAGGGCAACACCCGCGCCGATCAGGATCACCTGTTTCAGGGTCGCGCTGAACTCGACACGCTGGTGCAGACCGGGAATCAGGTCGGCGACGGCCACATAGATGAAGCTGGATGCGGCAACCGCCAGGATGTAGGGCAGCGCCGGCGCAAAGTCCCTCAAGCCGTAATACGCGAGCACGCCGCCGACCATGGTCGCCAGGCTGGAGAGCAGATTGTAGAAAAAAGCTTTGGCGGTGCTGAAGCCACTGTGCAGCAGCACGGCGAAATCGCCAACTTCCTGAGGAATTTCGTGGGCCGCGACCGCCAGACTGGTGACGATACCCAGGTGAATATCGGTGAGAAAGGCCGCGCCGATCAGTATTCCGTCGATAAAATTATGCAGCCCGTCACCGATAAGAATCAGCGTACCGGCCGCGGAGTGCCGGTGACCGCTGTCCTCCGGGGTGTGGACTTCGCACTCGGTACTGTGGCAGTGGCGCCACAGGACCAGCTTCTCCAGCAGGAAAAATCCCAGCAACCCAAGCAACAGCGCACCGGTGATGAGGTGGGGATCCCGGCCGCCCGCGCCCTCCAGGGCGTGCGGCAGAAGCCCCAGCAGGGCCGCGCCCAGCAGGGCGCCGATGGCGAAACTCACCGCGTGCGGCAACAGGCGGGTGCGCAACGGCCCCGGCAGGAGCAGAAACACCGCCGCCCCGATTACGCTGAGCGCACCGCCCACCAGGGAGAACAACAGAATCCAGGTCAGTAACGACATTGGGCCAGTTCCATCGGAAAAGCGGTGGAGTATAAGGGATGCCGGCCCGCCGTACAGCCGTTCAGTCCAGCCAGATCAGCGA
>JAJDOI010000222.1 GCA_022340245.1 Thiogranum sp.
CCTCGCTTTCATCAGACCCCAAAATTTGCGTTAGACCTCAAAGCCGTGCGGCGCCGCACAAACCGCTGTTTAGATCGCCCCCTGAATTTACAATACACACCAAATTTACATTGAATCCCGAAGCCATGCGTTGCCGGGAGACTAAAGGACGCTCCTATCAGTCCGGTTAGATTACCTGGATGCGTAACAGGCCGGTGGACTTAGTCCGAGGTCCGGGGTGTGGTAGTGCCTCGACGGCTTAAGGCGCGAGCGCATGCACCGAAAACCCTCTCCCGGCAACGCATGGCTTCGGGATTCAATGTAAATTTGGTGTGTATTGTAAATTTGGGGGGCGATGTAAACGGCGGTTTGTGCGGCGCCGCACGGCTTTGAGGTCTAACGCAAATTTTGGGATCTGATGAAAGCGAGGGTGCGAAACCAGCGGTTCGCGCTACTCGTGATAGGGTTTGCTGAGTTCGTGCACAGCCTCGACCATGGCGCCGGCGTGTTCCGGGTTTACGTCCGGGTGAATGCCGTGTCCCAGGTTGAAGACGTGGCCGTTCCCCTGTCCGAAGCTGGCCAGCACGCGGGCGACCTGTTCGCGGATATGCGGTGGCGAGGCGTAGAGCACCGAGGGATCCAGGTTGCCCTGCAGGGCAACCTGGCCGCCGACCCGGCGGCGTGCATCGCCCAGGTCGGTCGTCCAGTCCAGGCCGAGGGCGTCGGCGCCGGTATCGGTCATGGCTTCGAGCCACTGGCCGCCGTTCTTGGTGAACAGGATCACCGGCACCTTCCGTCCCTCGTTTTCCCGCTTCAGCGATTTGATAATGCGTTCCATGGGTTTCAGCGAGAAATGGCAGTAGTCGCGTGGTGTCAGTGCGCCTCCCCAGGTGTCGAAAATCATCACCGCCTGGGCGCCGGCCGCTATCTGCGCATTGAGATAAAGCGTAACCGCCGCGTCGACGGTTTCCAGCAAGCGGTCGAGCAGTTCGGGGCGTTCATACATCATCGCCTTGATGGTGTGGAAACCCTTGCTTGATCCGCCCTCGACCATGTAGGTGGCCAGGGTCCAGGGGCTGCCGGAAAAACCGATCAGCGGGACGCGGGCGTGCAGTTCGCGGCGAATGGTGCGCACTGCGTCCATGACATAGCGCAGTTCCTGTTCCGGGTCGGGTACGCCCAGGGCCATGATCTGCTTTTCGTCGCGTAACGGCGTCTTGAAACGCGGTCCTTCGCCTTCTTCGAAGTACAGCCCCAGTCCCATGGCGTCGGGGATGGTAAGGATGTCGGAAAACAGGATGGCCGCATCCAGCGGGAAGCGCTCCAGCGGTTGCAGGGTGACTTCGCAGGCCAGGTCGGGGTTGGTGCACAGATCCATAAAGCTGCCGGCCTTTTTGCGCGTTTCACGATACTCGGGCAGGTAGCGACCCGCCTGACGCATCATCCACACGGGCGTGACGTCCACGGGTTGGCGCAGAAGGGCGCGCAGGAATCGGTCGTTTTTGAGTTCGGTCATGAGGTTGTATTAAACCCGCTTGGTCCGGCGGATGCCATAAGCTTTGCCTGGATCGCTGAAAACTGTTGTTCGCGGGTCACCGCCGCGACCCGGTGTTGCTATTGATCGCGATGCTGACCCCGTCGTTGAAACCGCCGACTAGCGCGGCAGTTCGGAGCAACCCATCAGGTACTCGTCAATGGCCCGTGCGCACTGGCGTCCCTCGCGAATCGCCCATACCACCAGGGACTGGCCGCGGCGCATATCGCCCGCGGCGAAGACCTTGTCGACGGACGTTTTGTAGGCGCCAGCGCCCTCGGTGTCCCCCTCGACGTTGCCGCGGTTGTCGTAGGCAACGCCCAGCTCATTGAGCAGGCCTTCCTGTACCGGGTGCACAAAACCCATCGCCAGCAGCACCAGGTCGGCATCGAGTTCGAACTCGCTGCCTTCGATCTCGTTCATCTGCCAGGCGCCGTTGTCGTCCCTGGCCCATTCGACCCGCACGCAGCGAATCTTTTTCAGCTTGCCGTTCTCGCCGAGCAATGCCTTGGTGGCCACACACCAGTCGCGACTGGCACCTTCCTCTTGGGACGAGGAAGTGCGCATCTTGTTGGGCCACAGCGGCCAGGTCAGGGCCTTGTTCTCCTTTTCCGGTGGCCGGGGCAGGATCTCCAGCTGGGTAACCGACTCACAGCCCTGTCGGATAGACGTGCCGATACAGTCGGAACCGGTGTCGCCGCCGCCGATGACGATGACGTGCTTGCCGGTTGCGGTGATGGCCGTGTCGGGCGCAATGGTGTCGCCGGCAACGCGCTTGTTCTGTTGCGGCAGAAAGTCCATCGCAAAATGTACGCCGTCCAGGTCGCGGCCCGGGACCGGCAGATCACGCGGTTGCTCGGATCCGCCGGTCAGGGCGATCGCGTCGAAGGTCTTCAGCAGTTCCTGTGTACTGATATCGGCACCGACGTGGCTGGAGGTTCTGAAGCTAACGCCTTCGGCCTGCATCTGCTCGACGCGCCGGTCGATAAGGCGCTTTTCCATCTTGAAGTCGGGAATACCGTAGCGCATCAGCCCGCCGATGCGGTCGCTCTTTTCGAACAAGGTCACACCATGGCCGGCACGCGCGAGTTGCTGCGCACAGGCCATGCCCGCCGGGCCCGAACCCACGACCGCGACTTGTTTGCCGGTCTTGTGTGCGGCGATCTGCGGCGTAATCCAGCCGTTCTCCCAGGCCCTGTCGACAATGGCGCACTCAATGGTCTTGATGGTGACGGGTTCATCCTGCAAGTTGAGCGTACAGGATTCCTGGCAGGGCGCGGGGCAGATCCGCCCGGTGAACTCGGGGAAGTTATTGGTCGAGTGCAGCACGCTGATCGCACGCCGCCAGTCGCCTTTCCACACCAGGTCGTTCCAGTCCGGGATGAGGTTGTTGACGGGGCAGCCCTGGTGACAGAACGGAATGCCGCAGTCCATGCAGCGCGCGCCCTGCGTGCTTAGCTCCTGTTCACTGAGAGGAACAACAAATTCCCTGAAGTGCGTGACGCGTTCTTCAACGGGTTTGTAGCCACGGTCGTGCCGCGGGTATTCCATGAATCCGGTTGGTTTGCCCATAGTTTTTCGTTCAGTTTGCTTGTGTCTGTGTTTAACCGTCAGCGCCGATCTGCCCGGTCGGGCCGGCGCAATCGCCGCCCTCGCAGGGTCGGGAAAGTGCGCTTAGCCGCTTGCCGCAGCCGCCAGTCGCCGGGACTGTGCCTGTTTCATTTCCTCCAGGGCACGACGATAATCGACCGGCATGACTTTGACGAATTTCGGCAGGAACTGGTTCCAGTTGTCGAGTATGTCGCGCGCCAGAGCACTGCCGGTATAACTGGCGTGTTTCTCGATCAGGCGGTGCAGACGCAGCGCGTCGTAGCGCGTCATGTCGGTCTTGATGTCCACTTTGCCGTGGGTTTCCATATCGCCGCCCTGATGATCCAGCAGTTCCAGCGCTTCGTCTTCCTCGGGGATCGGCTCCAGGTCAACCATGGCGAGGTTGCAGCGATCCTTGAAGTCGCCGTTGGTGTCCAGCACATAGGCAATACCGCCACTCATCCCGGCGGCGAAGTTGCGGCCGGTTTCGCCCAGAACGACGACAACACCGCCGGTCATGTATTCACAGCCGTGGTCGCCCACACCCTCCACGACGGCGCTGGCGCCCGAGTTGCGTACGGCGAAGCGTTCGCCGGCGACGCCGCGGAAATAGCACTCACCGGAGATTGCGCCATACAGCACCGTGTTACCCACGATAATGTTTTCGTGCGGCACAATGGGACAGTCTTTTGGCGGGTATACGATCAGACGGCCACCGGAAAGACCCTTGCCGACATAGTCGTTGCCCTCGCCCTCCAGCTCCAGGGTTACGCCGTGCGCCACCCAGGCGCCGAAGCTTTGTCCGGCAACGCCATTGAGCTTGATATGGATGGTGTCGTCGGGCAGGCCTTCAAGACCGTAGCGGCGCGCGACCTGGCCGGACAGCATGGCGCCGACGGTGCGGTTGACGTTGCTGACCGGCGTTTCGATCTTCACAGCTTCGCCGCGTTCGAGCGCCGGCGCAGCCTGTTCGATGAGCTTGTTGTCCAGCGCCTTGTCGAGGCCGTGGTCCTGCTTTTCATTGTTGAAAATCGAGACATCCGCGGCGATGGAAGGCATATGCAGGATGCGTGAGTAATCCAGCCCCTTGGCCTTCCAGTGATTGAT
>JAJDOI010000184.1 GCA_022340245.1 Thiogranum sp.
GGTATGGGGGCCGGTCGGCGTGGCGGCGGCCTGCACGCGCTGCAGACCCACATGACCAACACGCTGAACACGCCCATTGAAGTGCTCGAAGCCGCCTATCCGCTGAGAATTCTCCGCTACGCCATACGCCGGGGCTCGGGCGGGGCGGGGCTGCGTGCCGGTGGCGATGGATTGATTCGCGAATACCAGTTTCTGGCACCGGCCGAGGTCACGCTGTTGACCGAACGCCGCCGGCACCGCCCCTGGGGGATACTGGGCGGACAGCCGGGGTGTGCGGGCGAGAACCTTCTGAACGGGGTTGCTCTGCCCGCGAAACTCGCTCTGTCGGTGCAGGCGGGGGACCGGCTGGAAATCCGTACCCCGGGTGGCGGCGGTTTTTTGGCGCCCGAGCCACCCCTGGAATGTGAGTAAAGTCACATAAAGACTTTCTCGAGTGATAAAGTTTAGGCAATAAAAACAAGTATATATAAATTACCCAATCTGGTTCTGTGAAACCGTTCAGATTTTTGACGCTTTGCCGTTAAGTCCTCGTAGGGTCGGCATGTCCGGCGGCATTGCATACAAATCCTGGTGACGACGACTCGCTTTTTCCGACGGGGTAACGCCTTCATGAGACAGATTTTTGCGGCACTGCTATGCGCCTGTGCCGGATTGCTCGCGCCCGCCGCCAGCGCCGCAGACGCCGCTGCCGGTTCGGCGGTTGTGACTGGTGGCGGCGCCCATTTCGCCTGGGTCGTTTTTGAGCAGCTCAAGCCTGACCTGGAACGGGTTGCGGGCCGCCATATCGAGCTGCACGGGCGCAACTCAACCCTGGGTATGGGTTGTAACGCCGGGATCAAGACCGCACTGCGCAATGCGCCGGGCCACGAAACCTTCGGTTTTGTCTGCTGCCCGTTGAGCGAGGAAGAGGTCGCCGAGAAACACCTGCGGGTCTACCCGCTGGCGCTCGAGCCGGTGCTCATCGTCGTGCACAAAAACAACCCGGTATCCAATCTCAGCAGCGAGCAGGTGCGTGCCATTATGCGCGGCGATATCGTCAACTGGCGCGAGGTGGGCGGCCTGGACGAGCCCATTGTGCTGGTGGCGCGCCTGCACTGCAAAAAACGGCCCGGACACTGGAAGACTATCCTGCCCGACGCTGAAGCATTCCGGCAGCAGCGGCTCAACGTCAGCAGTGCCGCCGATATGGAACAGCGCGTCGGCGATTTCAAGGGTGCCATCGGTCATATCGGTTCCACCTGGGATTTTGCGCCCGACAACAAACTCAAGGTCGTGACGGTCGACGGTTACCAACCTACACCGGAAAATCTGCGCGACAAACACTACCCGTTTTACCGCAGCCTGTCGGCGGTGACCGATCAGCATCCTTCGAAGGATGTCCTCACCATTATTAAAGAGGTACAGACCGGGCCGGCCTTCGACGCTGTGGCACGACGCTATGGTCTGCTCAAGATCGACAGCTACGACCCCGGCACCGAGCCATGACTTACCGGTCCCGGTTGCTGCTCTATGTAGGGATGCTGATTGTATTGCTGGTCGGGATGATGACCCTGTCGTTCAAGGCGGCAAGGGATGTGATCGTCACCGGCACTGAAGAGCACCTGCGGCACGTCGCGCTGCGCAAGGAAGCCGGGGTCAAATCCCAGATCCAGGAACTCGACCACTACACTGACGTGATTGCAGGTGACCTGCGCCTGCAGGAATACCTGTACATCATCCTCGAACTGGGCACCAGCGGCGAAGGCCTCAAGGCCTATTATGACCGCCAGTTCGGTTCGCTACCGACTGATCGCAGCCTGATTGTTTCCACCCGGGGAGAGGTGCTGCTGGGCAAAGAGTATCCGCGCCTGATCGCCGAGATGGTTCCGCGGGCGGATGCCCGGGAGGCGCAGCATTTCTTCTTCGATTCGCCGCAGGGCGTGGTCATGGTGGCGGCCCGCCCGGTGCTGTACCAGGGTGAACGACTGGCGACCGCCGTGGTGGCACGCGTCATGGGCCGGGACTGGCTGACCAAACAGGAAGATCTCTCGCGCGATTATCTGCTGTTTTTCGAGCGCCGCGGCCGCGTACTGCGCAGCAGTAACGACCGCTACCAGGGCCTGCTCATCGATTCGCAAACACGCCGTCTCGATTATGGCGAACACCACTTCAGGCTGCGCCAGGTTTCCTATGGCGCAGCCGATCACCGGCTGCCCCGGATGTGGTTCGGCGTTGCCGAGTCGACCCTGACGGAACTGTTGGCCGGCTATCAGCGCTGGGTCTATTCGTTCGCCGCGCTCGGCAGCCTGGTGGTGCTGTTCGTCGGCTGGCTGGTGTTGCGCAATTTCAGCAAGCCTATGGAAGCATTGATGTCGACCACCGAGAAAATGATCAATGGTGAACTTCCGGTCATGACGCGTTCCGATGCCAGTACCGAGATGGATCAGCTGGTCAACCGCTTTGCCGACGTGCTGGACGCGTTGCGTCGGGAACAATCGAAGCTCGAGCGCGCCAACCGCAAGCTGCAGGAGACCGCCATTACCGACAGCCTGACGGGACTGCATAACCGCCGGTACCTCCAGGAGGTGGCGCCGGGTCTGTTTGCGCGGGTTGTTCGTGACAAGCGCTATCTCACGGCGGTACTGCTGGATCTTGACTATTTCAAGGCCATCAACGATTCCTGGGGTCACCTGGGCGGGGATGCCGTCCTGGTGCACTTCGCGCGACTGCTGAAACACAATTCGCGCGCCAACGACTTCCTGTTCCGTATCGGCGGAGAGGAATTCATGATTCTCAATGTCACCGAGGATCCGCAGGACAGCGTCGCTATGGCGAACAAGATCCGTGCGCTGGTCAACAGCTCGCCGGCCAACTACCGGGGTAACGTGCTTCCGATTACCGTGAGCGCCGGCGTCAGCTGCTGCTACGGGAAGTCGGGCGATATTTCGCTCAGTACCCTGATGCGAGCCGCCGACAAGGCACTTTACGAAGCCAAGTCGGCAGGCCGCAACCGTGTAATACTTCACTCCAGTTGCCTCGAAGCCACCAGCGCCGTCAGGCGCCGCGCCCAGGTTACCGTCATCGAGGGCGGCGTCAGGGACCAGTCCCGCGAGTAAGCGGCGTTTCGTGGCCCTGTTTCCGGTCAGTGCTTTGCCGTAGACTGGGCGTTTTCACACCAAAGGTCCATCGATGTCAGTACGCATTCTCCGGCTGTCCGGGGTGATTTTGCTATTGGTGTGGCTCAGCGCCTGCGCGGCGGCTGTTGTCGGTGGCGCCGCGCCCGGCGGTTACCCGGCCGCGAACAACAACCGTACGGCGGAAACCGTCGCCGGCGATGCATCGATTACCTCCACTATCAATAGCCGTTATGTGCATGACGACCTGGTCAGTGCCATGGACGTCAGGGTTGTTACCCACCGTGGCACGGTGACCCTGTCCGGCAACGTGTCATCCGCGGAAGCGGTGCGGCGGGCGGTGGCCATCGCGCGTTCGGTCAAGGGCGTGGTAACGGTTGTGAGTCGCCTGACCGTGGTGTCCAGGTGAGCGGGCGGCACGCCAGCAAGGGCTAGCGGAATGTGCGGAATCTGCGGCGAATTGCGCATAGACGGAACCGGGCCCGACGAGGCTTTGCTCGGCCGGATGCTGGCCCGACTGGAACGGCGCGGACCGGATAACGAAGGCCGGTACGTCAAGGACACCATCGCCCTGGGCCATCGACGCCTGTCGGTGATCGATTTATCGGATGCATCCAACCAGCCCTGGGTGGATGAAGCGACGGGTTTGTCGCTGGTTTTCAATGGCGCGATATACAACTACAAGGAACTGCGCGCGCAATTGCAGAGCCAGGGGTATCAGTTCCGCAGCCAGGGTGATACCGAGGTCGTGCTCAAGGCCTACGCCGCATGGGGGGAAAGCTTCGTAGAGCGGCTGCACGGGATGTTCGCCATCGCGATCTGGGATGCCAGGCGGCAACAGTTGCTGCTGGCGCGCGACCGCTTCGGCATCAAACCGCTGTATTACAGCCAGACGCGCGACTTTTTCCGCTTCGCCTCCAACACCCAGGCCCTGCTGGCCGCCGGCGGTGTCGACACCGGCATCGACCCGGTCGCTCTGCACCATCATTTCACCTTGCATGCTGTCGTGCCCGCCCCGCGCACCCTGTTGAAGGGTGTGCGTAAACTCCCGCCGGCGCATGTGATGATCGTAACCGCCGACGGGCGCGACCGGGTATTTCCCTTCTGGCAGCTGAATGCGGCGCCCGAGGGCCGGCCGCAGACCGAGGATGAATGGCTGGAAGCGACGCGGGCTGCACTGGTCAAAGCCGTGGAGCGCCGGCGCGTCATCGCTGATGTACCCGTGGGGGTGCTGCTCTCGGGTGGACTGGACAGCAGCCTGCTGGTGGCGTTGCTCGCCGAGCACGGCGGTGGCAATGACCTGCTGACATTTTCGGTCGGGTTCGAGGACCATCCGGACGAGCGTGGCAGCGAGTTCGAGTTTTCCGATCAGATTGTCGAGCGTTATGCGACGCAACACCACAAGATCCAGGTGCCTAACCATGAGGTGCTCGACCGGCTGCCCGAGGCCATCGACCAGATGGCGGAGCCGATGGTCGGGCAGGATGCGGTAGCTTTCTACCTGCTGTCGGAGCGCGTTTCGCGCTACGTCAAGGTGGTCCAGAGCGGACAGGGTGCAGATGAAGTATTTGCCGGTTACTTCTGGTATCCACAGATGCACAACACGCTGGGTTCCGGGGCGGGACGTTTTGCGCCTTACTATTTTGACCGTGATCACGACGAGTACCTGCGCATGGTCGCTGCAGAATATGCCGGTCCCGATTACACCTCGGCCCTGGTCGACGAGCGGCTCAGAGCGGCTGGTGCCGACAGCTATCTGAACAGTGTTCTGCACTTCGACGTGACGACTCTGATTGTCGATGATCCTGTCAAGCGGGTCGACAATATGACCATGGCCTGGGGGTTGGAAGCGCGCGTGCCGTTTCTCGATCATGAGCTGGTCGAACTCGTCATCGGTATGCCGGCGGAAATGAAAATCCGCGACCATGGCAAGTACCCGCTCAAAAAGATCGCCCGCGGCCTGGTTCCCGACGCCGTGATCGATCGGCCCAAGGCCTATTTCCCGGTCCCGGCGCTGAAGTTCGTGCGCGGACCGTTCCTGGAATTCATGCGCGATCTGCTTGGCTCGAAGGCCTGCCGCGAGCGCGGCTTGTACCGGGATGCGTATGTGCAGTCGATCCTGGACGACCCCGAACACCAGCTGACGCGGCTGCAGGGCAGCAAGTTGTGGCATCTGGCAGCGCTGGAATTCTGGCTGCAGCGCAACGTCGATACGCTGTAGCGCATCGATCCCTCCAGACCCGGTATGCTCGGGCAGCACGCAAATTGTCCCGCCGGCGCGCGCGGGCGCTATCCGCGCCAGCTGCAGTAAGGTCACGCCAGACTGAAATAATTTCGCTGTCGGCGGCGTCTTTACCCCGACGGGAAGCTGGTTGAAGTGGTAAAACCCCTTTGAAATTAGGCTGTTTGTTGCCGCAGATGCTAGGTACACTAGGCCTATTACAAAAAATTCGACTTGAGAGGTAATGACAGATGGACGTGATGGAACGTATCAAACAGGCTGTGGACGGCAGTCCGGTCGTCATCTTCATGAAGGGTACACCACAGATGCCCATGTGTGGTTACTCCAGCCGCACGGCGCAGATGCTGCAGGCCTGTGACGTGGAATTCGCCCATGTGAACGTGCTCGCCGACCCGGAAATTTTCGAAAACCTGCCGCGCTTCGCGAACTGGCCGACCTTTCCGCAGGTGTATGTGAACGGCCAGTTGATCGGCGGCCACGATATCACCCTGGAGATGTATCAGAAGGGCGAACTCAAGCCGATGCTGCAGGAAGCCGCCGGCAAGCAACACTGACCGACACTACCGTCGATGCGCGTGGCCCGAGTCCCGAGTCAGGTGCGGACAAAAAAGCAGAGCAAAGGCTCTGCTTTTTTTTGTTTCAATGCGCCGTTCTACAAGGTGGAGAACTTGCTGCTATTGATCAGCAGGTGAACCCAGATGCTGGCGGCATAACCCAGAGCAATCGCCCAGGTCCATTTCAGGTGCGAGAAAAACGTGTAGACGCCGCGCGCCTGACCCATCACCGCGACGCCCGCCGCCGAGCCGATGGACAACAGTGACCCGCCGACGCCGGCGGTAAGGGTTACCAGCAGCCACTGTCCAGGGTCCATCTGCGGCTCCATCGCCAGCACCGCAAACATGACAGGAATGTTGTCGACAATCGCCGACAGCAGGCCCACCAGGATATTGGCCTGCGTGGGGCCGAGGTCGCCGTACATCAGCTGCGAACCGACAGCCAGATAGCCGAGCGTGCCGAGACCGCCGACGCACAGAATGATGCCGTAAAAGAACATCAGCGTGTCCCATTCGGCGCGCTCCAGCGACTTGAAAATATTGAACTGGGTCTGCCCGGCCGGGGCGGAGGTCTTTTCCAGTTCCAGCGCGCTGCCGCCAAGCGAATCGGCCGGCGCCTCGGGATAAAACCGGCTGCGGCGCTTCAGGTAGTAGCCATACAGCTTGAGGAAACCCAGGCCGGTCATCATGCCGAGCACCGGTGGCAGGTGCAGGAAGTTATGCGCCGAGACGGCCA
>JAJDOI010000140.1 GCA_022340245.1 Thiogranum sp.
GCGGCCAGCAATACCGATTCAACAATATGTTTGATTCTCTGATTGTCCATGTGTACCGACCTTGTTGTTCAGGCGTCACCCGCCGCGGCGACCGACGGCTCCTGTTCATCGAGCGTCGCAGCCGCGCCGGCGGCCTTGATATAGATAGGTGCAAAAGGTTCTGATTGAACCAGTTCGATCAGCGACTCCTTGATCAGCTCCAGCACCGCCAGCAGCGAGACCACCACGCCCATGCGCCCTTCGCCGGTTCTGAACAGGCTGGTGAACGGAGTGAACTCATCCCCGTCGAGGCGCTCCAGCACCATAGACATGCGTTCGCGCACCGACAGCGGCTCCATCTGCACATGGTGGTGGGAAAACATCTCAGCCCGCATCATGGCCTGCTTGGCGGCGACCAGCAGTTCCTGCAATGAGACCTCCGGGGGCCTGCGCACCACGCGCTTGTCCGGCGCCTGGATGTTGACGGGGAACACGTCGCGATCGACACGCGGCAGCTGATCGATATCCTCGGCGGCCTGCTTGTAACGTTCGTACTCCTGCAGGCGGCGCACCAGTTCGGCGCGCGGGTCGCCCTCCTCTTCCTCCTCGACGTGCCGCGGCAGCAACATGCGTGACTTGATTTCCGCCAGCATGGCAGCCATGACCAGGTACTCGGCCGCCAGTTCAAGGCGCATGTCCTGCATCAGCTCGATGTACTCCATGTACTGGCGGGTGATCTCGGCGATGGGGATATCGAGGATATCCAGATTCTGGCGACGGATCAGGTACAGCAGCAAATCCAGCGGACCTTCGAACGCCTCAAGGAAAACTTCCAGCGCATCCGGTGGAATATAGAGATCTTTGGGGAGTGTCGTGACCGCTTCACCCTGCACGTAAGCGAAGGGCATTTCAGTTTGTTCCGGCGCCTGTTCAGTCGGTGTTGGCGTTTCTGTCATGCAATCGGCTCACGTCGGTATTGGCGCATTGTAAACGCCGCAGCGGTAGATGAGAACCGGGACAGGGGAACCCGGCTACAGGCTTTCCCGGACCCGCCCGCGGCGGAGGAGAAAAACAAATATATTCTAGTAATTCAAACCAATTGCAGCTCTAACTTCATCCATTGTCTCGTCTGCGACATCGCGTGCCGCCTCGCCACCTTCCTGCAGAATATTGCGCACCAGCTGCGGATCCTCCTCGAATTCGCGGGCACGTTCACGGATGGGCGCGAGCTCGCCCAGAATCGAATCGATAAGCGGCTGCTTGCAGTCGAGGCAACCGATGCCGGCGGTGGTGCAGCCTTCGCGCACCCAGCGTTTACGGCTTTCGTCCGAATACACTTCGTGCAACTGGAACACCGGGCAGCGGGCCGGGTCGCCCGGATCGTTACGTCGCGCGCGGGCCGGGTCGGTGGGCATGGTGCGCAGTTTCTGTTCGATGTCTTTGGGGTCGTCACGCAGGCTGATGGTGTTGTTATAGGACTTGGACATCTTCTGGCCGTCCAGACCCGGCATTTTCGACGCCGGTGTCAGCAGGGCTTCAGGTTCCGGCAGGATGATACGGCCGCCGCCTTCCAGAAACCCCCAGAGGCGCTCACGATCGCCCAGCGCCAGGTTGCCCTGCCCCTCGAGCAGTGCACGCGCCACCTGCAGCGCTTCCTGATCGCCCTTCTCCTGGTAATCGCGGCGCAAGTTACGGTAGAGCTTGGCGTTCTTCTTGCCCATTTTTTTTATCGCCGCATTGGCTTTTTCCTCGAAGCCGGCTTCGCGGCCATAGAGGTGGTTGAAGCGCCGCGCCACCTCGCGCGTCAGCTCGACGTGCGCGACCTGGTCCTCGCCGACCGGGACCGTTCCCGCCTTGTACATCAGGATATCGGCGCTCTGCAGCAGCGGATAGCCGAGAAAGCCGTAAGTGGCCAGGTCACGCTCGCGCAGCTTTTCCTGCTGATCCTTGTAACTGGGCACGCGTTCCAGCCAACCCAGCGGCGTGACCATGGACAGCAGCAGGTGCAACTCGGCGTGTTGCGGCACGTCCGACTGCACGAACAGCTTGGCGCTCGCAGGATTGACACCGGCCGCCAGCCAGTCAATGACCATGTCGATCACGCTGGCGGCGATGATCTGCGGATCCTCGTAGTGCGTGGTCAGCGCGTGCCAGTCGGCGACGAAAAAGTAACAATCGTACTCGTGCTGCAACTTAACCCAGTTCTTCAGCACACCGTGATAGTGACCCAGGTGCAGCTGACCGGTGGGGCGCATTCCGGACAGAACGCGGTTTCTGGATTCGCCTGGCAAAGTGGATCAACTCCTCATGAGGGAAGCAGCGACGACAGAATCGCCAGGAATGCCGTGGCACTCATACCCGCAGCGCCCGCGAACATGCCGAGACACAGCTGTACGAACGGCCAAATGATAAAACCCAGAATGCCGGTCATCAACAACACCAGCAGAATGATGAAGCCGTAGGGTTCGATACGCGCAAACCGGTAGGCATAAGGCGCGGGCAGCATGCCGGTAAGGATCCGCCCGCCATCGAGCGGCGGCAACGGCAGCAGGTTCAACACCATGAGAATGGTGTTGATGAATATTCCCGCCACACCCATAAACAACAACGGCGCTTTCACCCAGCTCTCCGCCGGGAGGCTGAGAGCAACCCTCGCCAGTACAGCCCAGGCAAAGCCCATGAGCAGGTTGGACGCCGGGCCCGCCACCGCCACCCAGGCCATGTCCTGCTTCGGATGCTTGAAGTTGCGCCAGTCGACCGGCACGGGTTTGGCCCAGCCGAACACGAAATTGCCGGGCAGCAGCAGCATCAACCCGGGCACCAGTATGGTGCCTATGGGGTCGATGTGCTTGATCGGGTTCAGGCTCAGACGGCCCTGCATTTCCGCGGTTTTATCGCCGAAGCTGCGTGCGACGAGGCCGTGCGCGGTTTCATGAACGGTAACGGCCAGCAGCACCGGCAGCAACCAGGCTGCGATCTGCTGTACCAGACTGACGTGTAACATGGCTTCAGTATACCTGCTCTAACCCGGTTTATCCTTCACACAAAAAAACAGGGCGCTATTCCAGCCCCTCGCTGGAACCACGACCCTGACGAATGACTTTTGCCGCGGCCTCGGTGAGATCCACGACGGTGGTGGGTTCGAGGCCACAGTGCCCGCCATCTATAATCAGGTCGACCTGGTGTTCCAGCTTGTCGCGAATATCTTCGGCATCGATCTCCGGAAGTTCCCTCCCCGGCAGAATCAGCGAGGTACTCATCAACGGCTGACCGTGTTCGATCAATATCGCCTGGAGGATAGCGTTATCCGGTACGCGTATCCCGATAGTCTTGCGCTTGGGGTGCTGCAGCCGGCGCGGCACCTCGGCGGTGGCACGTAACAGGAAGGTATACGCTCCGGGTGTGCGCGCCTTGAGCAACCGGTAGGCGGTGTTGTCGACCCGCGCATAGGTGGCGATCTCCGACAGATCGCGGCACAGCAGCGTGAAGTTATGCTTCTTGTCCAGCTGGCGGATACGCTGGATACGCTCCACCGCGCCCTTGTCGTCAAGATGACAGACAATGGCGTAAGTCGAATCGGTGGGCACCACGGCCACGCCGCCGTCACGAAGAATGTCCACGGCATGACGGATGAGACGCGCCTGCGGATTGTCCGGGTGTAGCGCGAAAAACTGGCTCATGCGCTCATGCTGCCGCCGGCCAGCTGTCGGCCTCCCAGACCGGCGTACAACCCGGCGGCAGGGCGCGCAGCTGACCGAGTTCCGCCCAGGTGTTGTGCGGGCCATGATAGTCCGAACCGGCCGAGGCCAGCAGGCCATGCTCGCGCGACACTGCGGCCATATGCAGGGTCTCGTCGCGGGAATGACTGCCCGACACCACTTCGATGCCGCAGCCGCCGGCTTCCCGGAACTCTCCCACCAGTCGCGACAATTTGCTGCGCGTCAGCCGGTAGCGCGCCGGATGCGCGATCACCGGCAGGCCGCCAGCGGCCAGAATCCAGTCGATGACCGTGTCGAGCCCGGCCCACTCACCCGGGACAAAGCCCGGCTTGCCCCTGACCAGGTAATGTTTGAACACATCGCGCACCGACGCCGCGCGCCCGGCCTCGACCAGATAGTGCGCGAAGTGCGTGCGGCTAAGGATGCGGCCCTGACGGTAACCCGCCGCACCCTGCAGGGTACCGCCGATACCAGCCTTCTCCAGCCTGCGGGCGATTTCCTCGGCACGCCAGTCCCGGAACGCCCGCAATCCATCCAGACCCTGCTGCAGCACCTCGCAGTCGGGATCCACATTCAGACCCAGCACATGGATAGTCATGGCGCTCCAGGTTACGGACACCTCGACGCCGGGCACCAGCTGCAACGGGCCGCCCGCAGCCGCCCGCGCGGCTTCCGCATAGCCGTCGAGCGTATCGTGATCGGTAAGCGCCAGGACATCGACACCCGCCTGCTGCGCCCGGGCAATCAGTTGCGCCGGCGCCAGGGTCCCGTCCGAAGCGGTTGAATGACTATGTAAATCGTGGCAACACATCCGGCGTATTGTACCGGAGCCGGCGCCGCCACGCCGCCCCTGCGCGCGGCACCGGATTTACGGTACCATTCCGCGCATGAAACTACCCGAACCCACAGCCGAGGCGTTCCGCGCCGGACTCACCGGCCCCCTGGCCGACATGGTCGATGCCTATGGGCTGCGCACAACACACTCCGGCGCCGGCCAGTCCACGCCGACGCTGATCGCCGAGGCGTTCGAACAATTGTTCGACGTGATGCAACGCAGCGACCGCGACCTGGCGGCCGACCGGGGGGCGCCGGGGGTGGAGGCCGGGGCCATCACCGAACTGGGCGAATACGCCCTGGAACTGTTCGAACAGTCGCTGCGTTGGGCTAATGACCTTGATCTTCCCAAGGTTTTTGCCGTCCTACAGGCGTATACGATAGCCACGGCCCGCTGGATTGCGGGCCGCGGCGGCCGCCTGTTGACCCTGGAAACGGTGGTGGACGCATTTGCCCGCCAGGCCAACAGCACCCAGGACCCCGGGGAGCTGCTGGCGCTGCATGACGCCATGAGCGAGGTGCTGCAGGCCACCGCCGACGTCGTCCGGCAGGACCTGGAAAAGACCAATCCGGGCCGTCCGTGGCGTATCCTGCACCTGAACCGGGCGATTGTGGCCACCCGTACACACCAGCCCGACCTCATGGAAGAGGCGTTCGGCGCGCTGGTCGAGCACCTTCCGGAGGATGCGGCGGGATTTTTTAGTCAGGGCATCGAGCAAATGGAATTGCTAAACTATCCGCCGCACGTGCGCGCAGTGATGGATCGCTATTATAGAAAATGGAGCATTAATCGCTCACTGCACTGAGCCACGATTTGTCAATACAGAGCCAGATAAACACTTATGAAGTTCCTTTACGACTTCTTTCCTATCCTGCTGTTTTTTGTCGCCTACAAGACGTACGACATCTATGTCGCTACCGCCGTGGCGATCGCCGCGGCGGCGGTCCAGACGCTGGCCTTCTGGATCAAGCACCGCCGCTTCGAGAAAATGCACCTGGTGACCTTTTTTCTGTTGCTGGTGTTCGGCGGATTGACCATTTTTTTACACGACCCGACTTTCATAAAATGGAAACCGACGGTTATCAACTGGCTGTTCGCCACGGTGTTTTTCGGCAGTCACTGGATCGGCGACCGTCCGCTGGTGGAACGGATGATGAGCCACGCTATCAAGGCCGAGCGCCCGGTGTGGCTGCGTCTGAGCTGGATGTGGATCGTGTTCTTCAGCGGTATCGGCCTGCTCAACCTGTACGTGGCCTACAACTACTCCGAGGCAACCTGGGTCAACTTCAAGCTGTTCGGCATGCTGGGCATTACCTTCGCCTTTGTGGTCGGACAGGCCTTCTACCTCAGCCGCTACGTCGAAGACCACAAGGCGCCGGAAGAGGAATCCTGAGTTTTGCTCTACGCCTTTATCAGCGAGGATGTCCCGGGCACGCTGGAGCGGCGCATGGCGGCACGCCCCGAGCATTTACAGCGGTTGGAAGCGCTGCGCGGCACCGGGCGCCTGGTCCTGGCCGGACCACACCCGGCCATCGATAACGAAGATCCCGGCGAGGCGGGTTTCAGCGGCAGCCTGGTGGTAGCCGAATTCGAGTCGCTGCAAGCCGCAGAGCAGTGGGCCGCCGAAGACCCCTACGTGAGTGCCGGTGTGTACGCACGGGTAACCGTCAAACCCTTCAAAAAGGTACTTCCCTGATGACTGAACGTCGCGTCACCATGATTCGCGAGCGCCTGACCGAGGCGTTTGCACCTCAGAGTCTGAACATTGTCGACGAAAGCCACAAGCATGCCGGACATGCGCAGGCCGGCGGCGCCGGCCACTTCGTCGTCGAAATCGTCGCCGACGCATTTGCGGACAAGAACCTGATGCAGCGCCATCGACTGGTATACGACGCGCTGGGCGACGTGATGAATACCGAGATACACGCCCTGAGTATCAAGGCGTCAACACCAGCTGAAGTGGACGGCTGATATTCGTTAACCCCAAGAAAGGAAACCACCATGAAATTTCGCTATCTGATCTTCGCCATTGGCCTGACCGCACTGCTGGCCGGTTGCGACCAGTTACAGAACGCCGGCCAGAGCTCGTCCACAGCACCCGCAGCGGCGATTGAGGACACCAGCACCGTTGTCGCCACGGTCAACGGCGCGCCGATCACCGAAGCCGTACTCGATCTCTACGAACAACAGATGAAGGGGCACCGTCCCGGACCCGCGCCGGACCGCAGCACGGTGCTCGACGAAGTGATCAACCTGGAACTGGCAAGCCAGAACGGCAGCAAGGAAGGCCTGGACAAGGACACGAACATCCAGTTGCAGATCGATCAGCAGCGTCGTGCCGTAATCGCCACCGCCGCTATCCAGAACTACCTCACAGCCAATCCGATTACCGACGAAGAGCTGCAAAAACTCTATGACGAACAGGTACCGAAGGGCAACGAGTACAAAGCTCGTCATATCCTGGTCGACGATGAAGAACAGGCGAAGAAACTGATTGCCGAACTCGACAAGGGCGCGGACTTCTCGGAACTGGCGAAGAAAAATTCGACGGGACCGTCGGGCAAGACCGGTGGCGAACTCGGTTGGTTCTCATCCAAGCAGATGGTCGCGCCGTTCTCTGAAGCGGTTGCGAAGCTGAAAAAAGGCACCTACACCAAGGAGCCGGTAAAGACACAGTTCGGCTGGCATATCATCATGCTGGACGATGTGCGTGAAACGACTCCGCCCTCCTTTGAACAGGTCAAACCGCAGTTGCAGGCATTTGTGCAGAAACAGCGCGTACAGAAGTATATCGATGGCCTGCACCAGGGTGCACAGATCGATATCAAAGATAAGCAGCAGGCCGACACCAGCGCCGGTGAAGCCAAGCCCGCCGAAACGGCGCCGGCAAAGACCGATGAGACCGCCGGCGAGTAGTAATAAGTAAGTCGTCTGCCCTGCGAGAGCGGCATACCGCTCTCGCAGGGGTCCGGATTCATGGTGTTGCCAGCGACCTACTGATAGGCCTTCATCGCAGCCCCGACCGCCACGCCGCTATGAATCGGCGCGCCCATATCCGAGAGCACGGCATCCAGCGCACCAAGGCACAGCAACACATTGCGGCGGTTACTGGCGTAGCCCATCAAGCCGATACGCCAGATCTTGCCCGCCATCGGCCCGAGCCCCGCACCGATTTCCAGATCGTATTCATTCAGCAGACGGCTGCGCACCGTGGCGTCGTCGACGCCCTGCGGAATCGACACGGCATTCAGTTGCGGCAGGCGACTGGCCTCGTCGACGACGAATGACAGGCCCATGGCTTCAATGCCCGCCCGCAAGGCCAGGTGATTGACCCGGTGGCGTTCCCATGCCTGCTCGATGCCTTCATCATGCAGGATAACCAGCGCCTCGTGCAGACCATACAGGGCATTGATCGGTGCCGTGTGGTGATAGACGCGCTTGCCACTCCCGCCCCAGTAACCGAGCACCAGGTTCAGATCCATGAACCAGCTCTGTACGGGCGTCTTGCGATTCCTGACAGCGGCGACCGCGCGCTCGCTGAACGTCACCGGCGACAATCCGGGTGTGCAGGACAGGCATTTCTGGGTGCCCGAGTACACCGCGTCCAGGCCCCATTCACTGACCTTGAGCGGTGAACCGCCCAGCGATGTCACAGTGTCGGCGATCACCAGGCATTCATATTTGTGCGCCAGTTCGGCCAGCGCGCGTGCATCGGAGATGGCACCGGTAGAGGTCTCCGCATGCACGAAAGCAAGGATCTGGGCAGCGGGGTTCGCTTTCAGGGCGTCCTCGACCTTGTTCAGATCGACGGCACTGCCCCACTCGTCTTCGACCATGATGGCGGTGCCGCCGCTGCGCTCGACATTCTCTTTCATGCGGCCGCCGAACACACCGTTCTGACACACCACCACCTTGTCACCCGGCTCAACGAGGTTGACGAAACAGGTTTCCATCCCCGCCGAGCCCGGCGCCGACACGGGCATGGTCAGCTCATAGTCGGTCTGGAAGGCATAACGCAGCAGATCTTTCATCTCGTCCATCATGCCGACGAAAACCGGGTCCAGGTGCCCGATGGTGGGCCGCCCCATGGCTTCCAGAACACGCGGGTTTACGTCCGAGGGACCCGGGCCCATCAGGGTTCGCACAGGCGGGTGAAACGATTCGACTGTCATACATTCCTCCATTTCCAAAATTTTTCAGCAGTTTATCACGGGATTTCCGTCTATTTCCCCCACCAGGCTCCGTGGAAATCCCGCCACGATTCGCCACTTTACGTCTCACCCCTGCCGTCTTGTCTCGACACCGGCCGCCGATTCAACCCGATCTGCCAGCACCACCACCCGCGCCGTGATAAACATCGTGAGCAACACCGAGGCCGCGAACGCATACAGGCCGTAGCGCATCTCCACCTGCGCAACGGCGCCCAGTTTCACCGCCACCACCAGCACGGCGACAATAAACACGTCGAGCATCGACCATTTGCCGTACAGGTGCATCCAGTGAAGGTAGTGCCGCAAGCGCTCGGCATTGCGGCAATGCCTGCCGAGCAGCCGATGCAGCACGTAAAGCTTCAGCACCGGCAGCAGAACACTGAAGCCGCCTATGATGACAAACAGAAACCATCGCTCTTCCAGCAGCAGCTGGTAGATGCCCGAGATCACCGAAAAGGTATTTTCGATAAGAACAAATTTTTCCAGGGTGATAACCGGCGCGACCAGGCCCACGGCGAGCAGAACATATGCCAGCAGTACCATCAGTCGCAGCTGCATGACCTGGCCGGGAAACAGGCTCGCGATGGGATTGACGTCAGTCAACGCGAACCTGCCTCAAGCCGGGATCGCAGGCCGCTGGCCGAGCGGTCGCCGGCGGAGTCCCGTGAGCGTATCGATCAATCTCAATGCGCGGACTTGTCCGGCCTTACGAACCAGTACAGCACGATGGCCGCGATAGCGCCCAGGGTGTCTGCGAGCATGTCCTTCTGTGCGTCCCAGATATCGCCCTGCGAGCCCAGAAATTCCATGCCGGCCTCGCCGCCTTCGGCCGCGGCGTACCACCATTCGACGATTTCGTAACCGGCGGCAATGCTCATGATAAAAAACAGGGCGAAAAAACTCGCCGTCAGCGCACCGCAATACCGCTTGCGCAACAACCACTCCATCATCGGGTAGGCATAAAAGCCCACGGCAAAGTGCCCGACGCGATCGAACTGGTTGCGCTCCGAACCGATCAGCTTGCTCGACCACTCGAAGGGCACGTTGGCAAAGGTATAGTGCCCGCCGACGGTGTGCCAGAAAAGCCACACCGCCATCAGGCTGTAGGCGGTGTTACTGAAGCGGAATGCGCCGAAGCTGACCGCCAGCAGCGTGAACACAATAATCACCGGGATGACTTCGGCAATCCACACGGTTCGCGATACCGGTTCGATCGCCAGCCAGGCGAATACGGCAACAAACACGCCTGCCAGAATGTAGGGGTAGGTGTTTTTCGAGGACATAAGATGCGCCTGTCAGTTGTTGAACAGGTGGCAGCGCAGCCGGTGATCCGCGCCGATTTCGCTGACCGGCGGATAAATCTCGCGACATACCGCCATGGCTTGCGGACAGCGTGGGTGGAAATGGCACCCCTGCGGCGGGTTCGAAGGCGATGGCATGTCGCCCTGCAGGCGGATCACCTTGCGCTCGCCAGCCTGATCGATACTGGGCACGGCCGACAACAAAGCCTGGGTGTAGGGATGCCGCGGCCGGTCGAGGATCTCGGAAACCGGGCCCTGTTCGACAATACGCCCCAGGTACATCACGGCTATGCGTTCAGCCAGGTAGGAGACAACCGAGATATCGTGGGTGATAAACAGGTACGACAACCCCAGACTGTGCTGCAGATCGCGCAACAGGTTGAGGATCTGTGCCTGGACGGACACGTCGAGCGCACTGGTAGGTTCGTCACAGACAATCAGTTTCGGACTCACCGCCAGGGCGCGCGCGATACAGATGCGCTGGCGCTGACCGCCGGAGAACTCGTGGGGATAACGCCGCACGTGTTCGGGACGCAGGCCGACCTGTTCCAGCAGTTCCAGCACGCGCTCCCGGCGCTGCGCCGCCGACCGGCCTATGCGCTGGGCGGCCATGCCCTCCTCGACAATATCGCCCACGCTCATGCGCGGATTCATGGACGAAAACGGATCCTGGAAGATAATCTGGAACTGCGAGCGCTGACTGCGCAACGCCTCACCCTTGAGCCGCGTCAGCTCCAGGTTTTCAAACCACACGCTGCCGCCGGTCGGCTGCAACAGCTGCAGGATCCCCTTTCCGACGGTAGTCTTGCCGCAGCCCGACTCGCCCACCAGTGCCAGGGTCTGACCGCGCGGAATATCCAGGCTGACACCGTCGACCGCGCGCACGTGCCCGACCGTGCGTTTGAACAAACCACGCTGAATGGGAAACCAGACCTTGAGGTCGTCGACCACCAGCAGCGGGGTGCCTGCCGCTGTTTTGTCGGGCGCCGCCGTTGCCGTCGCCTCGGCCAGCGCTTCGTCCGGTGCCGACAGACCCGGGTCGGCCAGGTGACAGCGCACGATCTGGCCGTCACCGGTCTGAAACCAGGCCGGCTGGCGGCTACGGCAGACATCCCAGGCACGGTCGCAGCGCTCGGCAAATCGACAACCATGAAACGCCCGGTTGAGCGGCGGGACGCTGCCGGGTATCACCGTCAGGCGCTGTTCGCGCTTGCTGCTGTCGGGCAAGGCGGCGAACAGTTTGCGGCTGTAGGGATGCTGTGGCGCAGTGAAAAAGCGCTCGCGCGGAGCCTGTTCCACCAGCTGCCCCGCGTACATGACCGCGACCCGATCGGCGATGCCCGCCACCACGCCGAGGTCGTGGGTGATCAACAGCACGGCCATGCCGCGGTCTTTCTGCAACTTCGCGATCAACTCCAGCACCTGTGCCTGAATGGTCACATCCAGCGCGGTGGTAGGCTCGTCGGCGATCAGCAGGTCGGGATCACCGGCCAGCGCTATGGCGATCATGACACGCTGTTTCATGCCACCGGAAAGCTGGTGCGGATACTCCTGGTAACGGCGCTCCACATCGGGAATACCCACAGCATTCAGCAGCTCAAGTACCCGCCGGCGCAGAGGTTCACCGCGCAGCTGCTTGTGCTGCTCGACACTCTCGGCAATTTGCGCGCCGACGGTCATCACCGGATTGAGAGATGTCATCGGTTCCTGGAAAATCATGGCGATACGTCCGCCGCGTACCCCGCGCATGTTGCGTTCGGTCAGGCCAAGCAACTCCTCGCCCGCAAGCTGAATAGAACCGCCGACGATCTCGCCGGCCGGTTTCGGCAACAGCCGCAGCAGCGCCAGCGCCGTCATCGATTTACCGCAACCCGACTCACCCAGCAGGGCAAAGGTTTCGCCGGCCCGGATCTCGAAACTGACGCCGTCGACGGGGCGAATGGCATTTTCGCCCTGGCCGATGCGAACACTGAGGTCTTTGACTTGTAACAGCGCTTGTTTCATCAGTTAGCGTTCCGTGCGCAGACGCGGATCAAAGGCGTCGCGCACCACGTCCGAAAACAGGTTGGCCGACAGCACCAGGGTGAACATGAACACGAAAGCCGACAGCAGCGACCACCAGACAATGGGTTCGCGCGCCATTTCCAGGCGCGCGCGGTTGATCATGTTGCCCCAGCTCATGGTGGTCGGATCGACACCGACGCCCACGTAGGAAAGCACCGCCTCGGCCAGCACCAGGCCGCTGAAATCGAGCACCACGGTGATCATCACCAGGTGCATGAGATTTGGCAGCAGGTGACGCATCATGATCCGGAATCCGGAAACCCCGAACGCGCTGCCGGCCTGCACATAGTCGAGCTCGCGCAATTTCAGCGTTTCACCGCGCAGCAGGCGGCAGAGACCGGTCCAGCTGGTGATGCCCAGTATCATGCACAGGAACAGCAGGCGCATATCGGCGCGCTCGGCCATGGTCTCGAACATTTCCGGGTGGTTGGCCATGTACACCTGCATCATCAGTACGGCAGCAGCGATCAGCAGTACGCCCGGTATCGAGTTCAGCGTGGTATACAGGTACTGGATGACATCGTCGACCCAACCTCGGAAATAGCCCGCCATCATCCCCAGGAGTACCGCAAACGGCAGCATGATCAGCGTGGTCAGGGTGCCGATAACCAGCCCGGTGCGAATACTCTTGATGCTCTGGTAAAGCACGTCCTGCCCCACTTTGTCGGTGCCGAGCATATGCCAGGCGGCGGACATGTTCGCAATCAGCGCAATCAGGAGCACCACCGCGCCAAGCGTCCCGAGTGCCGTGCGCCAGGGCACCGCGCAACGCCCGCGTGCGATGTCCCGCAACGCGACCGGCACCGGTTTGCGCCAGCGCCGCGCGAGCAGCGCGCCGAACAGCACATAGATGAGCAGCATAACCCCCAGCGTCTCCAGCACCGACAGCAACACGCGTCGACGGATGTCCGGCCACTTGTCGACCTCCGGGTCCGACAGCTGCGCGCCGCCGTACTTCAGACGCGGATAGCCGCGCACCTCCTTGCCCTGTTCATCGAGCATATACTCCTTGGCATACAGATGCGTCGCGAACGGCGCCGAATAGGTGGTTTCCACCTGTGTGCGCACCGGCCCCAGCAGGATATCCAGTACACTCAGGACATCGCCGCCATACTGGACTTCCTGCTGCCCCGCCTGCATCGGCAAGGCCTTGCGAAAGTGCACCGAATCCATCAGGCCCACCAGCGTATAGGCTGCCAGAACCACCAGGGACGCGACCGCTATACGGCTGCGCACCACGTCACGCCACGGCGCCGCCAGGTGTTCCCGCTTGCGGGCATACACGGCGAACAGCACCACGAGTGCGACCAGCAGGAACACCAGCGCGTCCGTGCCGAGGAGGAGCGGCTTGATCATGATAAGCGTATCCTGGGATCGACCAGCGTATAGGAAATATCGGTCAACAGCAGACCGAGAATGTAGAGCGCCGAGCCGAGGAACACCATGGAACGCACAATGGCAAAATCCTGGTTATGAATCGCATCGATGGTATAGCTGCCGAGTCCCGGGATGCCGAAAAACGATTCCATGATCAGGCTCCCCATGAACAGGGTGGGTATCACCACCACCACGCCGGTCAGGATCGGTATCATGGCGTTGCGCAGAACGTGCCGGAATAACAGCGTCACCTCGGGAACGCCTTTCGAACGCGCGGTGCGCACATAGTCCTTGCCGATTTCCTCGAGGAAAAAGGTCCTGTAGATGCGCCCGCTGGCGCCGAGACCGCTGATCAGCCCGATGACCACCGGTAACACCACAAAGCGCCAGGCCTGGATACCGGGTTCATAGCCGGATATGGGGAACAGGTGCATCTGTTTACTGAACAGGTACTGGCCGCCGATGATATAGAACAGGGCCGATATCGACATCAGCACCACGCACAGCACCACGCCCGACACATCGAGATAGGTTGCCCGAAAGAACACCAGCAACATCGCAAAACTGACGTATACCAGCAGGCCGATCAGAAACTGCGGCAAGGCGATCGCCAGGCTCGGCCACATACGCTGGCCGATATCGGCGCCGATATTGCGTCCCGCGTCGGAAGAACCGAAATCGAAGACAAACAGGCGGACAGACTTGTCGAAAAATATGGTTTGCGTGACACTGCTGATGCCCTGTTTGTCGCTGTTGTATAGCAGTGGAAGGTCGTAGCCATGTTCGGCTTTCCACTTTTCTATTGACTCGGCCGTCACCCGCTTCGCCCCGAGGTGCATGCGGGCCACGTCGTCGGGCGAATTGACAACGAAAAACAACAGGAAAGTGATCAGGTTGACCCCGAGCAGCACGGGGATTGCGTACAGGATGCGGCGGACAATATACGCAATCATCGCTGCTGCACCGCGAGCAGGCGCTGCGCCTCGTGCCGCCGGTAAGCGATAACGGCGGGAATCACAAGCAACACCAGCAACAACAGCAACAGGCCGAGTGGCCAGAGCACCGGCGGATTCCACGCCCGGCGCAGCTGCTGGCGCAAGTCCGGATCGATACGCCGGTACTTGAGCGTGTTGTTTGCCATAAGGTTGGTTTTGGCGTTGTGATACCACTGGTGATAGAGCGCAAACTGCTTCGGGTGAAAACCAAACACCCAGGGCGCATCGTGGCGCAGGATCTCGACCATGCGGTCGATCAGCGCCTGGCGCTGCGGCCCGTTGTCCATGTTGGTCATTTTTTCGAACAGGCGGTCGTATTCAGGGTTGACGTAGTTGGCGGCATTTTCGCCATTGTGTTCGACCTTGCTGTTCTTGCCATAGAGCAGGAACAGGAAATTTTCGGGATCGGGATAGTCGGCATTCCAGCCCCACTGAAAAATCTGTGCTGTGCCTTTGCGCATCTTGTCCTGGAAGCGGTTGTAATCGCTATCGCGAATCTGTAACTGGATATCCAGCTTCGCGAACTGCTTGCGCAGCCAGCTGAGCCGCGCGGAGTCGTCAGGGCCGCCCGCGGGTGTGTCCAGGTAGAGCACCAGCGGTTTTCCGCTTTGCAGGTCGCGCCCGTCGGGATAGCCGGCTTCGGCCAGCAGTTTTTTCGCGTAAGCGATGGGCTTGCGTTGTGGCCCGTGTTTGCCCCAGTCATAGACATAGGGATTGATCCCGGCCCGGCCGCCGACGTAGCCGAATATCCCGGGTGCCAGCGGACCCTGGGCCGCAATGCCCCGCCCGTTGTTGAAAATGGAAATGTACTCTTCGTAGTCCATGGCAATGGCAATCGCCTGGCGCAGCAGGCGTGCTCGCTCGCTGTCGCCGCCCACTACCGGGTTCTGCATGTTGAAACCCATGTAAAAGATCGACGCGGACACCGCGGTATTAAGTTTGATACCTTTGCGCTTGAGTTCCGGCGTCAGCGAAATATCGCCCGCGGAACCGATCTGAATAGCCTGATCGAAACTGTCGGAGTTGATGCCTGAGGAATCATAGTAGCCCTGGAGAAACTTGTTCCACAGGGGAATGTTCTCTTTTTCCAGGCTGAAGATGACCGTGTCGACCAGCGGCAGGGGTTTGCCCGCATCTTCCAGCAGGCCCGCCTCGGCATCCCCGGGGGCCCCCTCGGTGGGATAGGTTTCGCCGTGGAAGTTGGGGTTGCGCTCCATGACCATCTGCAGATTGGGATTGTTGACGGTGAGCATGTA
>JAJDOI010000157.1 GCA_022340245.1 Thiogranum sp.
TGGCTTACAGAACACGGATCTACTACACGGACGCCCAGAAGGCGGAGATGTGGGATCGTTGGCAGCGGGGCGAGACCTTTCACTCGATCGCCCGTCTATTTGATCGGTATCACACGTCGGTACGGGGCATCATCGCTGCGAACGATAGCCCAGATCTGCCCAGAACTAGTATTCAAAGTCGGGACCGGTGTACATGACAGCGGGGGGATTAACTAAGAAACGCTAGCCCAAACGCTAGCCAAGAGTAACAAGGGGAATCCGACAGAATTTATCTTATTGATTAAGTGGTGCCGGAAAGAGGAATCGAACCTCCGACCTACTGATTACGAATCAGTTGCTCTACCGACTGAGCTATTCCGGCGCTGTGGAGCGCGCGAGTATAAAAGAATAGCGCGGGTCGCGCCAACTCACGGTTTGACGGGATCGGCGTTGCGCACGCGGATGATGACATCCACCTCGTCCACGACGGTGCCTGCAGGGGCGACGGGCAGTTGCTCCACCGGCATCTGGCCACTGTCGATGTCGGACAATTCGCCGGTGTCGACGTTGTAGAAATGGTGGTGCGCAGAGCTGTTGGTGTCGTAAAAGGCGCGGATGGGATCGACATTCACTTCCCGCAGAATGCCCTTTTCCGCGAACAGACCCAGAGTGTTGTACACGGTTGCCTTGGACACGCTCTTGCCGGTGGCATTCACCAGCTCGAGCACCTGTTCGGCGCTCAGGTGCTGGTCACGCGTCAGCAACACCTGGGCGATCTGCAGGCGCTGCTGGGTGGGCAGGATACCGTGCTCGCGTAACCGCGCGGTGGCCTGCTCCTCACTAAGTACCGGAATAGCAACAACTTCGCTCATTTAAACAGTATACGCTGGCGATTTAGACAAAGTCCAGGCAGCGGAAAGCCCACCTTATTTCAGAAATAATTCAGGCAGATAGGGTGCCGCATCCAGGGCCGTGGGGCGCTGCAGCAGCAGATCCGCCAGCAAACCGGCGCTGGCCAGCCCCAGCACCACGCCGTTGCGGAAATGGCCGGCATTAATATAGAGATTGTCGATTTCGGGGTGCGGCCCCACCGCGGGCGTGCCGTCCGGACTACCGGGTCGCAGCCCGGCCCAGTGCTTTTCAATCGGCAGCTCGGCGAGGCCGGGCAGCAGCTCGTAGGCCGCCCGCGTCAGTTCCTCGCGGGCCACGGCCGTGGTCCGCTTGTCAAAGCCGGTGTACTCCAGGGTGCTGCCGAACAACACGTGACCGTCGCGGCGGGGAATGGCGTAGTGGCCCTGGTACAACGTGATGCGCGACACCAGGCCCGGCTGCCCCTTGAACAGAATCATCTGACCACGCACCGGCTGGATTGGCAGGTCGATTCCGGTGGCCTCGAGCAGCTCGCGGGTCCAGGCGCCCCCGGCGACGACGTAGTGATCGGCGGAAACATCGCCTTGCGGCGTTGTCACTGATGCAACCCGCCGCCCATGAACCTTCCAGCCCTGCACCGGGCACTGCGGGCGGATCTCGACACCCTGCTGCTCGACGAAGGCCTGCAGCGACTGCACCAGGCGCGGGTTGCGCACCTGGGCCACACCCGGCAGCCAGGCACTGAGTTCGGGCGCGATTCCCAGCAGTGGTTCCAGCTCCCGGGCCTGTTCGGCCGTGGGCCAGATGAGTTCGTCTGCATACAGTTCGGCCCACTGCTTGACGGCGGACACATCATCGATGTCGGCGATCAGCAGGCCCGAGCGCGTCCACTGCGGGTCGATACCGGTGGCATCACACAGCTGCCGACAGAAGCCCGGGTAGTGCCGCTGGCTTTCCCGCGCGAGCGCATTGACGGCCCGCGGATAGCGCCAGGGATAAAGCGGCGAGAGGATACCGCCCCCCGCCCAGGAGGATTCGCGTGCGGGCCGGGATTTTTCCAGTACGGTCACTGTGACGCCCGCGCCGGCCAGCGCCTGCGCCGTGAGCATGCCGATGAGACCGGCGCCGACAACGATACAGTCAGCCATGTCGGTACGCGCCGCAGCTGGAGCGGATTTCAACGACGCCAACAGCGCTCGTCGGCAAAGCCCTGGCTGTAATCGGGGCCCCCGGCAGCCACGGCAAATGCGCCACAGCTGTCCGCCCGCTGCACACCCACCGGCTGCGCGGTGACACGGAAGCCGGTTGCGTCAGCGCGACCGATGCGCAAGCGGTAATAGCCGTCCGGCGAGTCGGCCGACGTCCAGCCAAGCGTGGCGAGGTCCGCTGCATAAGTGAGATTGTTCGCGCGCCAGCGTTCCTGCGCGAGTTGCACGCGCAGCAACGCAGATATCGCGTCGCTGCGACGCGACCTGGCAACCATGCCACTGAAAGAAGGCACGGTAATGGTGGCGAGAATTGCAACGATAGCCAGCGCGGTGAGTAATTCAATTAACGAGAAACCCTGAACCGGTGATCGATTCATAGCGCAACTCCTTTTGCTCGGTAACGGATACGGACACGCGCCTCCTTGCGCTGCCCCGCAGCTTGACTATACTTCCCACGACAACAGGGAACAAGTTGCCCGGGAGCCTGATCATGGAAGAGACAGGACGCTCCGGTTTTACGCTTATCGAACTTCTGGTCACGCTGGCGCTGGTGGCGCTGCTCGCCGGTCTGGCTGTACCCGCCATGGGCCGGTTTATCGACAGCGGCCGCCTGCGCGGGGCCGCCGAACAGCTGCTCCAGGAACTTCGACAGGCCCGAAACCGCGCCTTAACGTTTCAGCAAAGCGTTTATTTCGCGTTTTCCAATAGCCAAACCGCCGGCTGGTGCTATGGCTGGAGCGACCGAGGCCACTGTGACTGCCGCCTGAACACCGCCGAGGCGGGCGCCTGCGTCAGCGGCGACACCGGCGCAGCGAGCCTGCACCGGCAAGGCGCGGCTGACTTCCCTTCCGTTGCGCTCGAGGCACCGGCGGCAATCGCCACCCGCCCACTGCGGTTTGCCGCAATACGCGGCACCGCCCGCGCCGCATCGCTTGTCCTGCGCAACCGCGCCGGCGAAGTGCGCGTCATCATAAGCCCGCTCGGGCGGGTGCGCAGCTGTTCCACCAGGGGCACGGCGTTCCCGCCATGTTGAGCACGCGCCCACGTCAGCGTGGCGTCACGCTCGTCGAGTTGATGATCGCGGGCGTCATCTCCCTTGTTGCGCTGTCGGCGGCGCTGACTGTCTACAGCGCAACGGCCCGTCACACCACGCTGCAACTGCGCTCGGCGCACCTGCACCAGCAGGTTCTCGGCATCCTGTACCTGGTCAGCCGCGACCTGCGCCGCGCCGGCTACTGGCACTTCGACCCGGCACAGCGGTCGCCTGCCGACAATCCGTTTCAGAGCAGTGAAAACCGGGTGCGCAGCGGCGCCTTTGCCGGGGAGCCCGCCGACTCCTGCATCCTGCTCGGTTACGACCTCGACGGGGATGGGCTGGTCGGGGTCGGACAGTGTGGGCAGGGCGAATGTCCGCCCTTCTCCGACGACGACAACGTGGAGCAGTTCGGCTACCGGCTGCATCACGGCGCGGTGCAATCGCGCTACGCCGGCACCGGCCTGGCGTGCGATGCCGGCTATTGGCAGGCGCTGAACGATCCGGACGTTCGCATCACCCGCCTGCGTTTCGGTCGGCGCAGGCATTGCATCAACCTGCTGGACCGCACCGCGCCGTGTGACGACGCGGCGCCGCAACTGGTGCAGCGACTGGTCAGTGTCGATATCGGCGCGCGGCTCGAACATGATCCGGACAGCGAAATCAGTCTCGTGCAGTGGATAGCACTGCGCAACGACCGGCTGCAGGCGGCGGAACCATGAGCAACGCGCACACCATGGGGCACGAGCGCGGCGCTGCCAGCTTGCTGGTGGCGCTGGTGCTGATGATGTCGATCACCCTGCTCACCCTGGCAGTGGCGCACACCCGGATCACCGAGACCCGCATGGCGGGCAACGAACGCTGGCAGAAACGCCTGTTGTTGGCTGCCGAATCGGCAGCGGAAACCGCCACAGCGGTGCTGACCCAGTATCCGTCGGTACTGGTCTGGGCGCCGGCCAACGAAGACCACACGCAGGTCAGCCGCGCCGGTCCGGTAGAAAGCGCCGGCGGTGTGGAGACCCGCGTTATGTACCGCCGGTCCGACCACAACAGTCCGTTTGTCGAAATACAGGCCATATCCAGCGCGCAGGGCGGCCGCGGCACCACCGCCCGGGTCAGCGAGCAGGTGCGCCTGCTGACGGTGTTGTCGCCACTCGCGGAGTCGGCACCGCCACTGGTGATCAACGGCTGCCTGTCAGGCGGCGCAGTCGTCTCCATCCGGCCGATCAACAGCGACAGCGATGCGGCGGGCGCTGCCCTGTGGCGCTACACGCCGTCGCCCTGCCCCGCACTCGCAGCCATCGATATGCACGCCGGTCGGGGCGGGATGAAATCCCTCGACGACACGCTCTGGACAACGTTTTTCTCCATAAGCCGGGATGAGTATGCGCGGCTCGCGGCGGCGGAGCTGGCCCTGCCCTCCGCCCGGCGGCGCTACTGGCAGGTCGACCCGGCCGCGCTCGTCGGCGGCAAATGGGCCCACAGCCTGGGTAACAAAGACAGGCCGGTGGTGGTGTATTTCCCCGCGGCGACCGGCTGCCCGCGTTTTGCCGCGGGGGTGCGCATTTTCGGCGTCGTGTTCATCGATGCCGCCTGTCCCGAACCCCTGGCGGACAGGCGGCTCGAGGTCATCGGCACGCTAGCTATCAACGGCAATGCCAACAGCGGGCACGCCAGCATTGAGCTGCAGCACATCCAGAACGCCGACCGTCTGCAGACCCGGTTGTCATTCCCCACCATCCGCGTCGTGAGGATTCCCGGCGGCTGGAAGGATTTCTGAGCATGGGTAAAAATACGCACGGTTTCAGCCTGATAGAGTCCCTGGTAACGCTGCTGGTGGTGAGTATCGGCCTGTTGGGCCTCGGTCAGCTGCAAGCCCGCCTGTGGGTCGGAGCCGGCGAACTGCACACCGCCGGAACCGCCTTTCTGCTGGCCGAAAGCCTGCTGGAGATCACGCCTGTCAGCTGGCTTCCCGACACCCCGAAGCAGGCTCAGGCGACCCTGTTTGAACCAGGGCTGCACGCCGAAATCGCCCACTACCCCCTGCCCGCGGCGGGCGCATCCCTGGCGTCCATGCGGGTTGACGTGCACTGGACCTCACCCACAGGCGACGCCTCGCTGTCGCTTTTGAGAACTCTGAACGCCGGACTGGACCCCCTGGATACCCGCTGGCTGCTGGGAGAAAACTGACCCGCCACCGCTCGTCGCCCGCCGCCTACCGCTTATCGGCCACCCGGCCGCCTCCGCACTATAAAGTTTTAGCGAATCAATCCCCTATATATAGCTGAACCAGGCTGCCGCGATGGCGTGGCGCCAGCGCCGCTGGTCGACGATTACCGTCCACTGATCGGTATTCGATTTACGGGGCAACGCACTTGGGGTTAGGTATAGCACCATGAACAGAGAAAACGGCTTTACGCTGGTTGAATTGATAGTCACGCTGGCGATCGCAGCAATCCTCATGACAGTTGCGGTCCCCAGTTTCATGACCACCATCAAGAACAACCGGCTTATCACCGACGCCAACCGGCTGGTCAGCTCGGTAGGCCTTGCACGCAGCGAAGCAATAAAGCAAGGCCGCACCGCCACCGTGTGTGTCAGTGCCGACCAGGCCACCTGCACTGGAGAGACCGACTGGACCCTCGGGTGGATGGTATGGGTGGACGTCAACGGAAACGCCGCTTTTGATGCCGGCGAGGAGCGCGGTTTTGCAGCCGCCTTTCCCGGCAACGGCGTGACCTTTACCAGTGGCGCATCCCAGATCCAGTTCACCCCCCAGGGTGCCGCCACGGCGGCCGCGACCCTGGATCTGTGCGACGACCGCGCCGGAGAAACCGGTCGACGCATCAACGTTTCGAACACCGGGCGCGCCAGCACCACCAACCTTGGTTGCGCCTGAGCAATGGAACCCGGAGCTAAAATCATGACTGTCGAAAAGAGATGGCGCCAAGACCACACAGGCTTCACCTTGCTGGAGGTCCTGATCGCCGTGTTGATCCTGTCGATCGGCCTGCTGGGGCTGGCCAGCCTGCAGGCAAACGGCTTGCGCAGTAACTTCAGCTCATACGCGCGCAGCCAGGCCGTAATACTGGCGAACGACATGGCCGACAGGATCCGCGCGAATCCGGTCCAGGCCGCGGCCCCGATCGGGGCTTACAACAATATCGCTGCTACCACAGGCGACCCCGGTTGTCTGTTGGCGGACTGCACTCCCGCCCAAATGGTCAGCCACGATATTGCCACCTGGTACACCAACCTGCAGAACACGCTCCCGCAGGGTACCGGAACGATAGTCGGTAACGGCACTGTATTTACCATCAGCGTGATGTGGGACGACAACCGGGACGGCGCGGTTGGCGCCGGCTGTGGTGCGGCTGTCAGCGCCACGGAAGGCTGTTTCTCCACCACCTTCATCCCCTAGAGATGCGGTTGAAACGATTATGAACAGGTCACACACACAGTACACACCCGAAGTTTCCCGGCACACGGACCGCGAGGCGGGTTTCTCGCTGGTCGAACTTATGGTTGCCATGACCATCAGCCTGTTTCTGCTCGCCGGCGTGGTGCAGATCTTCCTGGGTTCCAAGCAGAGCTACCGGGTCAACGACGGGGTCTCACGCCTGCAGGAAAATGCCCGCTTTGCCTTCGACCGCATCGCCCAGGATCTGGACGCCAGCGGTTACATGGGCTGCAATGACTCGGCCGACGTCGACCGTAACAATGATCTGCTGCTGACCAATGCACTGACCAACGCCGTGGCAACCGGCTACAACTTCGCCAACCCGCTGGACGGTACCGACAACACCGGGCCCAACGGCAGCGACACCCTCAACATCCGGCGCGCCGTGACCTCCAGCGCTGTCCCGCTTGCCGCTTCCATGCCGGAAGCCTCGTCGCCGATCACCCTCGACAACACGCAGCCGAACTATGCATCGCTTGAACAGTGGCAGGTCATGGCGATTTCTGACTGCTCCAGGACCTCGATCTTCATGATCACCAACGATCCCACCACCAGTGGTGGCGTCATACAGCATGATCCCGGGGTCGTAGCACCGGCCGGGGCGATCAACGAGGGTCAATCCAACCTGGCAACCGACCTTGGCGGGGTCAGCGTCAACGACCTCAAGAACACTTATGGCTCACTTTCGGCCTCGCAGGCTACCGCGATTCGCGTCGCGACCAACAGTTACAGCATTCAGCCCAGTGATTCCGGAACCGGCTTCTCGCTGGCGCTGAACGGTACGGAACTCGTCGAAGGCGTCCAGGACCTGCAGGTGCTCTACGGCATCGACGCCGACGGCACACCCGGGGTGGAACGCTACGTGTCGGCCAACGACGCCGCGCTGGCCGCCGCCGGCATGAACCAGGTCGCTGCGGTCACGCTGACCCTGACGCTGAACGCCGTGAGCGGGGTACAGATCGATGGTACGCCGCTCACCAAGACCGTGTCCCAGACGTTCCGGTTGAGAAACCGCTAATCCCCGTTACGCAGGTATCCGATCATGACAACTCGCTTTACTCACACACGCAAAGCAAGCCAGCGTGGCGCAATACTAATCGTCAGCCTGCTGATGCTGCTGGTAATGACACTCATCGGGGTGACCGCCGTCAGCACTACCACGCTACAGGAAAAAATGGCCGGCAATAACCGGCAGCGTCAGCTCGCATTCCAGGCCGCCAGCTCCGCACTGCGCGACGCAGAGACCTGGCTGGAAACCAATATAACCACGGTTGCGGCGTTTGAAACCACATTCAGCGGGACCCCGTCCGAACTTTACTGGCTACGCGCGCCTAATCCGCCGAGCCCCGTACGTCCGGTAGCCATGAATATCTATGACGGCAGCAGCTGGGCCGTCGGTAACAGCCAGCAGATCGCGAGCCCGGTAACAGGCGGCCCCCAGCAACCACGCTACATCATCGAATACATGGGCCGTTCGGGCGAACCCCCGCTCGACTATACCGAGCCGGACACGCGTCAGTACGCTTTCAGAGTTACGGCCATCGGCTGGGGCACTGACAACACGACGACCTATATCGCCCAGAGCACATTCCGCATACCGCTGTCATGAAAGACCGCAAATCAGACGACACAATTCAAACACATTCTCAGTATTGCACTGGGGGGATTGCCATGAAGAACCTTAAACATACCCATGTACCTCAGAACCGCGGCGCTCTCGCCACCGGTTTGAGCGGCGCACTGCTGCTGACTGTTTCACACAGCCTGTGTGCCGCGCCCGGCACGCTCGCTAGCAGCCCCCTGTTCCTGTCGACCAACGTACAGCCAAATATTTTCTTCATGGTGGACGACTCGGGCAGTATGGACTGGGAAGTTCTGCTGTCGAACGCCGCCCGCACCGAGCACAGTGGCGCACCGGACAGCGGCAACCTCGACTTTACACCGGGCAACTCAAGCGAGGAGCGCGAACTGTGTTACGCCTACAACGTGCTGGCGTACAACCCCAACAGATCCTATACCCCGTGGCGCGGCGTTGACTCAAGCGGCAACGCCTATACCGACATGCCATTGACAGCGGCGCGCAACAACCCGTACAACTCCAGCGGCACCACGGATCTGAGCAACCATTTCTATTTCCCGTGGAGCGACGACGGCGACGGCGTGTATCAGTCCGGCGAGTGCCCTACCCCCAGCAGGGGTGGTGACGGCACTTTCACCAGTTCCGAGTGTACCGCGGCGAACGGCTGCGTACTGGTCTCGTCGCTGAGCGCGGCGAAGAAAACCAACTATGCCAACTGGTTCAGTTACTATCGCAAGCGCGAGTATGTGGCCAAGCGCGCCCTGTCACAGATCATTAAAGACTCCGCCTCCAGAGTCGGCCTGTCCACCCTCCACAACAACAACGGCGTGCGCACACTGGTTGCGGACATCGACGACGTCTCAACCCCGGTCAATGCAACCGCCCGCGCCAACAAGACCACCCTGTTGGACAACGTGTTCAATATCAACTCCTCGGGTGGGACCCCGTTGCGGCAGTCACTGGAAGACGTCGGCGAATACTATGAAGGCAACTCGAGCTGGGGATCCTCGCCGATTCTGCCCTCCGGCCAGGGCGGCGAATGCCAGCAGAACTTCACTATCCTGATGTCGGACGGTTTCTGGAACGGCGGCGATCCGGCAGTCGGGAACGCCGACACCGATGACAACACCGCCTACGACGGCGGCCTGTATGCAGACGGTACCGCCGATGTCAGCAACACGCTGGCCGACGTCGCCATGAACTACTATGAGCGGGATCTCGACACCAGCATGGCCAACAATGTCCGCGTTATAGATGGCGTGGACACCAACACGGCGCAGCACATGGTAACCTACACCGTTGCGTTTGGTCTAACGGGCAATCTGCCCGCCGACGAGAAGCCCGGCGACGCTGGCTTCGCCTGGCCAACGCCCACAGCCGATACGCTCAGCACAATAGATGACATGCGCCATGCAGCCTACAACGGCCGCGGGCAGTTCCTGAGCGCGGCCGATCCCCAGGGCCTGATCGATTCCCTGGACTCGGCAATCAATGACATCGCGGAAAGGACCGGCACGGCTGCCGCTGTTTCGTTCAATTCGACCAGCCTGCAGACGGACACCAAGCTGCTGAAGGCCTCGTTCAACTCGGACCGGTGGTCGGGCGATGTAACCGCCTTTGATCTGATCGAGGATCCCGTGACACACACCCTCAGCCTCGGGCCGATCTCCTGGGAGGCCTCGACCGACCTGGACGCGCGCACCGCCGCCTCCCGCAGGGTCGTGACCTTCGACGGCAGCGGCGGTATCAATTTCAGCTGGAGTTCCCTGACGAACGCCCAGAAAAACGATCTGCGCACCAACTCCTCTGGCACACTCGACAATGAAGCCACCGGCATGGCGCGCCTGGACTATATTCGCGGCTCACACGACTGCGAGCAGAACAGCGGGCTGACCTGCAGCTATACCGACGGGGGTGGCAACACCTTCAGCAGCAACAGTCTGAGGGAGCGGAAAAGCCGGCTTGGCGATATTGTCCACTCGAGCCCTATCTATGTGGGACCGCCCAGCACCCACTACCCTGACAATATCGAGACGACACCCTATCACGAGTTCGCGAGTAACAATTCCACGCGCACCGGCATGACCTACGTCGGTTCGAACGACGGCATGTTGCACGCCTTCGACGACACTGGTATCGAGCAGTTCGCCTACGTCCCGAGCATGATCTTCTCGACCAACAATAGTGAAGGGCTGCACCGGCTCACCGAGCCCGGGTACCAGCACGGTTACTTTGTTGACCTGTCGGTGACCGTAGCCGACGCCTTTGTCGACCTTGGCAGCGGCACCGCGGACTGGCACTCGATCCTCGTCGGCGGTCTGCGCGGCGGCGGCAAGGGCCTGTTCGCCATCGACGTAACAGACCCGTCGACCTTCTCATCGGCAAGTGCGGTGGCCGGCAAGGTGCTTTGGGAGTTCACCAACAACGACCTCGGGTACACCTTCAGCGATATCAGGATCGGCAAGATGAATAACGGCAAGTGGGCCGCCATATTCGGCAACGGCTACAACGCCGACCCGACAGGGGACGGCACCTCGAAGGTATTCATCGTCTACCTCGACGGTTCTAATGTTGCTACGCCGATCATGCTGGAAACCGGTGAGGGCACCATTGCCAACGGCGATTGCACCGACCCGGGCAGCGACTGCAACGGCATGGCAACGCCGGCCACCGTCGACCTCAACGGCGACGGCACGGTCGACCGGATCTATGCCGGCGACCTGCACGGCAAAATGTGGGCATTCGACGTCAGCAGCACCACGGCGTCCAACTGGGGATCGGCTTATGGCACCAGCCCGACCTATACGCCCTTGTTCACAGCGTGTGCCGCGACGCCGTGCACGTCGAGCAACCGGCAGCCGATCACCTCAAAACCCGCAGTCGCAAGACATCCTTACATCCGCAACATCACCACGCGGCCGAACCTGATGGTGTTTTTCGGTACCGGGCAGTTTTTGACGGCAACGGACAATCTGTCCGCGGACAGTCAGAGCTTCTATGGGGTCTGGGACTCCGGTGTGGGCGGTATCGTCCCCGACGCGCTCCAGGCCCAGGCCATTACGGATGACACGGCGGGTGGTATTGAAGTGCGCACGATTACGGACAACTCGGTCGACTACTCGACGCAGAAGGGCTGGAAAATACCGCTTCCGACATCGAAGGAACGCGTGGTCACCAATTCCGCCGCACTTGGTCACCTGGTGTTCTTCAACACCATGATTCCGTCCACCACCACCTGCCTGTCGGGTGGCACCGGCTGGCTCATGGCCGTGGATTCGCTTAACGGCGGAACACCCAGCTTCCAGCCCATCGACGTCAATGCCGACGGCGCCTTCGACAGCAACGACATGGTGGGCGGCACGGCTTCTGTGGGCACGAAGGCGTCCGGCATTCCCACGGAGTCGCGTTTCATCTCGGACAAACGCGCGACGGCGAATTCGGATGGCTCTGTGACTTTCGAAAGGGTCCAGCCCCAAGGGCCGGAAAAACCCAGCAGAATGTCCTGGACCGGACTGGAACAGTAGCTGGCGTCAACGCACTCACCGGAGATTGTTATGAAAACGAAAGTATCGCTTCTCTGTCTCTTTGTGCTGGCATGGACCACCCTGGCCGGTGCGGCAGACACTCAAAGGCACAAGTACCAGATTGTCGGCACGCTTGACCGACTGGATCTCGCGGGCGGCGAAGTCGTCATCGGCGACGCCCTGTACCACCTGGGACCAAACGTCGTTGTCCGCGATGCGAAAAACCGCATCGCCGCATCCAGGAAGCTTCGCGAGGGAAGCAAGGTGGCGGCCAACAGTTACCGCGGTGGATCCGGGCGCTCGTCCGGTCAGTATATCTATGAGATACGCGTCTTCCCGGATAACTTCGACCTGGGCAAGGTCGCCGCGGACGACGATTAAGCCGAAGCCATAGCGGCTTGAACGCTAGACAATAGGGAAGGAACAGCAATGAAACCAGCAAGGCAACAACGTGGCTTCACGTTAATTGAAATAATGATTGCCGTGGCGATTGTGGGCATACTCGCCGCGATCGCCTATCCGTCCTACCAGGAACAGGTGCGCAAATCGCGGCGCGCCGACTGCGCCGGGGAATTGCAGCTGCTCGCCAATGCCATGGAACGTTCGTTCACACTTAACGGCGCATACCCTGCGGCGCTACCGGCAGGCTTCAACGCAACCTGCCCGATCGACGGCGGTACGCCGGTTTACGACTTTGCAGTCGTGAACGGCGGTGCAACGTTCAACATCAGCGCTGCCCCGAGGGGGCCACAGGCCGGCGACAAGTGCGGCACGCTGACGCTGACGAACCTGGGTGTACAGGGTATAAACGGAGCCGCCGGCGGGCTCACCCCCCAGGATTGCTGGTAATCCGCAGCTCTTTGGGCAAGGCAAACGTAATCGTCTCTTCGCGGCCGGTCTGCTCGCGAGCGCCGGCCGCGCCCCATTCCTGCAGGCGGTCGATCACCCTCTGAACCAGCACCTCGGGCGCCGACGCGCCCGCCGTCACACCGATACGGGTCTTGCCCTGTAACCAGCCCGGCTCGATCTGCCCCGGATCATCCAGCAGGTGGGCATCCACCCCCTGCTGCTCGGCCAGCTCGCGCAGGCGGTTGGAATTCGAGCTGTTGGGCGACCCCACCACCAGCACCACGTCGCTGTTCCTCGCCAGTTCGCGCACCGCATCCTGGCGATTCTGGGTGGCATAACAGATGTCGTTCTTTCTCGGCCCCTCGATGTCCGGAAAGCGTGCCCGCAGTGCGTCGATAATGCGCGACGTGTCGTCTACCGACAGGGTCGTCTGGGTGACAAAGCTCAGCCGTTCCGGCCGCTGCACGTGCAGACGCTGAACATCCTCAACGTTCTCCACCAGGTACATATGACCGCCGGCGGATCCGTCGTACTGCCCCATGGTTCCCTCGACTTCGGGGTGGCCCTGGTGGCCGATAAGCACACACTCGCGCCCCTGCTGACTGAAACGCGCCACCTCCAGGTGGACCTTGGTGACCAGGGGACAGGTTGCGTCGAACACTTTCAAATCGCGGCGTTCAGCCTCCTTCCTGACCGCCTGCGACACGCCATGCGCGCTGAAAATCACTGTCTGGCCGTCGGGAACGTCGTTCAGTTCATCGACGAACACCGCGCCTTTGTCTCGCAGATTGTTTACCACGTAGCGGTTGTGCACGACCTCGTGACGCACATAGATGGGTGCACCGAAAATCTCCAGTGCACGGTCGACGATTTCTATGGCCCGGTCGACGCCGGCACAGAAACCGCGGGGATTGGCGAGTAATACTTCCATAGGCTGCTTGTCGGTGAATGCTCCACCGGCTAAAAGCCGGATTGATCGGTCAGTCGGCCGATAAGAACCGTAGGTTGGGCTGAGCACCGCGAAGCCCAACGGCGTCACCTGATAACCCTGACACCTCGACTACCTGCTGCTCTGGCGCCTCGACACCCGTCGTTTGCGCCGTGATTTTGGTAGGTTTCGCGGTGCTCAGCACCAACCTACGCCTGTCCGTCGCCTGAAGGCGCGGGTTTGGAGCCCCTGCCGGGGCTCTAAACGGACAATGCCATTATAGCCGCGGGCCGGGTGATTCAGCCCTGGCCCTGCAAGGGGTTTTCCACCACCAGGATATGCACATCGAAGACGATCTCGCGGCCGGCAAGCGGGTGATTGAAGTCTACTTTGACCTGGTCCTGCCCGACTTCCAGGACGGCGCCCGCGAGTTCTTCGCCGTTTTGACCGGTGAAGCCGATGATCTGGCCCGGCGCGAGGGGCATATCCGCTGGAAACTCCGTCCTCGGCAGCATCTGCACAGCCTCAGCGTCGCGTTGGCCGAACGCCTGCCCCGGCATCAGCGTCAACACCTGCCTGTCATCCGGCCGCAGCCCGATGAGCGCCAGCTCCAGCCCCCTGTCCAGGGTGCCGTCTCCCACGACGAAGGTAATCGGCTCATCGTCATAGCTACTCTCCACCGGCATGCCGTCGGCAAGCTGGAGGGAAAAATGCATGGTCACCCGCGAACCGATGGTAATCTGCACGCTAGTGCTCCCGGTGCGGGCCGAACAAGGCATCCCAGACCAGCAGCACCGCACCCACGGTGATGGCCGAATCGGCGATATTGAACGCCGGCCAGTAGAAGTTGCGGTAATACAGCTGGATGAAGTCGACAACGTGCCCCAGCCACAGCCGGTCGACCAGGTTGCCCACCGCCCCGCCCAGGACCAGCGACAAGGCGAGCGCCAATGGCCACTGGTGCGGCTTCAGCCTGCGCAGCCAGAACACCAGCGCGACCGAGGCCAGTACGGATATCGACACAAAAAACCACCGCTGCCAGCCGCCGGCGTCGTCGAGAAAACTGAAAGCAGCGCCCCGGTTGTATGCCAGCGTCAGGTTAAACGACGGCAACACGGCCACCGGCTCGGCATAGGTAAGCCTGGCCTCGGCCAGATGCTTGGTGAGCTGGTCGAGCAGGATCACCACGACCGAAACACCCAGCCACTTCCCCATCGGTGAGAAATATCGATTCACAATTGCGGCCCGTTCCTAGGCGTAGCTGCGCCGTTCGCCATCGCCGCCGATGTTGTCCACGCAACGCCCGCAAAGCTCGGGGTGATCCGGGTTTGTGCCGACGTCTTCGCGATGGTGCCAGCAGCGGACGCATTTATTGTGCGCCGATGGCTTTATACTGATACCGAGGCGCGAACCGTCGAGTTCGACACTGACCGCATCAGCCGGCTGCTCGCTGCCCGGGTGTATGCGCGCATAGGAGGTGATCAGCACGAAGCGCAGTTCATCTTCGAGCCGCGCCAGTTTTTCCAGCCAGGCATCGTCACAGTACAGATCGACCTCTGCATCCAGCGAGGAACCGATGTCACCGGCGACGCGAATTTTCTCGGCCTCCTTCTTGACCGCATCGCGCACTGCCAGGACCGCGTCCCAGTAATCGAGCCCGAAGCGTTCGCTCGCCTGTTCGCCGGGCAGAAACATGTCCGGCAACTCGAACCAGGTTTCCAGGAACACCGACTCCGCGCGTTCGCCCGGCAGGTTGCGCCAGATCTCCTCTGCGGTGAAACTGAGGATCGGCGCCAGCCACCGCACCAGCGCTTCGGCGATGAAGTACATGGCCGTCTGTGTCGAGCGGCGCGCGATGCTGTCGGCCTGGGTGGTGTACTGGCGGTCCTTGATTACGTCCAGGTAAAAGCCGCCGAGATCGTTGGCGCAGAAGTTATGCACTTTCTGGTAGATGTGATGAAACTCGTAGGCCGCATAGGCCCTGACCACGTCGGCCTGCAAGCGGGCCGCACGCGCCACCACCCAGCGATCGAGCATAATCATCTCTTCGGGCGCCAGCGCGTGTTCGACCGGATCGAAGCCCACCATGTTGGCCAACAGGAAACGCGCCGTATTGCGCATACGCCGGTAGGCGTCCGAGGCGCGTTTGAGGATATCGTCGGACACCGTCATCTCGTTGCGGTAGTCGGTTGAGGCCACCCACAGACGCAGAACGTCGGCCCCCAGGCTGTTCACCACCTTCTGTGGCGCAATGACGTTGCCTTTCGACTTGGACATTTTCTGACCTTTGGCGTCGACGGTAAAGCCGTGCGTCAACACCTGGCGGTAAGGCGCGCTCCCGCGCATCGCCATGGACGTGAGCAGCGAAGACTGGAACCAGCCGCGGTGCTGGTCGGAGCCCTCGAGATAAAGGTCGGCCGGGAACCCGAGTGACTCGCGGCGTTCCAGCACGCACTGGTGCGTGGTACCTGAATCGAACCAGACGTCCAGTGTATCGGTGACTTTCTCGTAGCGCCCGGCGGCGTCGGCGAGCAATGCCTGCGGTTCCAGTTCGAACCAGGCGTCGATACCGTGCCGCTCGATACGCAGGGCCACCTCCTCGATCAGCCTTGCCGTATCCGGGTGCAGTTTACCGGTCTGCCGATCAACAAACAGCGTAATCGGCGTACCCCAGGTACGCTGACGCGATATGCACCAGTCCGGACGCCCGGCCACCATACCCTCGATACGCGCCTGCCCCCACTCCGGCAGCCACTGCACGCCGCGGATCGCCTGCAGGGCGGCTTCGCGCAGACCCTGCTGTTCCATGCTGATAAACCACTGCGGTGTGGCGCGGAAAATGATCGGTGTCTTGTGCCGCCAGCAGTGCGGATAGCTGTGCCGAAGCGCTTCACTGTGC
>JAJDOI010000205.1 GCA_022340245.1 Thiogranum sp.
AAGTGGATGGATTCCACGAACTGTCTAGAGCTGATTGACGCGGTTTCCAAAGCCGAAAGCGTCGATAGTCTGCACGCGATCTGCGCGGGCGTCTGCCAGGACCACGGGTTTGACCGGTTTATCTACGGCGCGCGCGTTCCCACTTCGTTCGTCAAGCCCTACTTCATATTCATCAGCGGTTATCCGCGGGAATGGCGCGACCATTATACCGCGAACAACTACATGGTTATCGATCCCACCGTTCAGTACTGCGCCCAGAACATCACGCCCATGTCCTGGGACGGCAGGACAGTCATGAAATCGGAATCCGGCGAGCTACGGCGTTTCATGAGTGAGGCCAGCGATTTCGGTATAAACAACGGGGTGAGTTTTCCGGTGCACACGGCCCAGGGCGATTTCGCCATGTTGAGTTTTGCCCGGGAAAGTCTCAGCCAACCGAATTCGGCGTGCATCCAGCGCGTGCTGCCGCTGGGCCAGCTGTTCACCGCCTACCTGCACGAAGCCGTGCGGCGGATCTTCGACTCGGACGTGCTGGCATTGTCAAAGGTCGATCTGACGCAGCGCGAAAAGGAGTGCCTGTTGTGGGCCACGGAAGGCAAAACCACATGGGAAACCTCGCGGATATTGCGTATCTCCGAACGTACGGTGACGTTTCACCTGCAAAACGTGCAGGGCAAACTGGGTGTCAGCAACCGCCAGCAGGCGGTTGCCCGCGCTGTTTCCCTCGGCATCATCGAACCCCAGTTTAGCCAGTAAAGACAATAACTCAGTTCCTACCCTGTAAGATCTTACAGTTACCGCGGCAGGCGATAAGCGCTTAACTCATTCGCGTCTTCAACGCGGGGGGTAAGTCATGAGCGAAATCGTTATGGGTGGTGGCGAATTGCCGGGATTCGATGCACAGACACTGCGCGGCATGTTCGCCTTCAGGCACCAGGTGTTTTTTAACAAGCTCGGATGGGAAGTGGATACGCGCGACGAACTTGAATTCGACCTGTTCGATACCATGAATCCGGTGTACATGCTCGCCAGACAACAGCGCGGCGGCGTGGAAGGCTGTTGGCGCCTGATGCCGACGACGGATGCCTACATGTTGAAGGACACCTTTCCGCAGTTGTTGCAGGGTGAAGCGCCACCCTGTGATTCCGGGATCTGGGAGCTCAGCCGCTTTGCTGTGGATGCCCGCGCGGACGCCGGCGCCGTCCAGGCGCCGCTGAACGGCGTCACCATGGAGATGATACGCACCCTCTACGACTTTGCCCGGGCGCGCGACGTGGAGCAATTTGTTACGGTCACCAGTGTCGCCCTGGAGCGGCTCCTGAAACGCACCGGGCTGCCGATTCGGCGACTGGGCAATGGCAGGGCGCAGAAGGTGGGGCGGGTTCTCACGGTTGCCTGCTGGGTGGACGTCAACCAGCAGTTCGCTAACGTCGTCTATCCGCCCAGTGCCGGGCTTGTCCATGAGGCCGCTTGAGCGGCGTGCATGAAACAGCAACATATCCTTTTACTCGGTGATCACCGCCGGCCCGCAGTTGAACTGCCGGTTCGCGCAGGTGATGACTACCGGCTTACCTATTGTGCCAGCGACAACCGCGACGTCGACGTGATCGAACGCGTACAGCAGCGCTTTGACTGGGTGCTGATCGACGGCGCTTCGATGGGCGGGGATCAAATGGAATTTTTCCGGTCGCTGCGCGCAATAGGTCTTTTATTGTCCGAAGGCGCAGACAGTCACTGCAACAATCTGTCCTGCAAAGTGGAATGGGACGCGAGCGGCACGCTGCAACTGCATTGCGGGCGGCGGCGTGCAGCCGGTGGCGCCCTGAAGCGCGGGTCGGGCAACAACGGTGGAGAACTGTCGGGCTTCGTGTTCGAATACCATGCGCCCATGGAAAGAGCCGGCTGACAACGGCGCATGGATATCAGGCATACCGCTTTCTGGCGGGACATAGAGGGGATTTTCCAGGAACAAAGCGGGTCGGGCAGAGGGTGGGAAGCCGACAACGCCAACCACAGCCGCCTGTGTAGTTACGCGCAGTTTATGGACCGTCTCGGCAATTCGTTGCGCCGCGCGCGGCGCAACAATGAGTACGTACTGCTGATTCTGTTGCAATTCGCGCAGGCGCAGCACGAGCGATGCAGCGGCGGAGTCGACGCCGTGGATCCGGGGGAGTTGCTGGTTTGCAGGTTGAGTAGCTGTATCCGCGCCAGTGACAGCCTGTGCCAGCTGGGGCAGGGCAGGTTCGCCATGTTGCTCGAGGACGTCAGGGAGCCGTCGGCGGCGCCGATGGTGATCGAAAAGCTGAACGCGACGCTGCTGGGGCACCCGCGGGTCGAGAGGCGATCCGGCCAGGCGCAACCCCACCTCGGGGTGAGCCTTTTCCCGGCCGCTGACCTGCCGCCAGGCCAGATCTGGTTGCACGCCGAGGCGGCCCTGGAACAGGCCATGGCCCTGGGGCCCGGGTGCTACAGCATGTCGCCAGCGGTGACAGGGCAGACTGCCATGGAAAGATTCGAGCTGAGCACCGACCTTTACAAGGGATACCGGAACGACGAATTCGAAGTCGTCTATCAACCGATCGTCGGTTTCAGTGGCAAGCGCGTGCAGGCTTTCGAGGCGTTGCTGCGCTGGCAACACCCGGAGCGAGGCTGTCTGCCACCGCGGGTCTTCCTGCCGCTGCTGGAAGAAAGCGGACTGATCATACCGGTCGGTGAAAGACTGCTGAACCGGGCGTGCCGCATGGCGAGCAGACTCAGGGATGAGGGCGCCGCATCGTTCCGGGTCTGTGTGAATATTTCGGCGCGGCAGCTCGTCGACCGCGGGTTTCTGCTGACCGTGTTGGACGCGCTCTACGATACCGGCCTGGCGCCCCAGGCATTGCAGCTGGAGTTTTCCGAAACGGTTCTAACCAACGAGTCGCAGCTTCTGGGGCGCCTGCTGCCCGAGCTTAAAAGCACCGGCGTCAAACTCGCCGTCGATCAGTTCGGAACCAGTAAGGCGCCGCTGGCCGAGTTGCTGAGCCTGCCTCTGAACCTGATCAAGCTCGACCGCTCGCTGGTGAAGGGTCTGTTGGATGACGCGGTGTCCCAGGCGATTGTTTCGGGTACGGTGGCACTGGCGGGATCGGCGGGCATGGCTGTTGCCGCCGTTGGTGTCGAGCAGCAGTTGCAGGGCGAAGTGCTGGAAAAACTGGGTTGCTGCGAAGGGCAAGGCAGGCACTATGCGTATCCCGTACCTGCGGCGGAAGTCGGCACCACGATGAACCCGTGACTGATTGACCCTGAAGGACGGAATGCCGGAGCCTGCCGTCGGCGCACAAAAAAGCCCCGCCTGGCGGGGCTTTTCATTGCCGTAAACGCGGCGGGTGTCAGTCGTCGCCGCCGAATGCACCGAGCAGCTGCAGCAGGCTGAGGAACAGGTTATAGATGCTTATGTACAGGCTGACTGTTGCCATGATGTAGTTGGTTTCACCGCCGTGCACCAGCTGGCTGGTTTCGAACAGGATTAACCCGGACATCAACAGCACGAAC
>JAJDOI010000237.1 GCA_022340245.1 Thiogranum sp.
TGGCTGAGTATCTACTGGGAGACACGTGGGAGATACTTCATGTGCCGATCCAGCTGTTGGCAAAACGCCCGGCGATACTCATTTCCTCGCCCCATACCGCATTCGCGGTCACGTTTGTTGTCGTCGGCATCTTCATTCACACTCGTAGTCCCGACCAGCGCATGGTTGTGCTTGCCCAGGCGTTTGCATTGACCGCTCTAGGTGTGACATTAGCCGTGCTTGTCGGCTATCTGTTCTCGATTGAAGAGTTCTATCGCATCACCCCGGAAACCGGCGTGGCTCTGCACACCTGTGCTGGGCTGACGCTTTGTGCTGTCGGTCTGTTCAACCTGCGGCCGGATGTCGGCTTCGCGGCTCTCTTCTATGGCAACAGCATCGGAAGCCACATGCTGAGAACTATATTGCCGGGCGTTGGAATATTTGTGCTGTTTATTTATTTTTTCGATGTCTGGGGAGCCCAGTTCGCTCAGACCCAGGCGTACGCAGTCTCATTTGTACTCATTTTGTTGGTCGCTTTGCTGGCACTTGGACACGCCGCCCGTCACATGAATAACCTGGAAGCGCTTAAGCAGATAGCGCAGGAACAATACATGGAGTTGTTCGAAGGCAACCCGGATGCCATCCTGGTCACTGATGCCCGGGGCCGAATTACGCAGGTGAACGCCCAGGCCGAGTCCCTCTGTGGCTATAGTCGCGCTGAGCTTGTGGACAAGAGGGTGGAAGAGCTGGTTGCACCACATATCCGGGAACGCCTGCTGCAGCTTCGCAGTACTTTTCAGCAGCACCCGCATTCCCGCACCTTGGGAAGCGATCTCGACATTGTCATATTGTGCCGGGATGGATCTGAATGCCCGGTGAGCATCTGCGTTCGACCCGCCACCATCGGCCAGCAGCAATTGAATATCCTGTCAGTGCGGGACATGCGCGAGCATAAGGAGATGACACGTCAGTTGGAACAACTCAGTCATATTGCGGGACACGACAGTCTGACGGGCCTGCCGAATCGAAGACTAATGGAGGATCTTCTAACGCACTCCCTGGCTTCGGCGGAACGAAATAGCAAACATGTGGCTGTATGCTACTGTGACTTGGATGGGTTTAAGCGGATCAATGATAATTTCGGCCATCAGGCAGGTGATGCGGTGTTAATTCAGGCAGCTCGCCGCATGGAGAAATGCGTGCGGCAAGAAGATGCCGTGGCCCGTTTCGGGGGAGACGAGTTTCTTATCATGCTTTTGGACTTAAATCATCCTGAGGACATCATTCCGGTCATAAAGAAATTGCTTGAGCGATTAGCGGAACCTTATGTTATTGAAGGCCAGGACCTCCACCTCACAGGCTCCCTCGGCGTCAGTGTCTATCCCGAGCACGGCTCGGAGGCGAATATCCTGATTAGTCATGCCGATGAGGCGCTCTACGCTGCCAAGCGGAGCGGAAAGAATCAATTTCGTTTCTTCGGCACCTAGCGCACGATTGTGAAGTGGTTGGGGACGCGCCACGGTTTTTTCCTGCAACTGACCACGTGATATTGGCCTGCTCTGTCGAAAAACACTTCCCATGGCCGAGCAATAGGAATGTCATGCTTTGGTGAATAGTCGCCATCCCGGTGTGCTGGCGTGGAATATTCCCACGGTTCATGTTGTGGAGCTGGCAGTATTTGCAGCGGTAACAGCTGCTTGCGAAATGGCATGATCGATGCTGCTGTCGTGTTACCCAACAACCCACAGAGGGTAAGACGATGAAAAACATGAAGCACTATGCAGTGACACCGGTGGTGGCCGTTCTGGCCGCCGTTCTGGCGACGGGAACCGTCGTGAACACAGCTTCGGCCGCGTCCCCGGCGAGCAGCGAAACGATCACCATCAGTGAGCACTCCGATTGGGGCGATCCTGCCATGGCGAAGATTGCTGTGGATTCCGGCCGTGCGCTGGTAGAGCATTTGAGCACGGCGCGAGCCCTGCTGGCCACCGGCAAGACAGCGCAAGCGCGCAGCGCGCTGATCGCCAGCCGGGAGTTCGCGGATGCGATTAAAAGGACGATGCCCTATCTGACCGTCGTGGAAGACATGATGGACGCCAGCAATAAAGTGGTCCAGGAAGATGTCACCGCGCTGTCCGCCGATCTTCTGCCGATTTATGCAAGTCTGGACGAGTTGCAGGTCTATGCGCCGCAAGTCGCCAACCGGACGCGCGGCATGGTGCAGAAGGCGGAAAAGAATGCCGCGGCTGGAGACCGGAAAGGCGCCGCGCAGGTGCTGAAAGATGCGGCCGACGATATCGCCCAGCATACCGTGTACCTGCCGGTCGATTACGTCGACGGGCAGGTGCGCGGCGCCTTGTATGCGCTCGATCAGGCGAAGCCGGACGTGGCTGCTGCCAAAGCGGCGGTCAACCGGGCGCTGGACAGCGTGACTACGGTGGTCGATGAAGTCGTCAGTACGACGAACTGACGGCGAGTAGTGTGACAGGAGTTAAGGACCATGGCTGATACAAACGCAATTATCGCCACTTACGACACTCACGAGCAGGCCGAGGAAACGGTCAGGGAACTGGACCGCTCGGGTGTCGCCATGAAACAGTTGTCGATAGTCGGCAAGGGGTACCATTCCGAGGAACACCCGGTGGGCTTCTACACCCTCGGCGACCGCATGAAAAGCTGGGGCGGCCTCGGGCTGTTCTGGGGCGCGTTGTGGGGCATGCTGCTGGGCGCGGCCTTTTTCTGGGTGCCGGGCATCGGCCCGCTGGGCGTAGCGGGTCCGTTCGTGCATATCCTGGTGGGCGGCGCCGAGGGCGCGGCAGTCGTCGGCGGCGTCTCGGTACTCGGTGCAGCGCTGGTGAACCTCGGTGTACCTAAAGACAGGGCTATAAAGTACGAAAGTTCGCTGCGCGCAGACAAATACCTGCTTATCGTGCACGGCAGTGCCGAGGAAGTGGAGCAGGCACGGCAAATCATCGAACGAACCAACGCCATAGAAACGGCGACCTATACGGCCTAGACCAGGCTCCGATCCACCCCAGGTCACAGCGGCGTCGGTATTCTCCGGGGCAACATCATGATTCGACCCGATCCCGGCAGGTACTGACAGGAGAACCCGATATGAACAGATCCGTTTATCCGTTTACGGCCGCCGTACGGCGCGGCACGCTGATCGAGCGCCTGTTCGCCCTGGTACTTGGGCTGGCGTTTATCCTTGCTGCGCTGCTGTTCGACGCGCTGCTGCTGGCCGGTGTCGCAACCGTGGTGCTGGCGACCGGGCTGATGTTCGGCGCGCGTTCCCGGTGGCAGAAGCGGCGGGGACGACTGGCGCCGGCAGATCGCACCATCAACCTGTCGGCATGCGACTATGAGGTGATTCCCCGGCAAGCCGGCGTTTCCTCATCAACAGAGGACAAGGCATCATGACACGGAGATCACTTATGTTCGAACTGACGCGCTGTATCACCATGCCCCTCGGGCTGATAGTGGCGTTTTCAGGTGCTCCGGCGCTGGCCGACGATACGCCGCCGGCAACACCACTGGCAACCATCCGCACCATTACCGCAGAGTCGCTGGCGGCGCTGCAGGTTAACACAGCCGCTCTGAGCAAAAATCCGGCCAGGGTGGCGGCGCGGATCGCCGGTATCGTCGATCCCTACCTGGATTTCAGCATTATGTCCGAGGAAGTGCTCGGTGTCGGCTGGCGGCGCGCGGACCCGCAGCAGCGTACCCGCTTCACGCAGGCCTTCAAGCAGCTGCTGACGGACGACTATGCCGCGGTGTTCAAACAGTACACCGGCCAGACCATCAAGGTGACGGACAGTCGCTGGGAGGACGCCATACACGACCGGGCTACGGTTTCCAGCCGGATCGAAAGCCCCGGCGCACAGCCCATCCAGGTCGACTACCACCTGTTTCATACGGGGGGGCGGTGGAAGGTTTATGACGTCGTTGTCGACGGTGTGAGTCTGCTGATCAATTACCGCGAGGTGTTCGCGTCCGAGTTGCAGCACGAGAGTCTGGATGGGCTCATTACCCGGCTGGAACAGAAAGTCTCAACATTAGGCTCATCTGGATCGCAATGAACGCTGCCTCTCCCCCTTGCAGCGGCTGGCGGAGCCGGGCTCGTGCATGACTGAATTCGTCTATCGCCCTCGCGATAGACATAGCGTGCAGGTACTGCACATTATTTTAACCGTGATAGGAGATGCAAATGAAATCAACCGTAACGATGACTGTTCTGAGCGGTGTATTGTTGTCCGCAAGCATGATCTCACCGGTTGTTGCGGCAGCGACCAAGCCTGCCAAGATGACTTGCGAAGAGTTTGTCATGCTCGATGATACGGTCAAACCCAACGTGGTTTACTGGGCTGAAGGCTTCAACCAGAAAGGTAAACCGGTTGACGCCGTCGTCGACGTCGATGCTACCGACAAGCTGATTCCCGTTCTTGTTGACGAATGCCAGAAAACCCCCAAGGCGTCATTCTGGCAGAAAGTTAAACAACACCTTTAATCCGGAACTTTACCGGATGCGCAGGGCGTGTAGTCCGGCGCATCCGGTTGTCCGGTATGAAAAAAGGAGATTGCTATGCTGAGTAACAACACCTTCAACCGTCGGGCCGGCCGGCTACAGCGGTTTGCCGCGTCGGCCGGTATTGCGCTTTTTCTGAGCGCTCCGGTCATTACGTATGCGGCCGGCGACGATTATGTCTACGACACAGCCGGCCAGCCGGTCGAGACCGGTAGCGGCCAGTGTGTCCACGGCATGTCCTGGAACGCCAAGGCACCCATGTGCCCCGCGCCGACCGTGGTGGTCGACGAGGGCCGGGTCAAAATCGTTTTCGGCATCGACGATGCGGAATTCTTCGGTTTCGACAAGGCCGCACTCGGCAAGACGGCCAAACAACACCTGGATCAGGTAGTCGCGGCGATCAAGTCCGCAGACGACATTCACGGTATTTTGATTACCGGCCACGCCGACCGTATCGGTCCCGAGCCCTACAATGTGGATCTGGCCCGCAAGCGTGCACAAAACGCCAAGGCCTACCTGGTATCAAAGGGGCTTCCGGCTGACAAGATTGAGGCCGTCGGTGAGAGCCTGAAACAGCCCTGGGTGAGCTGCCCCGGCATCAAGGACCAGAACAAGCTGATCGCGTGTCTGGCGCCCAATCGACGCGTCGATGTGCTGGTCCTGTTCACCGACACGGTGACGGTGGATGACATTCATATTCTGCCGGCTCCCGAGTAGGCGGGCGGGCCCCGGAAAGACTACTACTGCGGGGGGTTAAAACCCCGCGGCGGAACGGCCCGACGGGGCCGGCCTGGCGCGTTGTTCATCGCTCACGCGCGCGACGCAAGTCACCGGGAATCGTCTTGGCGGCGACATCAGGGTGTATAATCCAGCCCTGCAGCAATGGCGGGTGTCCAGGCGGCTTGGTTTGTCTCCGCCGTTGACTTCCGCAGCCGCCCCTCCATGAACTCGGGCGCCAGGTCAGCATGATCGGTTTTGTCGACGCGTTCTGGATGGTGACTTTAAGCTTCCCGGTGCTGGCGCTGCTGTTTCGCCGCAAGCCGGGTGCAAGCGACAGCGGCGCGCCACTGTCAGGGTGAACTTTTGCGCATACACGGGAGCAAGACCATGGTGCACTACCGTCTACGGGTACACACGCTGGCCGTGTTGGTGCTTGCCTGGGCGCCGTTGCTGGCGGCTGGCGACCAGACGCCGTCCCGGGCGCCGAGCGCCGCGGATCTACGTGTGCACGGGATACTGACCCTGGGTGGTTCGGTTGCCCTGGCGGATCTCGTGGCGCTGTGGGCGCAGGGTTTCCAGCGGGATTATCCCGGGGTTGCCGTCACGGTGAGCGACGCCGGCGGCGAGGCCGGCCTTGCCTCACTGGAAAACGGCACCGCAGATGCTGTACTGCTGGGCAACCCTCCCACTGATTCGCAGCTCGACGCGTTGCGCAACAGAATTGGCTATGCACCAACGCTGATCCCGGTTGTCATGGACGCTGTCGCGGTGTACGTGAACGCGCGTAATCCACTGCGGCGGATTACATTGGGGCAGCTGGACGGCGTGTTCTCGGCAACCCTCCGCTGTGGGAAAAGGGCAATTGATGACTGGCGGCAGTTGGGCGTCCCGGATGCCTCCGGACTGTCCTCAGTGGTGCCCTACGGCCTCGATGACAGCACCTCGGCCAATCTGGTTTTCAGGCAGGTGGCGCTGTGCGGCGGCGATTTCCGGCCGCAGTTTCAGGCCGTGGCGGGGCCGGATGCGCTGGAATCAGCCGTCGCCAGTCAGCCGGGCGCTATCGGCTTTTCCAGCCGTGCGCTGCATTCGGCCAGTATCCGGCCTCTGGCGGTAGCGCGCGATCATTCGGCACAGGCTGTTGCGCCGGACGCCGAAGCGATTCGCAGCCACCGCTATCCAATGAGCCGCACGCTGTCGATCGCCGTCAATGTACCCGACGGCAAGCCGCTGCCTCCGAAATTGCGGATGTTCGTCGACTATGTGCTGTCGGCGGACGGGCAGAACATGGCCCAAAGGGCGGGTTATGTGCCGTTAGCGCACGGACAGTAGGGCTGTGTTCATCAGGTTGGAAGCGACACTGACAAACGCCGATACCGTCACATTCATGGCGAGAAAAAGACATATTCGCGGCAGCATGTTTATCGTCCTGTCGTGCCGCCGATTACGCTTCCGGCTGCGCGGCGTTGATATCTCAAACTATCATGTTGAACCGAGAATCACTTCTCGCTGTTTTCCAGAGTGTAGACCAGGGCGCTGCGCAGTGAATGGATAAGAGTATCGTAGGCACTGTTTTTCGTGTTCCGACCTAGCACCTTCATCAGATTGTCCTGTGCCCGCATTGCCTCCTGAAGTGGAATGTCCAGGCCGTCACAGGCCAGCATATGGCGTGCTT
>JAJDOI010000029.1 GCA_022340245.1 Thiogranum sp.
CAGCATGGCTGCGACCTGGTCGTAGGTCAGGCGCGCGTGGGAGCGCATTACCGCCTCCATGAAACGTGAACGCGTCACCTTGCCCTGCTCGTCGACGGTCATTTCGCAGGCCATGCACAGGCGATCGACCTCGGGATTCAGCGAACACAGACCGTTGGAGAGTATTTCCGGCAGCATGGGGATGACGCGCTCCGGAAAGTACACGGAGTTGCCACGCAGGAACGCTTCCTTGTCCAGGGCCGTCTCCGGCTTGACGTAATGCGACACATCGGCGATCGCCACAATCAGCTTCCAGCCGCGCGCGGTGCGCTTGCAATAGACAGCATCATCAAAGTCGCGCGAATCGACGCCATCGATGGTCACCAGTGGCAGATCGCGCAGATCCACCCGGTCGCGCCTGGCTGCCGGCGATACTTTCTCGCTGAGGCCCTGAATTTCCTTCTCGACAACATCGGGCCAGGCATGCGGTACATCGTGCGCGCGCATGGCGACGTCGATTTCCATACCCGGGGCCATGTGATCGCCGATGACCTCGATCACCCGGCCGACCGGGCCGCTGCGCTTGCCGGGCTGCTCGACGATTTCCACCGTCACGAACTGGCCGTGGCGCGCACCGCCCGCGGCTTCCGGCGGAATGCGGATATCCTGGGTCAGGCGCTTGTGGTCCGGCACCACAAAACTGATACCGGCTTCGAAATAGATACGCCCCACCACGCGCGTGGTGTTGCGCTCCAGCACCTCGACAATCGCGCCTTCGCGGCGGCCGCGCTGGTCAATACCGGCAACCCGCGCCACAACGCGGTCGCCGTGCGTGACCTGGCGCATCTCACGCGGCGCCAGGAACAGGTCCTCGCCGCCTTCGTCCGGAACCAGGAAGCCGAAGCCGTCCGGGTGGCCGATGACCCGCCCGCGCACCATATCCATGCGGTCCACCAACCCGTAGCCGCCACGGCGGTTGCGCAACAGCTGACCGTCACGCTCCATGGCGCGCAGCCGGCGGCGCATCGCCTCGATATCGTCCTCGCTGTGCAGCCCGAAGGCCGCCACCAGGTCCTCGCGGGTCATCAGGCGGCCGGCATCGGCCAGCACCGACATAATGAACTCCCGACTGGGGATGGGGGACTCGTATTTCTCCCTCTCGCGCTCGGCAAAAGGGTCCTTTGCGACACCCGGTTTCTTGCTGCGCTGCTTCTTGCGTCTCGTTATCATGCGCGCATGCTAACGACTTTCGCAGCCAATTGACAATCCGGCGGTGCATCGGTACAGTTCGCGCCTTGCTGTTCGGGCGGCCTGCCGGGACAGCGTTGCCGAGGTGGCGGAATTGGTAGACGCGCTAGCTTCAGGTGCTAGTGGGGGTAACCCCGTGGAGGTTCAAGTCCTCTCCTCGGCACCATACTTGTTTTAACGCTTTATTCTTCTTTAAATATTCCGGAATTTCGTGCCGTTTGGGCTTAACAGCACGCCCTGGGCCTGACCAGCCAGCCGAAGCACAGCCACGTCCAGTGCGTACGCTTGGCCGCCCCTCGAGACCCGCAGGAAACTCGAGGTGGTAAGGGTGAGTTTGTCCGCACATTACACACGACTTCAAATGGTACGTCCTTCACGACGGGATAACCGTCAACCGGCTCAAGGATGGGTCGAAGCCAACCCCAACAGCAGGCGCAGTACCACTAACGAGACCCGGCCCCGCCGATAGTCAGTCGCCAAGCCCGCCCACAAGCTGTTCACACACGCCGTCGCGATGACCACGACGAACAGGCCGTTTTCGGCACAACCTGCCTGGCAACAATCACACCTCAACGGCTTTCGTGGGGCACGGCCCCACGTCCCCGGGTTTGTACTACATTTAACGCATGGCGCATAAAACTAATAATCCGTGACCCCTATGCGGCATCGCCAGTCTGTCCGTTGGCTGGCAGCCCTGCTTCTGATGGGCCTGCTGCTGTCGAGCACGGAGGTTATTGCGGCACAAGCCGAGAAGACCGCCGTGCGCATTGGCGTACTGGCTTACCGTGGCGTTGCCCTGGCACGGCAGATGTGGCAGCCGACCGTCGACTATCTTAACGGGGAACTCCCCCAGTACCACTTCATCCTCGTACCGCTTGATCTTAAGACGATGGAGGCCGCGGTCGCCGCTGACGACATCGATTTCGTCCTGACGAATACCGGTCACTACGTCGTCCTGGAAGCGCGCTACGGCATTACGCGAATACTTACCTTGCGCAACCTGCGCGAGGGACAGCCGTATACGGTGTTCGGCGCGGTCATTTTTACACGGGCAGACCGCCATGACATCGATGATCTGGATGATCTCCGCAGCAAATCGTTTGGCGCCGTTGCAAAAACGGCGTTTGGCGGTTTTCAGATGGCCTGGCAGGCCTTCGACAACGCGGGCATCGATCCGTTCAGCGACTTTTCCGACCTGCGATTCATGGGGTTCCCGCAGGACGACATCGTCTACGCGGTACGTGACAAAAAACTGGACGCCGGCACCGTACGCACCGACACCCTGGAAAGGATGGCGGCCAAGGGGCTCGTTCGGCTCAGCGATTTCAAGATACTGGCCAGGCGCGAGACACCCGGTTTCCCCTTCGTGCACAGCACCGCTTTGTATCCTGAATGGCCGTTTGCAGAAACCCGGCAAACGCCGAAAATGCTGGCCAAACAGGTCGCCATAGCGCTACTGCTCCTGCCGGCCGATAGCGCCGCCGCCCGCGCCGGGAAGAACGCCGGCTGGACGGTGCCGCTTGACTATCAGGTGGTGCACGACATGTTCAGGAAACTGCATATCGAGCCGTACTACAAAACTCACCAGATAACGCTGATCGACGTCGCACGCAAATACTGGCCCCTGGTACTGATACTGGCATTGACCATCGGCTTTGGCACCTTTCATATTGTTCGCGTGGACCGTTTGGTGATCGCGCGCACCAAAGAGCTTAAAGACAGCAACGACGCTCTGGAGCACGAGATTGCGGAGCGGGCGAAACAGCAGGCCATCATGCATCGCGCCACCCTGCAACTGCGGCAACGCGAAGACGAGCTCAACCGCCACCGCAATCACCTCGAAGAGCTGGTCGAACAGCGAACCCACGAGCTGAGCAGGGTTAACAAAGAGCTGGAGGCCTACAGCTATTCAATCGCCCACGACTTGCGCGCACCGCTGCGCGCGGTGACCAGTTTTTCCCAGATACTGCTCGACGACGCCGCCGAGAAACTGGATAGCGATCAGCGTGACAGCCTCCAGCGGGTTGTCAATGCCAGCAAGCACATGGCCGATCTAATCGACGACATTCTTGAGTTATCGCGTATCACCCGCAAGGAACTGCAGCGCGAACAGATTGATCTAAGCGGCCTTGTCAGAGACATTCTGGAAGAGCTGCGCCGCGCGGACCCCGTGCGCAAGCTTACTGCGACGATTGCCGACGGCGTAACCGTTGAAGGCGACGCCAAGCTGTTGCGTGTTGCCCTGGAGAATCTGCTGGGCAACGCCTGGAAATACACGGCCAAGGTCGAACAGCCGTCCATTGAATTCGGCACCACGACCCAAGAGGAAAAAACCGTTTTTTCCCTCAAAGACAACGGGGTCGGTTTCGACATGCGCTACGTTGACAAACTGTTTCACCCCTTTCAGCGCCTGCACAACTCCCAGGATTACGAAGGCACCGGCATCGGACTGGCAACCGTCCAGCGTGTCGTACAACGCCACGGCGGACAGATCTGGGCGTCCGGCGAGCCCGGCAAAGGAGCGAGCTTTTATTTCACACTGGGTTGATTGCGCAACACCCTCACGACCATAAGCCAGGTGCTGACAAGTCCACGAGACGAGGACATCAGGGATGTTTCCTTGCATCCGGCTCACCGTCAGCACCGGCCTGTCGGGTGAACCGGTCCGCTGCGACGCCGGCCGCTGTCGCCTACCGGCTTTTCATTTTTTCCGACGATCTCGCCATTTCAGCGGGGGCCCGCCGGACCACGATCCGGGCCTGCCCCCCGCATTCCAATACCCCGGGCGCCCGTAGTGCTTGAACAGCCGCGCCTCGTCGTCGCGGTTGATCGCCCCGGAAGCATCAAGCGCGGGCGCAGCTTTTATCGCATCGCATACCAGGTCGACCGCTACCCCACTGTCGGTCCAGCTCACGCGCTCGACCCAGCCCGGGTGAACAAGCACATGCCTGCCCGGCCACCGGTGGCCGGCATCAACGTCCAGATAACGGATGGCCCAGTAGCGGGTGTCGATAACGACATCGTCTACATATCCGATGTCAGCATCGCGGGCCGCGACCGAGTAACCGGTCAGCGCTGTGCTGCTGCGCACGCGCATCCCCCCCGGTTCGGTTGCCGTTGTTCGCGGTTGGGCGGGCGATGGGCCGACCTCCCAGTACGGCGGCCAATGGTGGTAATTGTAGTAATCCACCTCGTCCTGCCGCGACACCCGTGCGTGCGTGTCGATTGGCGGACTGTTTTCGATCTGCATGCTGGTCAGCTCGATGCAGATCGTCTTGTTGGTCGCATCGATGTCGCCGACGGCGACCGGCGCAACCAGGGCGCGTCGCCCGGTGAGGCGGGCGCCGGTTGTTACCACCAGATAGCGCACCACCCAGCTGGTGTCATCAAACAGGAACGCCTCGATGCCGCCGATTTCACCGTCGGCGCAGAGCAACGTACACCCTGCCAGCTCACGTGCCGTTTGCAGCGGTTGGGTTGGCCCTGCCCGGTTCACAACGGCACTCACAGCGGCAGACTGGCTCGAATCACGGCCGGGTCGGCCTCCACCATATCGGCCTCCAGATCCAGCATCAGCGACTCGCGGACATCCGCACTGAGACTGTCCACGAGTACGCCAAGCGCGTCCTGCGGCGCAATCAGTACGGAACGGTCAAACAGGCCGCGTCGTTGCGCCTGCTCCAGGCCTGCGCCGGCCACTCGGGCGACCTCTGCGAACACGGGACTCGCGTTCAACGCCATCCCCGGGCTGTGCCTGTCGTGCAGGCCGGCGCAAACGCGGGGGCTGCCCAGCACCGCGCCATCTGCCGGCACCCCCGTCAGGCGACTGATATCCACCTCTTCAGGCCCGTCGCCCGGCTGCGCGATTTCAACAACCCTGAGCCGCTCACCATCGGTGAGCACAACCCAGGTCGTCATCGCCGGATTCCCGTGATGTTGTCGTGTCTCCGAATACATGACGCGTATTGAACAGCGGGAGTCCGCCTTCGCGCATTGAAAAATTTCAATACCGGCTCAATCCGGACGTTTGTCCGACCCCGGGCAGCGTCGCCGCCCGGCTCAGGCCTGGTCCAGGCGGCCGCTCAGGCTCAGGTTGCGACCGCTGCCGGCTTCGAAGACCTGCACCTGCGCGGCGTCAACGCCGAGGTCCAGCGTATCGCCTTCTTTCAGGCCCGCAGCGGGGTCGATGCGCGCGACCAGGGAACTGCGACCCTGACGGCCGGCTTCGATGTCCAGGTCCTCGGGCAACGCCACCGCCTCGAAACCTTCCAGCGTCACATCGAAATACGCGAAGACATCCGCGCCCAGCCATTCGACGACGTCGGCGCGCGCCGCGAAGCACAGGTCCGCCTGCGCCCGGTCGCCGACAGCGCGCAGATGATCAGGGCGAAAGCCGGCGACCAGGGGCCCTTCACTCGCCGCCACGGCCGCGCGCAGGTCCCGGGCAAGTTCGAGTGAACCGACAGGAAGCTCAAGGCGGCCAGCGTTGAAGCGGGCTGGCAGGAAGTTCATGGCCGGTGAGCCGATAAAGCCCGCGACGAAAAGATTTTCCGGTTGCTCGTAGAGCTGACGTGGCGTACCGATCTGCAATACCTCGCCCCTGCGCAGCACCGCGACACGATCGCCGAGCGTCATCGCCTCAGTCTGGTCGTGGGTCACGTAGACCGTGGTAGTTCCAAGCCTGCGTTGCAGGCGGGCGATCTCGGTGCGCATCTGCACGCGCAGTTTCGCGTCGAGATTGGACAGCGGCTCGTCGAGCAGAAACACCCTGGGCTCGCGCACAATGGCGCGCCCCATGGCCACCCGCTGGCGCTGACCGCCGGACAGGGCACCGGGCTTGCGGTCGAGTAAATCGCCGAGCTCGAGAATACCCGCGGCCTTCGCCACGCGGCTGTCGATTTCCTGTTTCGGTAACCTGGCGAGCTTGAGGGGAAAGGCCATGTTCTCGCGCACTGTCATGTGCGGATAGATGGCGTAGCTCTGGAATACCATCGCCATGTTGCGGTCCTTGGGGTCGAGGTCGTTGACCCGTTCGCCGTCGACGCGAATTTCTCCCTCGCTGGCGTCTTCCAGGCCAACGATCATATTCAGCAGGGTGGATTTGCCGCAGCCGGAAGGACCCACCAGGATGAAGAACTCGCCGTCGTGGATGCTGAAGCTGGCGTGCTTTACCGCGGTGGTGCCGTCAAAACGCTTACTCAGGTTGCGAAGCTCGATGTCACTCATGCGCTTATCCCTTGACGGCCCCCGCGGTGAGCCCGGCGACGATGCGCCGCTGGAACAGCAGCACCACGATAATGACCGGCACGGTCACCAGCACCGAAGCCGCGGCGACCGACCCCGTGGGTTGTTCGAAGCGCGAGCTTCCGGTGAAAAAGGCAATGGCCGCGGGCACGGTGCGGGCCTGATCGGTGGAGGTGAGCGAGGCCGCAAACAGGAAGTCGTTCCAGGCGAACATGAACACCAGGATAGCGGCCGAAAACACCCCCGGCGCCGCCAGCGGCGCGATGACATGCACGAACGCCTGGAAGGCGGTGGCCCCGTCGACCCGCGCGGCCTTGTCCAGGTCCCAGGGAACCTCGCGGAAAAACGCCGCCAGGGTCCAGATGGCCAGCGGCAGCGTGAAAGTCATATAGGGAAGGATCAGCCCCGCCCAGGTATCATAGAGGCCGAGCGTGCGCCAGGTGTTGAACAGCGGACCGACGATGGAAATCGGTGGAAACATGGCGATGGCAAGCGCGCCGGCGAGGATCAGGCGCCGCCCGGGAAACTCCAGGCGCACAACGGCGTAGGCCGTGAACGCACCCAGCAGCACCGCGGCCAGGGTCGAAATCGCGGCGATGCCGATGGAGTTCCACAAAGCGGCGGAAAACTGCGGGTCGCGGAACACCGTCGCGTAGTGTTCCAGGCTCACGACACGTGGCAGGAAACGGTTGTCGCCGAGGTCGGCACTGCGCTTGAGCGACAACGACACAATCCAGGCCACCGGGAGCAACGCATAGATCACCACCACAGCGCTGCCCACGCCCCAGAACAGCCGCTCCACCCGCCCGCCATTCGCGCCGGCCGCGCTCACGCGTCCTCCCGACGCGACAGGTCGATACCGAAACCCCTGATATAGAGCGCAGCGATGGCGAGTACACAGACGAAGATGAGCACCGAGACCGCCGAACCGAGGCCGAGGTTCAGGCGCGCGATGAGCGTGTTGTAGCCGACGATCGACACCGAGTCGGTGCCCTGCGCGCCGCGCGTCTGGACAAACACCGTGTCGAAGATGCGAAACGCATCCAGGGTGCGGAACAGCAGCGCGACCATGATCACCGGGCGCATCAGCGGCAGCGTTATCCTGAAAAAGCGTTGCAGCGCATTCGCGCCATCCACACGCGCCGCGCGCAGCAGATCCTCGGGCACCAGCGTGAGGCCGGCGAGTAGCAGCAGCGCCATGAAAGGCGTGGTTTTCCAGATTTCGGTCTGAATGATGACGAAGAAAGCCGACCAGCGCTCCGCGAGCCAGGCCCCGTCCAGCCCCAACAGGGCGTTAACGAACCCGGTGGTGGGATCGAACGCGAAGCGCCAGCTCATGGCGGCCACCACAGTGATAATCCCGTACGGCACCAGCAGCGAGGCGCGCACCAGCCGCCTGCCGATGAGCGCGCGGTGCATGACCAGGGCGAAAACAAACCCGAGCACGAGCTCAACGGACACCGAGCCCACGGTAATCAGCAGTGTGTTGAACAGGGCCTGCCACCAGGTCTCGGAACCCAGCACACTCAGGTAATTGTCGAGCCCGACAAACTGGCGCTGGTCGGGAAAGCGCAGGTCGTAACGAAACAGCGACAGCCAGACGGCATAGAGCATGGGCCAGGCGGTCACCACCAGCATGGCGATCACCGCCGGGGCGCACAGCAGCCAGGCGAGCCGGTGTTCGGCGGCCGCACGCCGGCTCACAGCAGGCCCTCGGAGCGCAATGCCCGGCCCACCGCCTCGCGCAGGCGCCCGGCGTCTCTGGCGGGATCGATATCGCGCATGGGATGCAGGGTGTGGCTGATGGCCAGCGACACGTCGGCATACAGCGGTGTCTGCGGCCGCTGCACGGCATCGCGCAGGGTGTCGCGCAGCAGTCCGGCGAAGGGGAAGGTCGTGCGAACGTCCGCGTCGTCATAGAGCTCGGCGATGGTCGGCGGCATCCCGCCACGGGTGGCCGCAATGCGTTGGTTCGCCGCGGAGGCAATGCAGGCGGCGGCCTCGAACGCCAGCTCGGGATGGCGGCTGTAGGCGGCGATGCCGAGGTTGATACCGCCCAGGGTGACCCGGCTCGGCCGCCCCGGCATGACCGCGGGCCAGCGCGCCCAGGCCATGTGACGCGCAACCTCGGGAGCGTTGGCCCTGGCGCTCGGCCAGACGTAGGTGTAGTTGATCATGAAGCTGGAATCGCCGGTTTCGAAGGCCAGCCTGGCCTGGTCTTCGCGCGCGGTGGCCAGTGCGGGATCGGCGGCCGGCGAGTTGGCAAGCCGTCGCATGACCGCCAGCGCGCGTTGCGTGGGCGCCTCCTCGAGCGACACATGCTGCCCATCGGACGTCAACACTGATCCGCCGGCCGACGCGAGCAGCGAAACGAAAAACACGGTGAGTCCCTCGTAGCGCTCGCCCTGGGCCTCGATGGTGCCGTCCGCGCCGAGACGCTCAGCCATGCCGAACAGCGCATCCCAGGTACTCGGCGGTGTGTCCACGCGGTCGCTGCGATACCAGAGCAGCTGGGTGTTGGTGGTGAAGGGTTCCGCCCACAAGCGCCCCTGGTAGGTTGCGCTGGCGACCGCGCTGGCGAGCCTGCCCTCGCGGGCCTCGCGGGCAGGCTCGCCCTGCCAGGGCAGCACCCAGCCGGCTTGCGCGAACTCGGCCGTCCATATGACGTCCATGCCGATAATGTCGATGTCCGGGTCGCCCGCGGCCAGGCGGCGCACGAGTTGCTCGCGCTGCTGGTCAGCGTCGGTCGGCAACGCTGCGAGCTCGATGTCGTAACGGCCGTGCGCTGCGCGGGCGCAGTCTTGCGCGGCCTGCTCAAAGGCTCCCGACCGCTCGGCGAATACATACCAGCGCAGGCGAGGGATTTGCTCGACCTGCTCGCCGCAGCCGAGCAGCGCGCTGAACACAGCAGAAACGATCGTCCCGGTGATGAACCTCGTGCGCGACAACATGGGGGCCATGATAACGCGATTTTCCACGTCGCTGGGCGCCCCCTCGGCGATTGATTGTTTTCAATGCCGGCGCGCTTGTATGCGTTTACCATCGCCATGAAATCAATTGTATAACAACCAGAAAGGGCAGAAATGCGTACAAAGCTGGCGAACCGGCGCAATCCCGACGATGTGTCCGGATGGCGCGGCGACTACCGGAGCCGCGCTGCACGACCCGGTGTTTTCCGGCAAGCATTCGCTGCTGCCACCACCGGTATCGCGCATTTCCCTGGGTGGCTGGCGCGGCTGACCGGCCCGCCCTGCGCGGACCCTGTGTCGCAATGAGCGAATCGACCATTTTGAATCCGGGCGAGAACTGCTGGCGTGTCGACCACGCTGACCGTCTCAGCCTGCTGGTGGACGGTGCCGCCTATTTTCATGCCTTCCGCGAGGCAGCAAAAAACGCGCAACGCTCGGTGCTGATAATAGGCTGGGATGTCGATGGCCGTTTCGAACTCGAACGCGAAGGCACCTCGGACGGTCTTCCGACCAACCTGCGGGATTTTCTCGACAGCCTGGTCAGGCGCAAGAAGGGCCTCCAGATCCACGTCCTGGATTGGGACTTCGCGATGATCTATGCCACCGACCGGGAATGGCTGCCGTCGTACAAGATGGACTGGACCAGTCACCGGCGTCTGCATTTCCGCCTGGACGCGCAGCACCCTGTGGGTGGGTCACATCACCAGAAAATCGTTGTCATCGACGACCGCGTGGCATTCGCGGGAGGGCTGGATTTCGCCCTCGGCCGCTGGGATACCTCCGAGCACCGGCCCGATGATCCGCGACGCCGCGATATCGACAGTACCATTCCGCAGCCTTACCACGACATCCAGCTGATGGTGAGTGGCTCCGTCGCCAGGGCCCTCGGCGAGCTGGCGCGCGAGCGTTGGCACACGGCGACCGGGCAGCGGCTCGATGCACCCCAACCAGCCGACGACAGCGACCCCTGGCCCGAGGACGTCCGCGTGGATCTCGCCGGGGCACCCGTGGGTATCGCCCGCACCTGTCCCGAGTACAAGGATCGGCAAGCGATCAAGGAAGTCCAGCAGCTGCTGCTCGACGCTATCGCCGCCGCGCGCAAGACCATCTACATCGAGAACCAGTATTTCACTGCGCACAGCATCGGCGACGCTCTGGCCGCACGCCTGGCCGAAGACGACGGCCCGGAGATCGTGGTGATATTGCCGCAACACACCGTGGGCTGGTTGTCGCAGAACACCATGGACGTCCTGCGCGAACGGCTGATCAAGCGAATCAACGCCGCCGACGAGCATGACCGGCTGCGGGTCTACTACCCGCACGTCCCGGGTCTGGGCACGCAGTGCATTAATGTGCATGCGAAAGTCATTGTCATCGACGACGTACTGCTGCGCGTGGGCTCTGCCAACTTCAATAATCGCTCCATGGGACTCGACACCGAGTGTGACCTCGCCATCGAGGCCGGGGACGAGCCGCGAATTCGCGGGGCTATCGCGGCCCTGCGCAACCGCCTGCTGGCCGAGCACCTCGACGTCACGGCAGCCGCCGTGGAGCAGGCCCTCGCAGAGCAGGACTCGATGGTTCGCGCCATCGACACGCTGAGTCATCCGGGGCGCACGCTGAAACCTTTTGAGTTTTGCATAACCGAGGAGTTGGATGCGCTGGTGCCGGACGCGCAGCTCACCGATCCGGAAGCCCCGATTGATGCCGACGAGCTCGCCCGGCAGCTGATCGCCGATGACGAGAAGCAACCGGCCAGGCGCTCGCTGATCGCACTGGCGTCAGTGCTTGTCGTCGCACTACTGATCGCCGCAACCTGGCGTTGGACGCCTTTGGGCGAATGGATGGATCTCAAGGCCGGCATCGACCGGCTCGGGAGCCTGCGCGGCACCTGGAGCGCGCCGCTGCTGGTGACGGTTATCTACATCGTCGCCGGCCTGCTGATCTTTCCCATCACGTTACTGATCGTCGCCACCGGCGTCGCGTTCGGCGCCGCGTACGGGTTTGCCTACGCGCTGCTGGGCGCGGAGCTGAGCGCCCTGGTTACCTACGCCATCGGCCAGTACCTCGGCCACGACGCCGTGCGCAGCCTCTCGGACCGCTGGGTCTCACGGGTCAGCCGCCGCCTGGCGCAGCAGGGCCTGCTTGCCATCATCACCCTGCGCGTCGTACCAGTCGCCCCGTTCAGTGTCATCAATCTCGTCGCCGGTGCCTCGCACATCCGTTTCCGGGACTTTGCCCTCGGCACGCTGCTGGGAATGGCGCCGGGCGTTCTCGCCCTCACCCTGTTCTCCGACCAGGTGGTTACCGCCATCGCCGCACCTGAGACGATCCGGTTCGCCAGCCTGCTGCTGCTGGCGGTCGTCATTGGGGCCGGCACCTGGTGGCTGAGTCGCTGGTTACTCAGACGCCAGCGGCGCGGCCGCAAAGCCCGGCAATCCTGATAACCCCACACTGCGAGTGTGCGCTGATCGCGCGATGCGATCGGACAGGAATTGAAATTTCTCAACCGAGCGCGGTCCAGCGCGCCCGCTTCAGTCCTCCGGAGAAACCTGTGCGTAGTTCAACGCCGCCACCAGCGCCACCCCGCCGATGATGTTGCCCAGCAGCGTGGGCAGGAAGAAACTGCCCAGCACCGTGCCCAGGGTCGTAGATCCCGCGGCGAGTGCATAGGCAGCCTGGACGGATCCGGCGATGATGTGCGAGAAACCGCCGAGACCGACCAGATAGGTAATGATAATGATCACGCCGACCCTCGCGGTCTCGGCGGCGGGCAACAGCCAGACCATCAGGGCGATCAGCCAGCCGGCAAGGATTGCCGAGAAAAAGGTTTCGCGGAACCCCGCCGCGACGGCGTGCCCCGCAACGTCGGCAAGTGCGGCGCTTTGCGCAGCACCGAACACATCGGCATAGTGCAGACCGACCCCGAATATCAGCGTCCCCAGAACGTTGGCCCCGAGCACCACGCCCCACAGGCGCAGGGCGCCCAACAGCACGGCGATCCGACGCTCCTGGAGGACGTGAATCACCGGGGTAAGGGTGTTTTCCGTGAACAGTTGCTGGCGCCCGAGGATGACGATCATGAAGCCGACCGAATAACCGAGTTTGGAAATCAGCGGTCGCCAGTCTGTATCGGCCAGGGCTGACTCGAGCAGCGCCTCGGCGATAAAGGAAAAGCCCATGGAAAGGCCCGCGGCAAGACCCGACCAGAACAGCGCAGAGTTGCGCCGTTCCAACTCATCCATGGCTTCGTGGCGAATGGCCTCGAACACCACGGCGGCGCGTGGCGCCGAGCGGCGGACCGCATCCTCTTCCTCTTCTCCCGACAACTGGCCCTGACTTTTACGCTTGGCCATGGTTCTGCTCCGTGCAGGGCCTCGCCGGGTAAGCCGCCAGGGCGAGACGTGAGTCAGTGACAACCGCCTTTTGCGAGGCGCCATGCTGTCAAGCCTCAGTGGGCAGTATAGCAGCCGGAGGAAAGCTGTCCGTATCGCCTGGTGAAAACGCGTCGCCGTGCGTTTGTGACACCGACGTGTGCGTCGCCGGGCCCATGCACCGCTAGCATCGCGTTGTCGCGACTGCCGCAAGCTGACCGGCGTCATTGACATTTTTCAATGCTGCGGACCGGGTGTTTTGGCACTGTATATAGCATGAAACGTGAACAACCCTATAACTGCAACCGGGGAACGCAGCGCAGCGCAAGCCGCGTCGGCCGGGCGGGCATCCAGGCGCCATTGCGGGCGCGTTCCCGACTGTCACAACGTCCCCCTGGCGGGCCGCCCGACCCAAAGCATCCGCCTGTAGAACCGCCGGGGCCGGGCGAACCGCCGGTAAAACCGCCAGGTCCGGACAAGCCACCCGGAAACCCGCCGGGCCCGGCGAAACCACCTGTGGAACCGCCGGACCCCGGAGAACCGCCGGTAAAACCGCCGGACACCGACAACCCGCCCGTCATGGCCACAAGACGACATTCGCCG
>JAJDOI010000067.1 GCA_022340245.1 Thiogranum sp.
AGGGCCTGGGTGGAGGTGGTGGTCTCGGTCTGCGCCTGCTGCAAGGCCTGCTTGGCCGCCTCGAGTTCCGCCTGCAAGCTGCCCAGTTGCTCGTCGCGGGCGGCGAGATCGCTGTGCAGCTGGTCGCGTTCGGCGGTCAGCGCCTGGGTTTGCGCCTGATCGTTGGCGCTCTGCTGGCGATGCTGTTCCAGCGCAGAGGTGGTGGTGTTCAGTTTTCCGGTCAGGTCTGTCATGTGCGCCTGCAGGGTATCTCGCTCGCTGCTCAGGGCCATCACCTTCTGACCAAGTGCCTGTTCCGTTTCAAGGCTGTGTTCAAGCCTGGTCCGCAACTGTTCCACCGTTGCATGGGCCTCGTCCAGTTCGCTGGTTTTCGCTGCCAATTGTTCCTGCGTCTGTTCGAGTTCAGCGCTGAGCGGGTTTTGCGCTGCCGGTGGCACGCCAGGGGCGACCCGGTATCCGCCGCGCGGCGGGTAGCCAGGCGGCACCTGAGCGTAGCCCCATGGGGACGCAGTCCATCGCGGCGGTTGTTGCCAGCGTTGCACGTACCCGCCGCGGCCGGGTGGCGGCGGATACCAGCCCGGCGCTGTTTCATCCGACCAGGCGTTTTCGACTGTGATCGTGATGAGCGAGGCTGTAACAAGCGCGGCGAACGACAATAATTTTTGCATGACAGGCTCCGGGTCGCATCAATGCGTCAATGGCTTCAGGCTCGACCCAGTTTACCGGAATCGTGACGGCCACGGTATCGATGCTCTGATCACCGGGGTGTCGATGATCTGATGTGATCGCTGCGGGAGAGCGGAAAAACCGCCGGATACCAGGCGTCTCCAGGGATAAGCGGAACAACAAACTGAAGTTCTGGCGAAACCGGTGCGAAGGTATCAGCGCGGCTTGCGCGGGCCCCGCAGATACAGGATGCGCGCGGCAATCAAGGCCGCCAGGACGATCAGGCCGTACGGGTAGGGAATGACACCCAGGAAGAATGCCAGCAGGGTCGCGAGCAGCAGCCCCAGCAGGGCGATAAGGATCAGGTCCATGGGTCCGGTCACCAGCTCCACAGCCGTCGACAGCGCAACAGTAACACGGGCGGCGCTCGATCGGGCGGGTGGGTTGCCGGGGAAAAAATCGGTACACTGGCCGGGCGAGCCCGGCTTGCCACCTGTGGAGAAACGCTTTGTCACCAGCTGAGGATACTAACAGCGAACCCCGGCACTCTGCCTTGATGGCCGCGCACATCGTCTATGGCCTGCATTCGTTTGCTATCCTGCTCGGTATCGTGGGGGCCTCGACCGTGATCGGTGGCTTCGTAGGGAGCCTGCCGTCGATCATCGCGGTGATTCTCAACTATGTGAAACGCGGTGATGCGCGCGGAAGCTGGGTGGCATCACACTTTCGCTGGCAGATCCGCACCTTCTGGTTTGCGCTGGCATGGCTGCTGGTTGCCGTGCTGCTGATTGTGACGCTGGTCGGTGCCCCGGTTGGCATAGGACTGCTGGTCGTACTGACCATCTGGCTCATCTATCGTATTGCCCGCGGCTGGTTACGGTTGCTCGACAGGCAGCCAATGTACGTTTGATGCATATTGTTGCCTGCACCCGATGATTCAGCGCCTGGATACGTCAGGCGGCTTCCCGCGCAGCACCCCGGACCTCAGCTAGTCACCTTCATGCCGCGTTTCCGAACCAGAAGGCGCGATCCTTCTGCAGCAACTCGTCGTAGCGCATGCATTGCGTGCCGTCGCAGGAAAAGGTCAGGCTGACCAAGCCATTGAACAGGTTGATCGACGCCTGGCGCAGATAGATGGTCTCGTCGGCCAGGCGCAGTGCCTGCATGGTGTCCAGCACCCGGGCAATATCCGCCGCGGGGATCAGCGCCTTGTCGGGATAGGGCCGGCTCGGATAGACCAGGCAGATATCCGTATCCGCCAGCGCCTCGTGATCCAGTATGCGGTAGCGGAACGGATCGTCCACCACCCAGATGGTCGCCTGGCTACTCGAGAAGCTGATCTCGCACTGGAAGATGCCGCGTTCGGCCATCAGCTCTTCGAGGATGGACAGGGTCTGCTCCAGGTTGCGGTCCATGGGGCTTTCAACCCGGTTTTGCTGAAACAGGTTGCTTCTGATCGCCGGGTCTCCCTTGATCTGTCGCCAGTTCCCGGGTTCTTCGTACAGCTCGGAGGTGACCGGCAGATTGCGCAAGTCGAAGTCGGCGCCGAGGTGGCCGAGCATCGCCTGGTCCGACCGAACCACTTGCAGCGCGGTCAGCGAGGGCCGGTGCGTCAGAAGACTGATATAGGCATCGGACAACAGAAAACCCCAGGCTGGCACCTGTTCTTTCATATAGGGGCGTTGCGAACGGTCACGCCCAAAGTGCCCGGGCACGATCCCGGTCGGACCGATATTGTCGCAGACCTGTACGCCATCGGTGCCAAGCATATAGAGACAGCTGCAGTAGGGAACCGTCTCCAGCCTCTCAGCGAGGATCCCGTTCAGATGCTCCCTGTCGCCCCATGCGGGTGCGCATTGCGCACCCAGTTGTGTCAGGGGTTCCCGGAGTTCATACGCCAGCTGTTCGCGTTGCCGGTAGATACTGTCTTTCCATGTCTGGTGCATCTTCTTCTCCTTGAGACTCTGCATTAACGCCAGAGACGCGTGCCGACCTCAGCAACCACGTTTCCACCTGACCCTGTCTGCGGCCAGGGGTTCAGCGTCCACGACAGACGCCTGAAACCGCGATCAGAAGCTGTACAGCAATGTGTATGCCAGCTTCCGGGAGCGGGTTGTATTTTCTGATGAATGTGTTGACGACGGCATTATGCCTAACCATTATGAACGATTGTAGCTGTTATATTTGTCCCCGTCCGGCGACGTCACGGGTTATTCGAAACCCGGCCGCACTGGCATTGCAGTGAGGGGGCGTTCAGACGGCTAACCGGCGAGTCCGCGCGCCAGGCATTTCATTGAGAAATCTCAATGAGGCTGTTTATCCGGACGCTATGCTGTACCCGTTGCGTCAAACAATTATGCAGGATCTATCATGAACAAAAACCTGACCCGTATACCACTCCTGTTGCTGGCCCTGTCAGCATCACCCTGGTTGTTTGCTGCGAGCCCGGATGGCCAGACAATCGCGACGCAGGGTAATGGCAAGGGCGCCACCGCCTGTATCGCCTGTCATGGACAGCAGGGGCAAGGCAATGCCGACGCGGGCTATCCCTACCTGGCCGGTTTATCGGCGGACTATCTCAGGAACCAGCTGACGGCCTTCAGCAGCGGCAGCCGAAAGAATGCCGTCATGCAGCCCATCGCCGGCAGCCTGAGCAAGCAGGACATCGCCGCCGTCGCCGAGTATTTTTCCGGCCTGCCAAACGACAGGCTGAAGGGTTCAGCTGCAACACCCTCAGACGTATCCGGCAAAGGTGCAGTGTTGGCCCGGAATGGCAAATGGGCGGCGGGGGTGCCCGCGTGTTTCCGGTGTCACGGCGCGGATGGCCGGGGGGTGGCGCCGCACTTTCCGCCCGTTGTCGGTCAACCCGAAGCCTATATTCGCAATCAACTCGTCGCCTGGCAGACAGGGGCGCGCAGCAACGATCCGCTTGGCCTGATGCAATCGGTGGTGAAGTCGCTGAGCAGGGATGAAATCGATGCCGTTGCCCGGTACCTGGCCGCACAATCCGAAAAGTAACAAGGAGATTGCCCGATGTGGAACCGATTCCTGACAATGTCCTGCCTGGGGACGCTGTGCCTGTCGCCGGGCGCGACGCTGCTGGCCGCCGATGTGCCGCACGCAACCGCGGTCACCGCACCGATCAGCGTTGCACCCTATCAACCGCCGGCGGACGACAGTATGCCCGACGATGAATTCGGCAAGCTGGTGCGTCTCGGCAAGCGCATATTTACCGACACCGGAAAATATGCGGGTAAATATGTCGGTAACGACCTCAGCTGCGCCAATTGTCACCTCGACGCCGGGCGTCTCGCCAATTCGGCGCCGCTATGGGCGGCGTGGGTCAAATACCCGGCCTGGCGCGGCAAGAACAAAATGGTCAACACCATGGAACAGCGCATACAGGGGTGTTTCCGCTACAGCATGAACGGCACCCCGCCGCCGGCCGACAGCGATGAACTCAAGGCCATCATGAGCTATTCCTTCTGGCTGGCGAGCGGCGCGCCGACCAACACCGACCTGCCGGGCCGCGGTTATCCCGCACTCGACAAGCCGGCGGAACCGCCGGATTTCGAGCGCGGGCGGAAAGTCTATACCCGGAACTGCGCCCTTTGTCACGGTGCCGACGGGCAGGGGACCAAAGCCGAAGGCAAAATCGTGTTTCCGCCGCTGTGGGGCAACGACTCGTTCAACTGGGGCGCCGGGATGCACCGTATCAACACCGCCGCGAGTTTTATTCGCGCCAACATGCCCCTGGGCAAAGGCGGCAGCCTCTCGCTTCAGGATGCCTGGGACGTGGCCTACTTCATGAACAGCCATGAACGGCCGCAGGATCCGCGTTTTGCAGGTGACGTCAAAGCGACTGACAAGGCGTTTCACCAGCACCAGTGTCGCTATGGTGATAAAGTCGGTGGGAAGATTCTTGGTATGAAATAATGGCAGAAAAGGCCTGACGCTATGCAAGCGAACACGACCGCCCGGTCCGCTCTGACCCTGGTCACGGCTTTGCTGCTGGGCGGCTGCACCAGCCCCCCGGGTAAGCCGGCGGACATGCAGGTACTGCCCGCATGTGGCCGGCTGCCGAATTGCGTAAACAGCCAGTCGGGGCGCGGTGTGCATGCGATCGAGCCGATCAGGGCTAATGCAGAGCAGTGGCGACAACTCAAGGCGTGGATCGCCGGACAGGAAAACTGGGAGATTACCGTCGACGACGACCGCTTCCTGCAGGCGGTTGTCAAAACACCCCTGATGCGATTCCGCGATGATGTGCAGTTGCTGTTTTTCCCCGACGCCCGACTGATTCAGGTGCGTTCCTCTTCGCGGCTCGGCATCAGTGATATGGGCACCAATGCCAAACGCGTCGAAGCACTGCGTGCGCAGCTTGCCCCGCCACCGGGCCGGTAGTCCCGGGAGAGCCCGACGGCGGGAAAAGCCGGGCGTGTGCTGAGGCCGCCGGGCCTGATCGTTCCCGCAAGCAGGCGCGGTCACGATTTTCGGGTAACATTGCCCCTGACTTCCCGTGGCAGATCGACTCATGCAGACAACCATGCAAGCCCTTTCCAAGCACCGCGCCGAGCCCGGCATCTGGCTGGTGTCCGCGCCGGTGCCGCGGCCCGGGACCAACGAGGTGCTGGTGAAGATTCACGTCACCGGCATTTGCGGTACCGACCTGCACATCTACAACTGGGACGGCTGGGCGCAGCGCAACATCCACGTGCCGCGCATTATCGGGCACGAGTTCGTCGGCGAAATCGCCGCCATCGGTGATGGCGTCGAGGGGTTTGCCATCGGCGACCGCGTTACCGCCGAGGGGCATGTTACCTGCGGCCTGTGCCGCAACTGCCGCGCCGGCAAACGTCACCTCTGTCACCTGGCTGTCGGTATCGGCGGCGGCCGAGACGGCGCCTTCGCCGAGTACCTGGTGGTGCCCGCGGCCAACCTGTGGAAGGTGCACCCGGACATCCCTTCGGCAACCGCCGCTATCATGGACCCGCTCGGCAACGCCGTGCACACCGCGCTGTCCTTCGACCTGATCGGCGAGGATGTGCTCATCACCGGCGCGGGGCCGATCGGCATCATGGCCGCTGCCGTCGGCGGTTTCGTCGGTGCCCGGCACGTCGTGATTACCGATGTCAACGACTACCGCCTGGAGCTGGCCCGTAAAACCACCGCCTGCCTCAGCGTGAATGTCAGTCAAACATCGCTCGACGAGGTGGTGAGCGACCTGCAGATGTCCAACGGCTTCGACGTGGGCCTCGAGATGTCCGGTAATCCGCAGGCGTTCAAGGACATGATCAAACACATGTACCACGGCGGGCACATCGCCCTGCTGGGTTTTCTGCCGCCGACAACCGAAATCAACTGGGATGAGATCATCTTCAAGGGCCTGCACCTGAAGGGAATTTACGGCCGCGAAATGTTCGAAACCTGGTACAAAATGACCCAGCTGCTGCGCAGCGGCCTGGACATTTCGCCGGTGATCACGCATGTGTTCCCGGTGGCCGACTACCACCAGGCCTTTGACGTTGTCCATTCCGGCGAGTGCGGCAAGGTGCTGCTGGACTGGCGGTAGCTGCGCCCCGTGTCTTTCCCACGCTTGCGCGTACGCTCATGACAGGAAGCATGCCATGACAAACCATTCGAACCGATTCCGGCTGGAGGTGGAAAGCATCGAGCAGCAGGGCCTCTACAAGCGCGAACGCGTCATCACCACACCGCAGGGGGTGGAGATCGCGACCCGCGAGGCGGGCGAGGTCATGAACTTCTGCGCCAACAACTACCTGGGTCTCGCCAACCACCCCGAGCTGGTGGAGGCGGCCGTCGCCGCACTCAGGAGCCACGGCTTCGGCATGGCCTCGGTGCGCTTCATCTGCGGCACGCAGGACCTGCACAAGCAGCTGGAGCGGGCGGTCGCGGATTTCCTGCACAGCGATGACGCCATCCTCTATACCTCCTGCTTCGATGCCAACACCGGCCTGTTCGAGACGCTGCTCGGCGAGCAGGACGCGGTCATCAGCGACCAGCTGAACCATGCCTCGGTCATCGACGGTATCCGCCTGTGCAAGGCCAAACGCTTTCGCTACCGCCACAGTGACATGGACGACCTCGAGGCACAGCTCAAGGCCGCGGCCGGCAGTCGTACCCGGCTGATTGCGACCGACGGGGTGTTCAGCATGGACGGCGACATGGCGAAGCTGGATGAGATCGCCCGGCTGGCGGACCAGTACGACGCCCTGGTCATGGTGGACGACTCGCACGCGACCGGTTTTGTCGGCCCCGGCGGTCGCGGTTCCGCGGAACACTTCGGTGTGATGGGGCGCATCGACATCACCACCTCCACCCTGGGCAAGGCGCTGGGCGGCGGCTCGGGCGGTTTTACCGCCGCCGCGCAGCCGGCGGTGGACCTGCTGCGCCAGCGCTCCCGGCCCTACCTGTTCTCCAACACCCTGACCCCGGCACTGGCCGCGGCCGGCATCAAGGCGCTCGAACTGCTGAGCCGCTCGGACGCGCTGCGCGAACGCCTGCGGGAAAACACCCGCTATTTCCGCGGGCAGCTCACTGCCGCCGGGTTCGACATCAAGCCGGGCGAGCATCCGATTGTCCCGATCATGCTGTACGAAGCACCGCTGGCCCAGCAGATGGCCAGCCGCCTGCTGGAACTCGGTATCTATGTCGTCGGGTTTTTCTATCCCGTGGTGCCCGAGGGGCAGGCACGCATCCGCACCCAGGTCTCGGCGGCGCACACCCGCGAGCATCTGGACAAGGCGCTGGAGGCGTTCACGACGGTCGGCAGGGAGCTGGGCGTTATCCGCTAGCAGCCCGCTGCAGGGTTGAACGGCTAACAGTGTCGGGGTCGGCGGATTTCACCCGCTCACCGGTGGCAACGCGAGTCGGTGAGGCAGCTCGAACGGTCAGCCGTGCTTGCCGAGGATGCGTCTTTTGACGGCTTCGTAGCTCTCCGGTGTGAGAATGCCCTGGTCTTTCAGGCGCCGGTGCTCCTTGAGCTCGGCGCTCAGAAACTGCTGCCGGTTGTCCCACTGCGTCCTGGCGCGTTGAATGCGGTTGGATATATCGGCAACAAAGGTTTCGAGCTCTGCCGCGGTCGGGTTACGGTTGAGGAATCTCAGTAATGGCGCCCGCCCGTGGCGGGTGTAAAACACGACGCTGTCGCTGGAACGATGCAGGCATACCAGCAGCGCTGCCGCGGCGGCGCCAAACATCAGCGCCAGCAAACCCGCAAGTGCGAGTGTCGAAATACGCGGCGACGCCGCGAGCCACGGCAGCGCCATCGTGCCGGTCAGGAGTAACAGAAATGTCCCCCCGGACCACCAGTCGATGCGCAAAACACGCTTCGCATGAGGGTCGAGGAAGGTGCAGTCGAGTTCATAGCTGCGGGGGTGCCTGAATAGACCGCCTGTCCTGACCTCGACAAAATGGTCGTTGAATATCCTGAAATCCGCCTCATAGCGAAACAGGCGGCCGTGCTGCACGAAGCGGCTGTTGGTGGTTTTTTCGGCGGGACGATCGGTATCGATGTCTTCCGACGACAGGCAAATGCTTTCGCTGAATGTGATGTTACTCATAGATAGCGCCTTGCAAACGGAGACCCGGCCAGCGTGCGAGCGTAAGTCCGACGGTAGCGGGATTCGCTGTGCTGAAACGTGACCGGTTTCACAAAGCTGCGGTGATGGCCGTACAGCGCTGCGTTTAGTCTGAGCGAGTCGCTTTACACGGCGGTTGTATCGTGCTGTGTCGCCGTTGCCTGGCCGGCGTACCGCACAAGCGGGGCAGCCTGAACCGTCCGCGGTTTAACAGCCCGCGCGGAGCGGGGGCATGGTACGCCGGGCTGCACCTGTACTTAATATAAGCAAGTTCTGATATACTATGCGGCGTTTCTCCCCGGTAATCCCCGCAGCTCATTGATGTTTCAGCTTGGTTGCGCCAGTCGCGTATGTTTTAAGAACGAGATTCTGTCCGGTCTGACCGTGGCGCTGGCACTGGTGCCCGAGGCTGTGGCCTTCGCCTTCGTGGCCGGGGTTGATCCCCTGGTGGGGCTGTATGCCGCCTTCATGGTGGGCCTGCTGGCGGCCATTTTCGGTGGGCGCCCGGGAATGATTTCCGGTGCCACCGGTTCCATGGCGGTGGTGATGGTGGCGCTGGTCGCGGGCCACGGCGTGGAATACCTGTTTGCGGCGGTGGTGCTTGCGGGTCTGATCCAGATGGGCGCCGGTGTACTGCGGCTGGGGAAATTTATCCGCATTGTGCCGCACCCGGTGATGCTGGGTTTTGTCAATGGCCTGGCGATTGTGATCTTCCTGGCCCAGCTGCAACACTTCCAGGTGACGTCGGCCGCCGGTGTGAAGCACTGGCTTGGCGGTGAGCCGCTGGCGATTTTCGCCGGCCTGACGCTGCTCACCATGGCGATTATCTATTTCCTGCCCAGACTGACAGCCAGCTTTCCCGCGGCACTGGCGGCGATTATTGCGGTAATCCTGCTGGTACTGGGTCTGAATCTGGATACCGTTACCGTGGGTGATCTCGCCAGTATCAAGGGCGGTTTGCCCGCCTTTCATATTCCCGCGGTGCCGTTTGATGTCGAAACCCTGGTGGTCATTCTGCCGTATTCGTTCATCCTCGCGGCTATCGGGCTGATTGAATCCCTGCTGACGCTGAGCCTGGTCGATGAAGTGACGCACACCCGCGGACGCGGTAATCGCGAGTGCCTGGGGCAGGGAATTGCCAATACGGTCACGGGTCTTTTCGGCGGCATGGGTGGCTGCGCGATGATCGGTCAGAGCATGATCAATGTGAACTCCGGGGGGCGCCAGCGCCTGTCCGGCGTCGCCGCGGCGCTGTTCCTGTTGATGTTCATCCTGGTGGCTTCACCCCTGATAGAACGCATCCCCATGGCGGCGCTGGTGGGGGTGATGTTTGTTGTTGTGATCGCCACCTTCGAATGGTCGAGCCTGCGCATCATGGGCAAGATCCCGGCAACCGATGCCTTTGTCCTGGTGCTGGTGTCGGCTGTGACGGTATTTACCGACCTGGCGATCGCGGTGGTGGTGGGCGTGATCGTCTCGGCACTGGTGTTTGCCTGGGAACACGCCAAGCACATCCATATCAACAGCTATGATGCACAGGGCTCACGCGTGCATGAACTCAACGGCCCGCTGTTTTTCGGCTCGGTGAAGAACTTTCTGGAACTGTTCAATCCCGAAAGGGATCCGGATCAGGGCACGGTCGAGCACGCTGCGGATTATGGGCCAGGCCATCCTATAGGGCTCTGGCCCCGCTTTCGTCGCGGGACCCTTCCCAGTAGTGCCTCCACTGTTCCATAAAGTCTTCCATTTCCCGCCACCAGTCGGGGTCGACAAAGAAAGGCATCGACCCGGGCTCGGGGTATTGCCATGATCGCCACGCGTCATTGCCGCGCGCCCCGGCTCTTTCGCCCAGTTCGACGGTCAGCGTCTGGTTTTTTCTGTCGCGAATGATCTCGACCTTGACGGGCTCGCCCGGGTCGAAATAATCCACGACGCGCTGAACGTCCTCGCTATCGTGAATGGTTCGGCGGTCCATCTTTACAATGACATCGCCCGCGCGCAGGCCGGCCTTGTCGGCGGGACTGCCTGCGTAGACCTCGGCCACCAGCGCTCCCGTGCCTTCGGCCACCTCGAACGCCTTGCGCAGGCCCGGGGTGAGCGCCTGCAGCTTGACACCCAGGTAACTCGGCGCGGTCTGGGTCACTTGTGGCTGCCAGTGCGGCGACGGCGGGGCGGCCGCCTGCGTTCTGCGTGGCGTGATCTTCACCGTCGTTGCGGTACCGTCGCGGTTGTATGTCACTGCCAGCGGCACGTTTGTTGCCGCCTGCCCGACCAGCCAGCGCAGCCGTGGCACGGAAAACAGCGGCAGGCCGTCGAGTTCGACCAGAACATCACCGGCGCGCAGTCCGGCCACTTCAGCGGGGCTGCCGGGGAGTACGCGGGTCACCTCAACACCGTAGCCCAGCCCCAGGGAATCCAGTTGTTCGAAGGGGATCTCGGCGACGAGTACGCCAAGCGCGGGCCGGTCCGCGGCTTCTGCCGCAGGTGGCTGAAAATCCGGCGGTTGGGCGAAGGCCGCCGGCAGGAACGAAACCAGCAGTGTGGCGGCTATTAACAAATGGCGTAGTGAATACATCGCGTCAACGTCCTCCCTGTGTGGTTGCCGGGGCCCGACGGCTCGCGAACGGCGGCGGAAACAAAACCGGGCACCTGTGTGCCGAAGCGCTATCGACGCTTGCCAATGCGCTGCGGCGAACCGCGGGCCCGGGCTTGTCCGCGAAGCCAAGCGCTGCCCGAGCGCCGCTGCCTGCCGCGCCGGCACCAGGCCGGCTTCCGCGAGATGCGCCTGCAGCTCGGGCAGCGACAGCCGGGTCAGGTCCTTGGCCAGTTCGCGCAGCTCGATACCGGATTTGGCGGGTAGCACCAAGGCGTCGCGCAATTGGCCCAGCTTGCGCTTTTCCGCCACGACCACCAGTTGGCGGGCCTGCAGGCGCTGCGCCAGGGCCAGCGCATGGTAAGTTTAGCCCGGATTGCAGAGGGGCCGCGGGGAACAGGCTGCAGACCGGGGTTTTCTCTATGATCGGGCGGCACAGTGTTACAATCGAGGCCCGTTTCCGGCTTGTACCCACACCCCTATGCCCAGCGACTGGCAACCCGTTATCAATGATTTCAAGGC
>JAJDOI010000074.1 GCA_022340245.1 Thiogranum sp.
GTTGATAGCGGATGCCAGGCGGTTGGCGGTGGTGAAGTCCGAGCGGTTCAGGTTCAGGGTAATGGAATCACCCTGCATGAAAGGGTTCGGCACGATGCGTTCGACCGTGGCACCATTCGGAATGGTGCCGACACTGGGCACGTTTACCGTTATGTTGGAGCCGTCGGCGCCGGTGGCATTCAGACCGCTGACCAGAAGATCACCCTGGGCCACGGCGTAAACCTGGCCGTCGGCACCTTTGAGCGGCGACATCAGCAATGAACCGCCGCGCAGACTCTTGGCGTTACCCAGGGATGACACCGTCACGTCGATGGTTTGCCCGACCTTGGCAAAGGCGGGAAGATTGGCATGAATAGACACGGCAGCGATATTCTTCAGCTGCGGATTACTGCCCGGCGGCAGAATGATGCCGAACTGTTTCAGCATGTTCTCCAGGGACTGCACGGTAAACGGTGTCTGACTGGTCTGGTCGCCGGTACCGTCCAGGCCCACCACCAGGCCGTAGCCGACCAGCTGGTTCTCGCGGACCCCGGCGACATGAGCAATGTCCTTGATGCGCTCGGCGCCGGCACTTGCCGACAACAGCGCCAGGCCCAGGAAGATAACCAGTCTACGCATTGCTGTGCTCCATCGGGCCATCATCAAAATGGCCATATCGGACTGTTAAAGAACCGTGCCAGCCAACCCATGCTGTTGGAATCATGCAGGAAGCCCTTACCGCTGTAGGTAATCCGGGCATCGCCGATCTGGGTCGAGAGAATACTGTTGTCCGGGTTGATATCCAGGGGCCGCACGATGCCGGAGATCTGGATGTACTCTTCGCCCTGGTTCAGGGTCAGCCATTTCTCGCCGCGTACCACCAGGTTGCCATTGGGCAGAACGTCGGCAATGGTCACGGTAATAGAACCGCTCAGGCTGTTGCTCTGGCTGGCATCCGCCTCGCCCTTGAAGGCCCGGGTTGCCGACAGGTTCTGCTCGAGGTTGTTATTCTTGTTGCTGTCGAGCGGTATCAGTCCAGGCAGGTTGAATTGCGGGCTGGCGCCGAAGAAGGTCGGGTTGGCTACTTTCGTCTCCTGATCCTTGTCCGCCGTGGTCGTGGCCGACTTCGAAGCCGACGTGCTTTCTCTCAGCACAACTGTGATCACGTCGCCGATCCGGCGCGCCTTGATGTCTTCGAACAGGCGCACGTCCCGGGCCGCATGGTAGATGGAACCACTCGCCGTGTCGGCAGTGCTGTCCGGCCGTGGAAGGGCCGGCCGGTAGCTGTCGGGCTGGCGCGGAACGCTGGCACAACCGCCGAACAGGATAACGGCCGCGAACGCTGCTACCAGCCTGCCGTAGGACTTGATCTGTTTCATGTCGCCTTCCCGCTCATTTCAATCCGCCTTACAGGTTGGTGGTCACATACTGCAGCATGCGGTCGGTGGTCTGTATGGCTTTGGAATTCATTTCGTAGGAGCGCTGTGTTTCGATCATGTTGACCAGCTCCTCCACCACATTGACGTTGGACGTCTCCAGGGCACCCTGGGCGACCGCACCCAGGCCGTTAAGCCCCGGGGTACCGGTCGACGGCGAACCGCTGGAGGCGGTTTCCTGGTACAGGTTCTGGCCGACGGCCTGCAGGCCCGCCGGATTAATGAAATCGGCAAGCTGGATGGTGCCGATCTGGGTCGGTGTGGCGCTACCGGCCGTCATCGCCGACACCACCCCGTCGGAGCCGATGGTGACACTGGTCGAGTTGTTGGGGATGGTGATCGCCGGCTGGATAACATAGCCGCTGGCCGTAACCAGCTGACCGGTCTCATCCATTTTGAAAGACCCGTCGCGGCTGTAGGCCAGGGTACCGTCGGGCTGCAGGACCTGGATGAAGCCACGGCCCTGGATAGCAATGTCCAGGCTGTTGTTGGTCTGGACAATGTTTCCCATAGTGTGGATCTTTTCCGTTGCCACGGTGCGCACACCGGTGCCCAGCTGCAGTCCCGACGGCAGGCGGGTGTCCTGCGAGGACTGGGCGCCGACCTGGCGCACATTCTGATACAGCAAATCCTCGAACACCGCGCGGTCGCGCTTGAAGCCGGTGGTATTGACGTTGGCCAGGTTGTTGGAAATCACGCTCATGCGTGTCTGCTGCGCTTCCAGCCCCGTCTTCGCTACCCAGAGTGCCTTGTTCATATACCTACCTCGTTATTCCTTGGGTTAACCCAGGTTCATGATCCGCGTCGAACTGGCGTCGTTGTCTTCGGCGGTCTTCATGACTTTCACCTGGACCTCGAACTGACGCGCCAGGGCGATCATGTTGACCATGGCCTCAATACTGTTGACGTTACTCGATTCCAGAGCGCCGCTGACCAGCGTGACATCCGTGGCCGCCTCGACCGGGGTGTTGTCGCGGGTGCGCAGCAGACCGTCGCCGCCCTTGACCAGTGTGGCGTGGTCCGGCGACACCAGTTTGATACGCCCGATGTTGGACAGCGTGCTCGGCTCCTGTCCGATGGGCCGGATGCTGACGGTGCCGTCCGTGCCGATGTCCAGATGGTCGTATTGAGGTACCACAATCGGCCCGCTCTCGCCAATGACCGGGTGGTCGGCCCCGGTCATCAGCTGCCCGTTGACATTCACGTGCAGATTGCCCGCACGCGTATAGGCCTCGCTGCCGTCGGGTGCCTGAACGGCAATCCAGCCATCACCGTTAACGGCCACGTCCAACGACCGACCTGTGGTCTGTATGGTGCCCTTGTCGAAAGTCACCCCGGCATCTTCGGTGGTGGCGTACGCGCGCGTATCCAGTCCCGGTCCGGCGATGAGCTGGGTATGAAAGTTAGCCAGGTCCTGCTGGAAGCCGACGGTGTTGGCATTGGCCAGATTATGCGAATTCAACGCCTGAGCATACATCAACTGCTTGCCGCCGTTGGCCACCACATACAGGACTCGATCCATAGTTCAGCTCCCGGTCAAACCCTAACGGATATTGATAATCGTCTGGGTGATGGTGTCCGCAGTGGTAATCACCTGGGCGTTGGCCTGGAAATTACGCTGCGAGGTGATCATGCTGACCAGTTCTTCCGTCAGGTCCACGTTCGAACCTTCCAGCGCACCGGACTGGATCAGGCCAAGGGAACCGGACCCGGGCGAGCCGATCAGCGGCGCGCCGGAGTCAAAAGTTTCCGACCAGCTGGTATCACCCAGCTGGCGCAGGCCCTGGGCGTTGTTGAAGTTGGCAATCGCCAGCTGGCCCAGGGTACGCGACTGACCGTTGGTGAAGCGCGAGGTGATCACACCGGTATCACCGATGTCGATGCCGCTCAGCCGGCCGGTGGCAAAACCGTCCTGGTTCAGCGAACTGACGTTGAACGGACTGCCGAACTGGGTCGTGTTGCCGAAATCCAGGTTCAGCGACAGACTGGCCGCGCCACCGCCAGGATCGAAGGCCGGTACCGTGATACTGCCGGGGTAGGTGCTTGTCTGTATGGCGCCGGTATTGGAGAACTCAATAGTATCGGGACCGCTGCGCTGGGTGCCGTCGACATACAGGTGCGTCTCCCATTGATTGGGTACACCGGTCTTGCGGAAGTACATGGTGGCAAGGTGCGACGAACCCAGGGTGTCGAACACGGTCAGCGAGGTGGAATTGTTGTAAGTACTGGCGTCTGCCGGGTCAAAGGCCTGCTGGGTCGCGCCATTGGGCGTACCGGCCACGCTGGAAGAGCCAGCCGCCACGGTCTGCGAGACCAGACCGCTGGTATCGACCGTGATCGGCTGGGATGTCTGCGCGCCGCCGCCGTCCGGGTCCCAGTTCAGCGTCATGCTGTCGGTTCCGACGTTGACGTTGGTGGCTGTCGTCGGCGGCGTGGTGGAAGCGCCGCCGACCAGCAGCTCGGCGTCCCATGCGTTGCCCGCGCCCGTGTAGGTAAACTGCAGGGCGGCGTTGTTGACTGTGTTGCCGAACTGGTCAACCAGGCTGAAGTTGCCGGTGGTGAAGGGGCTGTCGTTGGTATCCAGCACACCGGCGGGCGTCAGCCCAATGCTCGAACTCGGCGTCAAACCGCCGGGCACCGGCGCCGAGGCGTCGAGGTTGGCGGTGATATCAACCGCAGTCGTGGCTTGCGGCGCGATGTCGGAGCGATCCAGTCGCAGCGGACCCATTGCACCGGTGATATTGCCCGAGTTGTCGGCCTGGAAAACCGTCAGCTGTTGCTGCTGACTGTTGACCACATAGCCGTCGCGGTCGACGCCGAAGGCGCCGGCGCGCGTGTAAGCGTTCACGCCGTTGTCGTTCATGATGAAGAAGCCCTGGCCACTGATCGCCAGATCAAGGTTGTTGTCGGTGAAACCGACATTGCCCTGGGTGAACTGCTGCGCCACGGACGACACACGCACACCGGTACCAATGGCATTGGCCGTGACACCCAGGTTGGAGGTGGCGAATATATCGGCAAACTCGGCCCGCGATTGCTTGAAGCCGGTGGTGCTGGCATTCGCAACGTTGTTACCGATGACCCGCAGCTCTGCGGACGAGGCGTTCAAACCACTTAATGCTGTACGAAATGGCATAGTCTTTCTCCTTCAGCCTGACCGGTTACAGAATCTGCCGGACTTCACTGAAGTCCAGGGCTCCGACACCGTCGAGATCCAGCAACAGACCGCCGCTGTTGCTCAATGTGACACTACGAACATCCGAAGCCAGCAGAGTGTCAACCGATTCAAACTGACCGTTGACACTGGCCTCAGCACTTAAGAAATAACTCCCGGGTGCGGCAAAGGTGCCGTCGTTCTTCAGACCGTCCCACTTGAAATCCACCGAGCCGGCGGCCTGGGAGCCGAGTTCCAGGCGCCGCACGACCTGGCCGGCCTGGTCGCGAACGTTGACGACCACATCGCCGCTCGCGGCCGGCAATTCAACACTGCCGCGAATGCTGCCACCGGACTTGAGCGCCGCGACACCCGTCGGTGCGAGCACCTGGTGACCCACAAGGTTGGTGGCCTGCAGCGCCTGGTTGGATACCAGCGAGGCGCTCAGTGCGGAAAAGTTACTGTTCAGGTCGCCGATGCCCTGCACCGTCGAGAACTGTGCGATCTGGGCAAGGAAGTTACCGTTCTCCATCGGTTTCATCGGATCCTGATTCTGCAACTGCGTCGTCATCAGTTTCAGAAAGTCCTCCTGCCCGAGGCTCTTGCCTTTTGCCGCGTCCTTGGCAGTGAGGTCCTGGAGGGTGCGGAAATCGACCCCCGTTGCGCTGTTTTGTGTGTCAATCATGGTTAGACCCTATCTGATCTATTGCCCCAGGCGGAGCGTGGCAAGCATCAGCTGCTTGGAGGTATTCAGGACTTCGACATTGCTCTGGTAGGAGCGCGAAGCGGAAATCATGTTCGACATTTCGTCGATCATATTGACGTTGGGCAGGTACACATAACCTTCATCGTTCGCCATCGGGTGCCCGGGTTCATAACGCTGCTCGAGCGGCGCCTGACTTTGCACGATGCCGTCGACCCGGACGCCGACGCCGGGAGACTCGACGCCCTGCAGCGACTGCATCACCGCCGAGAACACCGGGTGCCGGGCGTGGTAAGTGCTGGCTTCATCCGGTCCGATACTCTGAGCGTTCGCCAGGTTGCTGGCCGTAACGTTCAGGCGAACAGACTCCGAACTCATGGCCGAGCCGGCGATACCAAACACATCAAACAAGGACATCTATCATTCTCCCTTGATGGCCAGCTTCAGCGACTGGAACCTGCCGCCCAGGAATGTCAGGGTCGACTGATAGCGAACGGCGTTTTCGGCGAACTCGGCCTGTTCAATCTGCGTATTGACGGTGTTACCGTCCAGCGAAGGCTGTGTGGGAATGCGATACATCGGTTCGGGATCGGACAACAGAGAATCGCTGCCGCCGATATGTCCCGGGCGCGTTGTGTGCAACGCCATCTGGTCGCCGGAGGCCGCGGCCAACACATTGCGGAAGTCAATATCGCGCGCCTTGAAGTTCGGCGTATCCGCGTTGGCAAGATTGGACGCCAGCAGACTGGAACGCTTACTGTACAAGGACAGTTGAGCGGGCATTTCGCCCAGCGCCTTGTCAAAACTGATTGCCATGTGACCTCCTGCGAACATTCGTTGCAGAACACTCAGCAACCTGCGTGCCAACCCACAGCAGGCTAGAACTTTCAGTCACTTAGGAGAGAAAAAGGCGGTCCATGCGGTTACCGGCGGCAATCCCTGTCCGCCGGGCGGCAAACAGTGGCAAAGCCACCGCCGGCCGCGGCTATTTCTTGCGGTACACCACGCCCGGGTTGCAGCGCAGCATATCGAACGCGTCCGAGTACTGCGTGATCGCCTCGGACGCGCCGAGGAACAGGTAGCCGCCCGGGTTGAGGCTGGCGGCCATGCGCTTGAGGATGTCGATCTTCAATTCCGCCGAGAAATAGATGAGCACGTTGCGGCAGAATATTACGTCAAAACGCCCCAGCGGCGAGAAGCTGGTGAGCAGGTTGGCGCGCGTGAACTGCACCCGGCGGCGTACATCATCGCGCAGTCGCCAGCGCTCCTCCCAGTGCTGCGCGTCGCGCTGAAAATAGCGCGTCCTGATCTCGGCCGGCAGCCCGCGTGCCACCGCCATTGCATCGTAGTAGCCGGCCCTGGCCTCTTCCAGCACCGCGGGCGAGATATCGGTAGCGGTGATCTGGACGTCGTTGAAGGCCCCCGGGTTCTTGCCGAGGAACTCCTGAATCGTGATGCTGATCGAATACGGTTCCTGGCCCGTCGAACAGGCCGCCGACCACAGACGCAGCGCGCGTTGTTTGCGCTTGACGAAATCCGGCAATACGGAACCGGACAAAATGCCGAACGGATGGTTGTCCCGAAACCAGAAGGTTTCGTTGGTGGTCATGGCTTCGATAACCCGTTCGCGCAGGGCGCCACCGGAACGCTCCCGGCGCAGCTGACCGACCAGATCACCGAGAGACCCGACACCGCTTTCGCTGGCCACCTTGCCGAGACGGCTCTGCACCAGGTAATGCTTGTTTTCACCCAGCAGAATGCCGCAGGCATCCTCCAGAAACTGGCGAAACTCGTCGTATTCGGCCGGGTCTATGCGTGCAAATGGCAAACGGGCGGTTCCTTTTTTTGTTGCCTGGCAGGCCGTACATCAGCGTGCCACGCGGGTCGCTGATGCAAACACTGCCGCCTGGTCATCCCTGCTGACAGTACAAGTCGGGGGTCAGGCTGTCGAGCGCGCTTGCTGCCAGTGCTTGAGGCGGCTCAAAACGCTCTTGGCGAGAACATCCGGCTGGAACTTGGCAATGAAGTCATCGGCACCGACCTTCTGCACCATGGCGTTATTGAATACACCGCTTAAAGACGTATGCAACAAAATATGCAGGCCGACCATGCGCGGGTCCTTGCGCACTTCGGTAGTAAAGGTATATCCGTCCATTTCCGGCATTTCGATGTCGGAGACCACCATGAACAGGCGCTCATGCAGGGGAATCTCGCTTTCCTGGTCGGCCCACTGCTGAAGCAGCTTGAGCGCCTGGCGGCCGTCGTTGACCAGCACGCACTCCACACCCAGCTGTTGCAGGGTGCGTTTGATCTGGTTGCGGGCCACAGAAGAATCGTCCGCCACCAGCACGACCGGCTGCACTTCCCGTTCCTCGTGCGACTCGGAAGCCTGCTGAACGAACTCCTGCGAGACCTCCTCATTCCAGCCGATTACCTGGGCAAGTACCTTTTCGACGTCGATAATCTCCACCAGCTCGCCGTCGACCTTGGTCACCGCCGTGAGATAGTTATCGTTGCCGATGCCCTTGGGCGGTGGCAGGATTTCCTCCCAGTTCATGTTGACGATACGGTCCACCCCGCCCACCAGGAAGCCCTGAACAAACTGGTTGTACTCGGTGACAACAACGAAGTTCTCGCGGGGATTGTCGACACCGCGCCCGCCGATAGCCTTGCCGAGGTCCATGACCGTAACCGTGCGGCCGCGCATATTGGCAACGCCCCTTACCACAGGGTGCGAATCCGGAATCTGGGTCAGCGACGGGCACTGTATGACTTCCTGCACCTTGAATACGTTGATACCGAACAGCTGTTTGCCGTCCAGGCGGAACAGCAGCAGCTCCAGCCGGTTGTGGCCCGCCAGCTGGGTACGCATATCAACACTTGCCAACACGCCGCTCATCGCTTACTCCCTTGGTTTGTCGAATGAATCCATGCCGGGCTATCGGCTTTTGGCCGTCAAGCTTAACCATCGCGGGATTGTGGCACACCACTTGCGTAATGCTCTGTCAGACACTGTGCAGGGATTGTGGAAATAATGCCGAATTTTAAAATCACCAGCGTTTTTATACTGTTAGCGATCGCCGCCTGGCAACCCCTGAAAGGGGTTGCCGCTCCGCCGGCAACCACGTGGCAAAGCCATGCCGCTATCCGAACTGCCGCGCAGGGCTTTCTGCAGGCCTTTGTCGGCGACCAGCACCAGGGCCGCAGCCGGGTCAAGCTGGGGCAGCTGGACCACCGCCTTCAGCTCAAGGCCTGCCACACGCCGTTGGAAGCCTTCATGCCACCGGGCGGCAGGGCCATGGGCAACACCACCGTCGGCGTACGCTGCCCCGATCAGGGCGGCTGGAGTATCTACGTGTCGGCCCGCATTGACGTATTCGGCCCGGTGCTGGTCGCCAGACAACCGTTGGCCCGCGGCACCCGGATTGAGGCGAGCGACCTGGAACTGGTAGAGCGCAATCTGTCCAACCTGCCCTATGGCTACTACAGCGACAAACAGGCGGCCGTCGGCCTGCTGGCCAAGCGCACCATTGCCACCACCACCGTGATTACGCCGACCATGTTGCAGGAGCCGACGCTGGTCAAGCGTGGTGAGCGTGTCAGTATCATCGCCGAAAACGGCCCGCTGAAAATACGTTCATCGGGCAAGGCGCTACGCGACGGCAAGTCGGGTGAGGTCATCGGGATCCGCGCCGAGGGCTCCCGGCGCACTGTCGAGGCAGTGGTCGTCTCGGAGGGCGTCGTAAAAGTGACGCTTTAATGACGGTGCGCCAAAAAGCGACTAAAGTTATTGAAAGCAGTGACGATATTGATATCGTAAGGACTGTGGAATTGACTTCGAGGAGCTTGAAATGGAGATTGAAAACAACCGTATAGCGTCATTGACCACGCACGTCAGTGGTCAGGGCGCACCGGTTGAGAACCAGCGCAACGGCAGCGACAAGGCCGGCGCGGAAGCATCCGGCAAAACGTCCGGCGGCGCCGACCGCGTCAGCCTTACCGGCCAGGCCCATCATCTGCGCGAACTGGAAACTCAGCTGGGCACCCAGCCGGTGGTCGATAGCCAGCGTGTGGCGGCCGTGCGCAGCGCGGTCGAGAACGGCACCTTTGCCGTCAACCCGGAACGAATTGCCGACAAATTAATCAGCCTGGAACAGGCACTGACGGGCGCGAGGTAAACAGCGATGGCAGCTACAGTGACGCAGCAGGCACTGGAACACCTATTAATACAGGAAGTGCAGTGCACGGAACGTCTGCTGGCCTGTCTGGGCAAGGAACGTACAGCGCTCGCACAGCGTGACATGGACGCCCTCGAGCAAACCATCGGCGAGAAACTTCAGCACACCCTCGAACTCGAGCAGCTGGACCGGCAGCGTGAAGACCTGCTGTTGCAGCTCGGCTTCGCCACCGATGCCGAAGGTCTGAGACAGTGCTTCAAGCGCCTGCCGCAGGCCGACAACCTGAAACGGCTCTGGCAACAGATACTCAGCAACCTGGAAGCCTGCCGCAACGGCAATCTGACCAACGGCGGAATTCTCGAGGCCAGCCGCCAACACGTCGAACAGGCGCTCGGCATTCTGCGCGGCCAGTGCGGCACCCCGTCGCTGTATAAATCCGGTGGCGACACCACGGCCGACCTGGGCCGGCGCGAACTCGGCAAGGTCTGAGGCCGGCGGCGCCAAAATCCTCAAGGCCCTCAAGGCTGCTGCCGATTATCCGGCAATACCATCAATAATCGAACTCAACCGGTGACGAACGGGCAACGCATCGTGCCCGCTGTGGCGTGTAGCTGTTCAACTCCCCCGGGTGCTTACTGAACCGCGAGGCTGACTGGATCATGCTTGCATCACTGAAACGGGCTTTTCAGGGAGATCGACGCCCCGGAGAGGACCGGGTCACATCCGCAACCAGGATCCGGGCGGTCCTGCATCAACTGAAGCACGACCACGAGCTGCTTTGCGCCACGGTACCCGGCTGCAAGGACGAAGCCAACACGGCAATACTGGGCATCAAGGAGCAACGCGGTGTCTTCTACCTGGACGAACTCAGCACTCTCAGCGCCCATCAGGCCTTGCTGAAAAACGGCAAGTTGCGCATTGAATGCCGTCTGCGCGGCATGGAACTGCAGTTCGTAGCCCAGCTGCTGAAAAGCGGCGCCGACGGCGGCCTGGCGCTCTACGAAATGGCACTACCCAAGGCAATGAAGCGCTTGCAGCGGCGGGAAAACTTTCGCCTGCGGCTGAGTCCGGGGTTGTCGGTGCCGGTCAGGATCCCCAACCTGGAAGGTGAAACCGTCAATGGCGAGGCTTTCGATCTGTCGGCTTCCGGCGTCGGCGCCTTCCTGCACACGCGCAACATACCCAGCCGCGGCGAGATACTGGCAGGCGCGACGTTGTCGCTGCCGCGCACCCGACCGATTCAAACGAAACTGGAAATACGCTTTGCCCGCCAGAACTCGGCTCACCACATGCTGCGTATTGGCGCCCGCTTTGTCGGACTGGAACGCAAACAGCAACGCCAGCTCGCGCAGTTTCTCGCCGAACAGCAGCGTAAGCGTCGCCGCCACGAACCGCGTTAAGACGGCCCGTCGCGGCGGGCCCACCGCCCAGGCGTTAAGGCCCGCCCGACTTATATTGCAACAACATTGAAAAGAGCCGGCCTTTATGTCAAATTGGCAACCCGTTTCGGGGCGGTAGCTCAGCTGGGAGAGCGTCGCGTTCGCAATGCGA
>JAJDOI010000106.1 GCA_022340245.1 Thiogranum sp.
AAAAGCGGCTGCGCCGGGGGACTCGACGGCCGCCTTGAGCGTCTTCGCATAGTCGCGCAGTCCGACGATATAGTCCGACATCAAACCGAAGATCGGCGAGTGCAGGTGTGGATGCGCCAGGCGCTTTATCTGGTAGACGTAATCGGCGGCAGTCAACTCCCGGGTACCGGTCTGCTTGAAGTCCGACAGGCTGTCTACCGACGCCAGGTCGCTTTCATCAATGTGGTGATACAGATACTCGCCGTCAGGCCCGCGGGCGAAGGCCGGGTGCGGCTGGTAACGGATGCCCGGCTTGATTTCGAGATCGTAGACGCTGTAGGCAATCCGCTCGACGGCGGCATTGTCGGGCAGGCGCTGTCCCGCTGCGTCCAGGTAGTAGGGTTCGGGCATACGGGTGACGGTCAGCGGCTCGAGCTGGTAGGGGCGCTTGAGAAAATGGTACTGCAGCGGTGGCTCGTAAATCTGCCCGGTAAACACGACTTCGTTCGAACTGTAGGACTGGGCCGGATCCAGGTGGTTGGGGCGCTCGTTGAACGAGGAGTAGAGAATATTGCGCCCCGCCTGCTGCGGCGGATAGGGGCTGTTCCAGGGCTGGTCGCTGCAACCGGCAACCAACAGCGCTGCCAGGACAATGACGGTCCTTTCCAAGGCTCTGTATGCTGGTATGATCAGCAGTTCCGGCGCGCACATGAGCCTGCATTATAGAGCCGTAACAAGCACTTTGACAGGCCCTTTCCGTCACCGCGATTTTCCGGTAACTTAGCCGCCATCGAAGCACCAACACAGAGGGATAGACTCAGCCATGGGATTTCTAAGCGGCAAACGCGCGCTCATCGTCGGTCTCGCCAGCAACCGTTCCATCGCCTGGGGCGTCGCCAAAGCCATGCAACGCGAAGGCGCGGAACTGGCTTTCACCTACCAGAATGACAAGCTGCGCGACCGGGTAGAAAAGATGGCCGGCGAATGCGGGACGGAAATTACCGTCCCCTGCGATGTTTCCAACGACGAGGAAATCGACGCCGTATTCGACCACCTGGACGACTACTGGGATCACCTGGATATCATCGTCCATTCCGTGGCCTTCGCGCCGCGCACCGAGCTGGAAGGCGACTACCTGGAGTCGGTCAGCCGCGAAGGTTTCCGCGTCGCCCACGAAATCAGCTCTTACAGTTTCTCGGCACTGGCCAAGTCCGGCTGCCGCATGATGGAGGGCCGCGACGGCGCCCTGCTGACGCTCAGCTATTATGGCGCCGAGAAGGCCATGCCCAACTACAATGTCATGGGCCTGGCCAAGGCGAGCCTGGAGGCCAACGTGCGCTACATGGCCCAGAGCCTCGGCCCGGATGGCATTCGCGTCAACGCGGTTTCCGCCGGTCCCATCCGCACGCTGGCTGCCGCGGGTATCAGCAATTTCCGCAAGATGCTCGACCTGATGGAACGCAGCGCCCCGCTGCGGCGCAATGTCACCATCGACGAGGTGGGCAACGCGGCCGCGTTCCTGTGTTCGGACCTGGCTTCCGGCATAACCGGCGAAATCACCTATGTGGACGCCGGCTACAACATAACCGGCATGCCGCCAATCGACGACTGAATAAGCAATATGCCGGGCGTCGGCTGTTGCCGCCCGGCAAGCTAGCGCTCCAGAATCCCCTTCTCGCCTTCCGTCCTGGCGATGATTACCGCACCACAGGAATCGCTGAAGACATTCACCGAGGTGCGGAACATGTCCAGAATCCGGTCGACTGCGAGTATCAAGCCAATCCCTTCGGCCGGCAGGCCAACGGTCGCGAGAATGATGGTGATGGCGACCAGACTCGCCGCCGGTATGCCAGCCACACCGATGGACGTCAGCAGCGCGACAAGCACTACCGTGAACTGGGTTACGAAACTGAGTTCCAGCCCATAGGCCTGGGCGATAAACATCGCCGCCACGCATTCGTACAGCGCCGTACCGTCCATGTTGACAGTCGCCCCCAGGGGCAGGACGAAACTCGAGGTGCGCTTGGATACACGGGCATTGTCCTGCACACACTCCATGGTCATTGGCAGGGTGGCCGATGAAGACGCCGTGGAAAACGCCGTCAGCAGCGCCGGCATCATCGCTCCGAAGTGCGCCAGCGGACTGACACCGCCCAGAAATCGCAGCATCAGCGGCAAAGTCACCAATGTATGCACCGCGAGCGCCAGCAGCACACTCAGGGTAAAGGTGCCCAGCGATACCGCCAGGTCATTGATCTGCTCCGCGCCCACGCCGGCCACCGTTTTGGCGACCAGCCCGAAGACGCCGAGTGGCGCGAATTTCATGATCAGGTCGGTAATACCCATCATGACGTCGGCAACCCCCTGCCAGAAACCACCCAGCAGCGCGCCCCGGTCCGGGTCGATCCGGGTAATGAAGAAACCGAACAGCAGGCTGAAAACAATCAACCCCAGCATCTGGCCGTCGGCCGCCGCCTGAATGACATTCGGCGGAATCATGCTGAGGAAAACATCACTCAAGTCGGTGATCGACCGGTCCGCGACCTTTGCTGCGACTTCGTTTGCAGCCTGCTGGCTTAAACCCAGCACCTCGCGCGCCGGCTCGCCATCAATTATCCCCGGAGCCAGCAGGTTGACGAACATCAGCCCGGTAAGGATCGCGAACAGGCTGGTGGTCATGTAGAACAGCAGAGTTTTGCCACCCAGGCGGCCGAGCCCCTCGGCGCCGCCCATACCCGATACCCCGGTGATAATCGACGCCATGATCAACGGTACGATGATCATTTTCAACGCGTTCATGAACAGCGCGCCGATAAAGCCATAGACCGCATAAAGCGTGACGCCGAGCACGCTGCCATCGGTACCGCTGAGCCGCCCGGCAACGACCGCCAGGACCAGGGCGATCAGTATTTGCCAGTGAAGTTTCAACTGCACCGCGAGTCGGCCGCCGGTTTACTCGCTGTCCCTGGCGATTTCCACCTTGGCCTGACGGCGCAGGCTATCCACCAGGGTGGACAGTGCCAGACTGCGGCGCACATTCTCGAAAGCACGCTTGAGCTGCGTGCGCTGTGCCTCGGTCATGGTGGCTGGATCGGCGTCATTCACGGCCTTTAAACGGACAACAGCGTAGTCACCGTTTGCCAGTGCCAGCCCCTTGGTAACGGGCTTGTCTGCATCCGGTCGCGGCAGCCTGAAGATATCTCTTATCAATTCCGGATTGTGCCCGGGAGCATCGCGCCCCGCCGCATCGACGCTGGTGAGCGTGAGCCCGGCGGCCCCGGCGAGACTTTTCATGCTCTCGCCGTCGGCAAGCTTCTGCAGCAATTCGCTGCCCTTTTCCTCGGTTGCCTGCGCCGCCTTCTGCTGTTTGAGGGCCGCCACAACCTTGTCTTTTACCTCGTCCAGCGGCGTGGGATGTGCAGCCTCGCGGTCCTTTACGCGCACCACGATAGCGTCGTTGCTACCGACTTCGACGGGCGCACTGTTATTGCCGGCCTCTAGAACGTCCTCACTGAACGCGGCATCGCGCACGTCCGGATACTTGCCGATACCTTCGCCCCCGGCCGGGGTTATCCAGTCAGTGACCTTGATCTCCAGGCCGAGGGCATCGGCGGCCGCCTGGAGGCTTTCCGGATGTTCGTAGGCGGTATCGGTCAGTTGCTCGAGCTGGTCATAGTAGAGATCGTCAACTCCCCGTTGCCTGATTTCCTTGACCAGCTGGTCACGCGCCTCGGCGAACGCAGGGATCTTGCCGGCCCTGATATCGCTGAGCTTGATAATATGGAAACCGAACTGGGTGCGCACCAGGTCCGAAACATCACCGACCTTCATGGCGAACACGGTCTTGTCGAATGCCGGCACCATGGTACCGGTGGGGAAATAGCCGAGATCACCGCCCTTTTTGGCCGAACCCGGATCAGCGGAGTATTCTTTGGCGAGCTTGCCGAAGTCGGCGCCGTCCCGGATTTGCTGCAAAACTTTCTCCGCCTGCGCCCTGGTCTTTTCGACCGTCGCCTCATCAGCATCGGGCGCCAGCTGGAAAAGAATGTGACTCGCGCGGCGTTGTTCCTTGGTTTTCAGAGATGCCTTTTTCTGCTCGTAGAGTTCCTTCACCGCCTTGTCGCTGACCTCGATATCCTTGCCCAGGGCATCGGCGTTCAGGCGCACATATGACAAGCGCACACGTTGCGGCGTGACAAAGGCATCCTTGTGCTGCTGGTAGTATGCCTCGATCTCGGCATCACTTGGCTCAATGCCCGCCTTGAGAGGCTCGGCTGGGATTGTAATGTAGTCGAAGCTGCGCGTCTGCTCCTGCAGACTGTAGGCACGATTGATTTCCGCATCGGTCACGAAAGCCGTGCCGGAGACACCGTTGATCAGCTGTTCGGCCGTCAACAGTTTGCGCGTCTCGTGCTCGAACTCGGCGGGCGTCTGCCCCTGCCGGCGCAGTACGTTCTCGTAGCGGTCCTGGGTGAATTCGCCGTCCGTCTGAAACGCGGAAATGGCGTGAATGCGTGCAGCCAGCAACTGGTCACTGACGGCCATACCGTCGGCGGTCGCGGCCTGCAGGATGAGCTGCCTGCGGATCAGGCTCTCGAGCGCCTGCTTTTTCAGCGCCTGCTCGTCGATCATCGCGGGGTCGAAAGAGTCACCCAGCATTTGCGCCATACTCGCGCGCTGATTCTGGTAGGCCATCTGCAACTCACGCGGGGTGATCTCGACATCGTTGACCTTGGCCGCGTAGACACGCGAGTGATCCTGCAGATAGGACCCCAGCCCGAACAGGGCGAAAGTGACAATTATAAGACCGATAATAATCCAACCGAGTACACCCATGGCCCGGTCGCGCATTGCTTGCAACATGGTGGTTTCTTCCCCGTTCCAGTTCCGCCTCTAGTGATCGCCCTGCGAACGCAGCGCCAGGCGACCGGCAATTTGAATTTTTGGCCAATCGCTATTGTACAGCCAAACGAAAAAAAACGGGCGCCCTGTGGACGCCCGCTTTCTTAAGGTGGCGGAGTGGACGGGACTCGAACCCGCGACCCCCGGCGTGACAGGCCGGTATTCTAACCAGCTGAACTACCACTCCATAACCTTGGTGGGTGCTGAGGGGATCGAACCCCCGACATTCGCCTTGTAAGGGCGACGCTCTCCCAGCTGAGCTAAGCACCCCAGGGAAGGCGCGCTAGTTTACGGCATCCTTAAAAGCTTTACCAGCCTTAAATGCGGGCGCTTTCGAGGCCTTTATCTGGATGGTTTCACCCGTCTGTGGATTGCGGCCGGAACGGGCGGCGCGTTCGCGCACTTCAAACGTACCGAAACCAACCAGCGTCACCGAGTCACCCTTACGCAGGGTTTCGGTAATGTTGTCGACCACTGCGTCCACGGCTCGTGTCGCGTCTGCCTTGGACAGATCTGCGGAGCTTGCGACGGCATCAATTAATTCTGTTTTATTCATCAAGTGCGACCCTCAATAAGAATTTATCATTGCAAAAAAGTGTGCGGGGCTCGTTCAACGCGTGAACGAAACTTCGACATAAGTAACGGCTGATTAACGGACGACCCCGAAGTGCACGGGCGATTTTATACCAAGCGGAGAAAGGATACGTCAAATAAAAAGCCTGTTATCCGCGAAGATCCGGTTTGATTTCGCGGACAACAGGCCAATCGAACAGCGTTTTAATGAGTTCTAACGGACTTACCCTTGTCTTCGGACTTACCCTTTGTCTTTGCTTTCTCTTCCGTTTTGCCCTCGGGCCCGGAAGTCAGGGGGACGGGCGGATGCTGCAAGGCAACCTCGAGCACCTCATCGATCCACTTGACTGGGCGGATATCCAGCTTGTCCTTGACGTTTTTCGGAATTTCCGCCAAATCCTTGCGATTCTCCTCGGGGATCAGCACTGTGGTGATACCACCGCGGTGTGCCGCCAGCAGTTTTTCCTTCAGCCCCCCGATGGGCAACACTTCGCCACGCAAGGTAATTTCGCCGGTCATAGCGACATCGGCGCGTACCGGAATCTTGGTGAGCGCGGATACCAGCGTGGTGCACATTCCGACACCTGCGCTTGGACCATCCTTCGGTGTGGCGCCCTCGGGCACGTGCACGTGGATGTCGTATTTCTGGTAGAAATCCTCTTCGATACCCAGTGCCTGGGCCCGGCTGCGCACTACCGTGGTCGCCGCCTGTATGGATTCCTGCATGACGTCACCCAGCTGTCCGGTATGAATCAGCCGGCCCTTACCGGGAACGATGGTGGCTTCAATACTCAACAGCTCGCCGCCCACTTCGGTCCAGGCAAGCCCGGTAACCTGGCCAATCTGATCGTGTTCCTCGGCACGCCCGTAGCGGAAACGCTTAACGCCCAGGTATTTTTCCAGGTTGCGAGGTGACACCGTGACCTTGTTGCCATGCTTCTCGAGCAACAGCTCTTTGACGACCTTGCGGCAGATCTTGGCGATCTCACGCTCCAGGTTACGCACACCCGCTTCCCGGGTGTAGTAACGCACAATGTCACGGATGGCCTTTTCGCTCACAGCCAGTTCGTCTTCCTTCAAGCCGTTGCTGGCAACCTGCTTCGGCAACAGGTAGCGGATGGCGATATTGACCTTCTCATCCTCGGTATAACCGGGGATCCGGATAACCTCCATGCGGTCGAGCAGCGGCCCGGGGATATTCAACGAGTTCGAGGTCGCCACGAACATCACGTCGGAAAGGTCAAACTCCACTTCGAGATAGTGATCCGCGAAGGTGCTGTTCTGTTCCGGATCGAGCACTTCCAGCAACGCCGATGACGGGTCGCCACGGAAGTCCATGGACATCTTGTCGATTTCATCCAGCAGGAAAAGCGGATTGCGCACACCGACCTTGGAAAGGTTCTGAACAATCTTGCCCGGCAAGGAACCGATATAGGTGCGCCGGTGACCGCGAATCTCGGCCTCGTCGCGCACGCCGCCCAGCGACATACGGGTAAACTTGCGATTGGTGGCACGTGCGATGGAACGTCCCAGCGAGGTCTTGCCGACACCCGGAGGACCTACCAGGCACAAAATCGGCCCCTTCAGTTTGCGCACACGCTGCTGTACGGCGAGGTATTCGAGAATACGCTCCTTGACCTTGTCGAGGCCGTAGTGATCTTCATCGAGCACGGTTTCCGCACGCGCCAGATCATGGCGGATCTTGGTACGCTTCTTCCAGGGTGCACTGACCAGCCAGTCGATGTAGTTGCGCACCACTGTCGCTTCAGCGGACATCGGCGACATCATTTTCAGCTTGTTCAGCTCGGCCAGGGCCTTGGTCTTGGCCTCCTTGCTCATGCCGGCCTTTTCGATCTTGTCAGCCAGTTCATCCGTTTCATTGGGAACGTCATCCATCTCGCCCAATTCTTTCTGGATGGCTTTCATCTGCTCGTTGAGATAGTACTCCCGCTGGCTCTTCTCCATCTGCTGCTTGACGCGCCCGCGAATGCGCTTCTCGATCTGCAGTACGTCGATCTCGCCTTCGATGATACCCATCAGGTGCTCAAGGCGCTCGCGTACGCTTTCGATTTCCAGGATGCGCTGCTTCTCGTCGAGCTTGAGCGCCATGTGTGCGGCGATGGTATCGGCCAGCCGGCCGGGTTCGTCGATGCCCGACAGCGACGTCAGAATCTCCGGCGGGACTTTCTTGTTGAGTTTCACGTACTGATCGAACAGGGTCAGTAACGAGCGCATCAATACGTCGACCTCGCGCTCCCCCGCCTGCTCACCGGCACCCTTGGGCTCTATCTGCGCGGAGAAGAATTCATCCGTCGTCTGGAACTGTATGACGCTGGCGCGTTCGGCGCCTTCGACCAGCACCTTGACCGTGCCATCGGGCAGTTTGAGCAACTGCAGGATGGTCGACAGGGTTCCAATCTCGTGAATGTCTTCAACCTGGGGATCGTCGACCTCGGCACTCTTCTGGGCAACCAGGAGAATCCGCTTGTCATCATCCATCGCCGCTTCCAGCGCGCGGATGGATTTCTCCCGCCCGACAAACAACGGGATAACCATGTGCGGGTAAACCACCACGTCACGCAGCGGCAGGACAGGAACCACGGCTATCGCGTTGCTGGTGCTTTCAGGGGTGTTTTCGTTCTGCTCCATCGGGGAGTACCTCGTGTCCGGTTCTGGTCGCGGAGCCGCTGGTTTTCATGCAGCTCCCAGGCTGATTAATATGGGGACCGCCAACAGCCATTTCAATGGCGGTTTATCTCCACAGTGTGATTTCTGCAAGAACTGAGCCACGCCCCGGTTTTCAGGCCATTAAATGAAACCAGAGACTTGCGCGGCAGTATAGCGCGTTTCGGGTCGACGCGTGCCCATCCGGCGCCCTTGCAGGGCGCCAGTCGGTGGACTTTGTGGGGATTCCGACGTCAGTCCGACGCCGCACGCTGCTCCTGCTCGGAATCGTAAACCAGGTACGGTTCCGATTCACCGGCAATCGCTCTTTCGTCGATAACCACTTTCTGGACGTTTTCCAGAGAAGGCAGATCATACATGGTATCCAGCAGCACATGCTCCATGATGGTACGCAGGCCACGGGCACCGGTTTTACGCAGCATGGCCTTACGGGCAACCGCACGCAAGGCCTCCTCGCGAAACTCGATTTCCGTACCTTCCATTTCAAACAGCTTGGCATACTGTTTCGTGAGAGCGTTTTTGGGCTCCGTCAGGATGCACACCAGGGCATCTTCGTCGAGCTCCTCAAGTGTGGCGACCACTGGCAAACGCCCGACGAATTCGGGTATCAGCCCGAACTTGATGAGGTCTTCGGGCTCCACGTCGTAGAGAATCTCACCGACGTTGACATCCTCGCTGCGCGTTTTCACTTCCGCGGAGAAACCGATGCCGCCTTTCTCGGAGCGCCCCTTGATAATTTTTTCCAGTCCGGCGAACGCGCCGCCGACAATGAACAGGATATTGGATGTGTCAACCTGCAGAAATTCCTGCTGGGGGTGCTTGCGGCCACCCTGCGGCGGCACCGAGGCGACCGTGCCCTCGATCAACTTCAGCAGCGCCTGCTGCACGCCTTCGCCGGACACGTCACGGGTGATCGACGGGTTGTCCGATTTGCGCGAAATCTTGTCGATCTCGTCGATGTAAACAATGCCGGTCTGGGCCTTTTCCACATCGTAATCGCACTTCTGCAACAACTTCTGGATGATATTCTCGACGTCCTCACCCACATAGCCCGCTTCGGTCAAGGTGGTTGCGTCGGCAATCGTAAACGGCACGTTGAGCAGGCGCGCCAGCGTTTCGGCCAGCAGCGTCTTACCGGAGCCGGTGGGACCGATGAGCAGTATGTTGCTCTTGGAGAGTTCGACGTCGTCTTTCTTATGCGCCGCTTCCAGGCGCTTGTAGTGATTGTACACCGCTACGGAGAGCACCTTCTTGGCGTTCTTCTGGCCGATGACATACTCGTCCAGGACGTTGTTGATTTCCTGCGGCTTGGGCAGCTTGCTGGTCCCGGTCGAGGATTTTTCCTGCATCTCTTCGCGGATGATGTCGTTGCAGAGCTCGACGCACTCGTCGCAAATGAATACCGAAGGACCGGCGATCAACTTGCGCACTTCGTGCTGACTCTTTCCGCAGAAAGAGCAGTACAGTAACTTTCCGTCGTCGCCCTTACCGTTCCGATCGTTGCTCATTGCGATGTCCCCGACTTGCGGTCCTTTCTCTGTATGTCAGCGGCAGTTCTTCGATCGCCTGAATACTCAGACCGACGCAAAAGCAGCCGGCTCCTATTCAACACCCTGCAGACCCGCCTGACAAGTGTTTCCGGCCGTAATCTACGGTTTTTGGGGCCTATTCTGCGTCAGCCTGGCGCGAAACCAGGATCTGGTCGATCAGGCCGTACTCCCTGGACTGCTCGGCTCCCATGAAATTGTCGCGATCGGTGTCGGCCTGGATCCGCTCCATGGGCTGGCCGGTGTGATTGGAGAGAATCTTATTGAGACGCTCGCGCACCGACAGGATCTCCCGTGCGTGGATATCGATGTCGGTAGCCTGCCCCTGGAAACCACCCAGCGGCTGATGGATCATCATGCGTGAATGCGGCAGGCAATAACGCTTGCCCTTGGCGCCGCCGGCCAGCAGCACTGCGCCCATGCTGGCCGCCTGGCCAATACACATGGTGCTGACATCCGCCTTGATGAACTGCATGGTGTCGTAAATCGCCAGCCCGGCGGTTACCGAGCCGCCCGGCGAATTAATATACAGATGTATATCCTTGTCCGGGTTTTCCGACTCCAGGAACAGCAGCTGGGCCACCACCACGTTGGCCATATAATCCTCGACCGGTCCGACCATGAACACCACGCGTTCCTTCAGGAGCCGGGAATAGATGTCGTAGGCACGCTCGCCCCGCGCGGTCTGCTCAATAACCATGGGCACCAGATTCAAGGCCTTGATATCTGCTGCGCCAGCTTTGCTCATACTATACGACATGCCTGTTTTCCTTTACGTCGGCGGGCCCTTCAGGCCTGCATGATTTCATCAAAAGTTATTGACTTTTCGAGGACTTTCGTCTGGCCCGCGACCCACTCCACCACCGTTTCCTCCATGATCAGCGTCTGGATGCCGGCCAGCATTTCCTGGTTACTGTAATACCACTGCACAACCTCTTCCGGCTTCTCGTACGACTGGGCGAGGTTTTCAACCGTCTCGCGCACCCTCTCCGGGTCGATCTGCAGTTGATTGCGGCGGATAATCTCTGCAATCAGCAGTCCCAGCGATACCCGCCGGCGCGCTTCGTCCTCGTAGCGGCCACGATCGGCACCTGCATCGGCAGCGGCTTCGTCTTTCTTGATCAGCGCTTCGATTTCGCTGTCGACCAGCGACCCCGGCACATCGAGGCTGGCTTTCTCCAGCAGCGCATCAAACACCTGTTGCTTGACCCTGGACTTGATGACCGCCGCCAGCTCGCGCTCCATGTTGCGCCGAATTTCCTCGCGCAGTTGTGCCAGGCCACCGTCGCCGACGCCGAACACCCGGGCGAACTCGTCGTTGAGTTCCGGCAATTGGGCCTCTGCAACCGCATGCACCTTGACATCGAAGCTGGCCGTTTTGCCGGCGACTTCGCTGGAACCATAATCGTCCGGGAACGTCACTTCGATGGTCTTCGACTCACCCGCGCTGACACCCACGAGTTGTTCCTCAAAGCCCGGAATCATGGATTTGCTGCCCAGCTCGAGGGGGACGTTGTTGGCGGAATTCCCGGAAAATGGCGTGCCATCAATGGTGCCTTCGAAATCGATCTCTATACGGTCGCCCTCTTCGGCGGCACGCTCGACCTTGCCCCAGGTAACGCGCTGCCTGCGCAGTTTCTCCAGCATGCTGTCGACGTCGGCGTCGGTGACCTCGGAGGTCATGCGTTCGATGGTGATATCAGCGAGGTCCGGCGGCTCCACCTCGGGATAGACCTCAAATGTCGCGACGAATTCGAGCTCCTGGCCGGGTTCGTTGCGGGTCTGCTCGATGCGGGGGTCGCCGGCAGGCTTGAGATTTTCCCGCTGCAACGCCTCTTCGTAGCTCGAGGCGATCAGTTCACCGGCAGTCTCCTGCCGAACCTGGTCGCCGTAGCGCTTCCTGACCACGCTGAGCGGCACCTTGCCGGGACGGAAGCCGTCGAGCCGCACACTTCGAGCCAGCTGCTGCAGCTTGCTCTCCACCTGCTGATCAATCTGATCGGCGGGGATCTGCACCTTTATCCGGCGCTCCAGGCCGCCCGTGGTTTCAACAGAGACTTGCATGATATGTCCTCAAACTTGATTTCATTTTATCTATACGGACCGCTGCCCCCGCACCACCGAATTGCGGCGCCGACCGGCGTTCCGTGACATTCTGTTTGGTGCGAAAGGAGAGACTCGAACTCTCACGGGTTCCCCCACTGGAACCTAAATCCAGCGCGTCTACCAATTCCGCCACTTTCGCCTTCCACCCCAGGCACCTGCATGACGTGAACCGGAGTTGGCAAACCATTATACGGATTTAGAAAAACCAGCATAACCCCGAACAAATCAGGGAAATAAAAAGCCCGCACAAGTGCGGGCTTCACTATGGTGGGCCGTGAAGGATTCGAACCTTCGACCAAGAGATTAAGAGTCTCCTGCTCTACCAGCTGAGCTAACGGCCCCAAACTTGGGGCGAGCGATGGGACTCGAACCCACGACGACCGGAATCACAATCCGGGGCTCTACCAACTGAGCTACGCCCGCCATTGAACTTCACGCTGCTGCCGCTCTCACGCGTACCTACCGGACAGAGCGGCCATCTGCAATTTGGTGCCCCGGAGAGGATTCGAACCCCTGACCCACGGCTTAGAAGGCCGTTGCTCTATCCTACTGAGCTACCGGGGCTCGCGCACCTGCAATCGCAGTGATACGGCATACCTTCTGTCATTTGGTCGGGGCAGAGAGATTCGAACTCCCGACATCCTGCTCCCAAAGCAGGCGCGCTACCAGACTGCGCTATGCCCCGAGGGTTGCGGCCATGCCGCGAACAACTGTCCGACCACAATCGGTGACGGGGGCGGCGATAATACGGTGGCGTGACCACATCGTCAACGATGGAAGCGCCGGAAGTATACCAGAATTCCCTCCCTGCGCTTGTCCAGGGTTGTTGCGCATGCGAAAATCGCGGCCCTCCTCTGGACAGGCGATTCGGCGAATTCATGAGCGCCCGCATAATTGACGGCAAGGCAGTTGCCGCGGATATCCGCAAACAGGTCAAACAGGACATCGACCAGCGCCTGGCCGACGGTACGCGGCAGCCGGGGCTTGCCGTGGTACTGGTGGGCAATGATCCCGCCTCCGAAATCTACGTGCGCAACAAGCGCAACGCCTGTGTCGAAGCCGGGCTGCTGTCACACTCCTATGACCTGCCTTCCGACACATCCCAGCAGCAGTTGCTCGACCTGATAGATGAACTCAACGCCGATGCCGGCATCGACGGCATCCTGGTACAGCTGCCGTTACCGGAACAGATCAACGCCGAAACCGTTATCGAGCGGATTCACCCGGACAAGGATGTCGACGGATTCCACCCATACAACATCGGCCGCCTGGCACTGCGCATACCACACCTGCGACCCTGTACCCCGCGCGGGGTCATCACGCTGCTCGACAGCATCGACGAAACCTTTTACGGACGCGAGGCCGTGGTGGTGGGCGTTTCCAATCACGTCGGCCGGCCGATGGCGCTCGAGCTGCTGCTGGCCGGCGCCACGGTCACCTGTTGCCACCGTTTTACCCGCGAGCTGGAAGCGCACGTGCGTCGCGCCGAGATCCTGGTGGTCGCCGCGGGTAAGCCCGGCCTGGTGCCGGGCGGGTGGATACGCGACGGCGCAACCGTCATCGACGTCGGTATTCACCGCAGCGACAAGGGGCTGGTGGGCGACGTGGAATTCGAGGCGGCCCGGCAACGCGCCAGCTGGATCACACCGGTTCCCGGCGGGGTCGGGCCCATGACAGTGGCCACATTGCTGCAAAACACCCTATATGCAGCGCAAGTCCTGCACGGCCGAACCACAGCCTGACTCAGGGCCGGTGGCGCCTCGGCCTGGTCCTCAATCCCGCGTGCTGATAAGCGCCAGCCGGGGCGGCTGCCCGGACCCGGGGATCAGTTCTTCAATCGGTCGCGGGACAGCAATACTGTGCCCCTGGCCGAAATCGACACCCATCTGACTCAGCCGCGCGAAAATCTGGGGCGTTTCAACGAATTCCGCAATAGTCTGCACCCCAATCACGTGGGCAATTTCGTTAATCGCGCGCACCATGGCGGCGTCCATATCGTCAGCGACCATGTCGCGCACCACGCCGCCATCAATCTTAATGTAGTCGATCTCGAGATTCTTCAGATAACCGAACGCGCTCAAGCCGCTGCCGAAATCATCCAGCGCGAAACGGCAACCCATGCCGCGCAGGCGTTTGACCACGCCGCCCAGTGACCGCAGATTCGATATGGCCGAGGTTTCGGTAACTTCGAAGCAGATCCGTTCCGGGGCGAGGCTGCTGGCTTCGAGCCGGCTGGCGAGGTGGTCGACGAACTGCGGCATGCACAGTGATCTGGCGCTTAGGTTGATCAGGAATATACCGTTTTTCGGCACCCGGGCGCTGTCGTCGAGCAGGTGCATCGCCGTTTCCACCACCCAGGTGTCGATGTCGGCGATCAGGTTGTAGCGTTCGGCCGCCGGCAGGAAAGCCATTGGCAGGACTTCATTACCCATCGGATCGCGCATGCGCAACAACAGCTCGTAGTGACTCGGCTCACCGGCGCCGACACCATTGAGCGGCACGATCGGCTGGTAGAGCAGGTAAAAACGCCCCTGGTCAAGCGTGTCGCGGATGACCGAGACCCAGTTCATTTCCCCGCGCCGTTCGGCCATCTCCGCGTCACTGGGTTCGTACAGATGGACGCGGTTGCGACCACCATCCTTGGCGGCATAACAGGCGATATCCGCGGCGCTGAGCAACTCCGCGGTGGAACGCGAATCCCCGCTGATGGCGACAATCCCGATACTGGCGCCGATTTCGAAACTGCGGTCCTGGTACAGGAAGCGGAAATCACGCACCGCAGCGCGAATATTCTCGGCTACGCGTACCGCTTGCTCGATACTGCAGTGTGTCAGCAGGACACCGAACTCATCGCCCCCGAGGCGCGCGAGAATATCGGCCTCGCGCACCATCGATTGCAACAGTGCGGCGAGCTGGCGCAGCAACTCGTCCCCGGCCACATGACCGCAGACATCGTTGACCACCTTGAACTGGTCGAGATCGATATAGCAAAGCGCGTGGTGCGAACGCTGGCTGCGCGCGTTGTCCAGCAGCCGTTTGAGCTGGGCTTCGAACTCGCGGCGGTTGAACAGGCCGGTGAGCGGGTCGTGGCTGGCCTGGAACGACAGCTGGCGAGCCAGTTTGCGCGCCTGAGCAACGTCGTGGAACACCAGTACCACGCCACGCAGCTGTGCCGAGGGATCGCGTATCGGCGCGGCACAATCGGCTATCGCAACTTGCCGGCCGTCGCCGCGAATCAACATTTTGTGACTTTCTTCAGTCACCCGTTCACCGCTCGCCAGGCACTGATCCACGGGATTTACCAGCGGCCGGCCACTCTCTTCATCAAGCAGGCGCATGAATTTGCCCAGCAGGCGCCCGCGGATATCCATCAACGTCCAGCCGAGCAACTCCTCGGCCACCGGGTTCATGTATTCGACGCGACCAAGCTGGTCGGTCGTGATCACGGCGTCGCCGATCGAATGCAGTGTGACCTCGGCTTTTTCCTTCTCCTGCTGCAAAGCGCACTCGGAGCAACGCACCCTCTCAATCGCCTCGTGCAGGGCATTCTTCTGCTCCATGGAGTAGTCCAGCGCCTGGTTGATAAAGCGCCCCAGGTAACCGAACTCGTCATGGCGCTGTTCATCGAAACGGACGTTCTCATCACCCGCGGAAAATGCCTGCGCCGACTCGACCATTTGCTGGAAAGGCGCGGTCAGTATCCAGTTGAGCACACGCTGCAGCACTAACCCGAAGACCAGAAACAGTCCCCCCATGCCCACCAGCAGTTGCTTGCGGGCAGCGGTAAGCTGCCCTTCGATCGACGGCATTTGCAGAACCGCCGCCGCGTAGGTGAGTGGCTTGCCCCCGCCGTTGCCCAGCCACAAGGGTCGCGTGTAGGTCTCGGCGTCGGGATCATTGCTGCCGTAACTGACTTTCAGTCCCTGCGCTTTCAGCAACACTGACTGGATCTCACCGCCGGATCCGCGGGCCAGCTGCGACACCAGTGCCGACAGCGGCTCGGTACCCATAGGGCCATGGCGCGCCAGGTGTGCGTAGAGGTCGGACATAAACCGGTCAGCAACGGCCTCCTGGCGCTGGTGTATCTGCGCTTCGCGTCCGTCGAGCATGACCAGTACAACCAGCAGCCCGATGACCACCAGTCCCCAGAAGACGATGCCGGTAACCCGAACCGGTAGTATCTTCCGGGCATCGGACCTTGTTGATCGGGAAAGATCAACCATCGGCAGGCCCTACCGAAAACCGAGCATGCGCAGGCTGGTCAACATCGGGCAGACGCCGCTGATACCCGCGCCCAGCAGGGCAAATCCCGCGAACCAGGCCATCCACCACACCTGTTGCGGATAGATCCACACCGATACGAGCAGAATCAGCGCAATCGTCAAGCGCAGCGCCCGCTCCGCGGCAAACTGAAATCTAACCGGCGCGGCAATGTTAAGCGGCTGGACGTTGCGCACTTTT
>JAJDOI010000211.1 GCA_022340245.1 Thiogranum sp.
TATCATCGGGCAGCAGGGGTTCCAGGCGCGGCTCGACGATCTGCTGACAACCGCTACCGGTTATCCGAACCTGGTCTTCAACGAAGGCGTGGGTGGTGACAAAACCACGGACACCCTGACGCGGATTGATTCCATTCTGGAGCGCCACAGTGCAGCCAACGGGACGCTGCTGATGCTGGGCACCAATGACTCGGGGGGCGGCACACCGCTCAGCCAGGCGGCTTTTCAGGCCAACATGCAGTCGCTGGTCAATTCCATAACCGGGCCCGGGCAGCGCAAGACAGTCTGGGTGGCGAAAGTGCCGCCGGTGTTGCCCCTGGCGAGCAACGCAACCCGCAACACCGACATCCAGGGCTACAACACCGCCCTCGACAGCCTGACCGCTGCCCCTGGGTGCACCGGTTGTCTCAAGGCCGGGCCGGACTTTTTCGGCTTCTTCTATGATGACAATGGTACGCCCGGCAACACCACTGACGACAGCGACCGGGTCAGTCTGTATTTCGGCGCGCTGCACCCCAATTCGCTGGGCGACCATATCATGGCCGACCTGTGGCGCAACGCGCTCACCGGCGCGACGACAACCCCGTTCTTCCTCCATCGCCTGTGCAGCCGGCTGGTGTCTGCGGGCTGTACTGCGGTTGCACCGACCGACCACAAACAGAACCTGCTCGAGGTGGGTAATGAAACCTACATCGATGCGGCCTACACGCTGACGTCGGTACCGCCGGCGCTGGCCAACGGCATCTGGATACAGACGGCGAATGCCGACAAGGGCGACACCGCGTCGACCTATATCGACTTCGTCGTCGATCGCCCCGTTACGGTGTATGTGGCCTACGATGCGGGCGCGGCATCGCTGCCCGACTGGCTGAATCCGGCGTCCAGCAGTTACGTGGATGCCGGTCTGAATGTCCAGACGACCGACCCGTCGTCGCCAACCCTGCACGTGTACTCGCAGAGCTTTGCAGCGGGCGCGATCAGCCTCGGTGGAAACCTGGCAACCGGCGCCAGCGGCGCCAATTCCAATTATCTGGTCGTGGTCGTTGAGCAGTAATGACAAAAAACCAGACAGCGGGCCCCATACCGGGCGTGCCGCAAAAAAGGTGGTCTATTATTGAATTAGGCGTGCATGACAGGGGGAAGTGCCAATGGTGGGGAAAGTTGATTTTCTCGGTATCGGGGCGCAAAAGGCTGCCACATCGTGGCTTTACGACAACTTGCAGCGGCATCCGGCTGTCTGGTTGCCACCTATTAAAGAGTTGCACTATTTCGACCGGTCGCCGGACTACCCGTCCCCCAGTTACCTCGCGTCGAGTTCGCTCGTCCATCGCCTGGTTGGCCGGGAATACTTCAACCGGCGCTTCAGAAAAAATCTGCGATTCGACCTGAAGGCGGCATTCAGCCACAAGGACTGGAAGACGATAGGCTGGTTACTGCACTATTATCTCGGTACTTACAGTGATCGCTGGTACCTGTCATTGTTCAAACCCGGTAAGGGTAAACTCAGAGGAGAGATTACGCCTTCCTACTCGATCCTGGCTTTGGCGGACGTCCAGCACATCAAGGACATCCTCCCGGATTTGAAAATCATATTCATTTTGAGAGACCCGATCGATCGGGCCTGGTCGCATATGCGTTTTGTCGCAATGCTGGGGATGTTCGACGGTATAAGCGACCCGGCCAAGTGCCGCAGGTTCATCGACGCCGACGACCAGGCTTTGCGCAGCGACTATGTCCGCACGCTCGAGATCTGGCGCTCCTGTTTCAGTGAGGAGCAAATGTATATCGGCTTCTTCGACGATATTGGCCAGGACCCGAAACAGGCCATCACGAAAATCTTTGACTTCCTGGGCCTGGACAGTCAGTGTGTGACCGACGACCCTGCGGTAAACAACCGCGTAAACGCCGCGGACGAAATGGCAATGCCTGACGAACTGAAGGTGTACCTGGCCAGGAAATATTATCCTGAGCTACAGAAATTGACGGCTATGGTGGGCGGCTGTGCCGTTTCCTGGTTGGCGCATGCCGAACGGATCCTGTCGGTCACTGACTCCCTGTTATAGGCGGGCGATTTTTTGGGGATGCGGCGATTCTTGGGAAAATAAGAAAATACTGGCCCCGTTTCTGGATGCGCTTCGCCGGTCCGCACTTTGCGGGGCGCTTTGCGACGCGACTGGCCGCGTGGTCATATCCACCTCACTATCGGCGCGTAGCCCTGGCGCACCTGAATGCGGGCGGCTACATATCGGCTGATGCGGTCATACACCACGCGGATTTGCGTCGTGGCAAGGGCGTGTTTATCGATGACCGCTGCATGATTTTCCAGAACACCAACGGTGGTGCCGTCGAGCTGGGGGATAAGGTGTACATTTACCGGGACACCATTATCGAAACCGGAGACGGTGGCTGCGTGACCGTCGGCGACGGTTCGAGTATCCACCCCCGCTGTCAGCTCAATGCCTATCTGCAGCCCATACAGGTGGGCACCGGGGTGATGATTGCCGCGAATTGCGCCTTTTACTCCTATGACCATGGCATGGCGCCGGACCTTCCGGTGGGACAGCAGCCGCTGTGCTCGCGCGGGCCGATTGTCGTTGGCGATGAAGCCTGGATCGGAACGGGCGCGATTGTGCTCAGTGGCGTGACCATCGGCGCCGGTGCGGTCGTCGGCGCGGGTTCGGTGGTCACCCGTGACGTTGCCGAAGGCGCCATTGTCGCCGGCAATCCGGCCCGCGTTATCAAAATGCGCACCGATCTGGAGTGAGGGCGAGCCCGATTTCCAGGTTTTCCGCCCGCGGTGGATTGTGCCGATTGGCGCGCTGTTCCCTTTATAACCCAATGGTTATTCGGTCAGGCACAGCGATATGCGTATAATGCACCCGCTGAACATCCCCTGACACAACCGCAGCGACAGTAGACTGTTATGAGCGACCGCCAGACCCTTCCAGACGCCAGCGAGGCCATCAAGGCCATCGACCAGACTGAATCCACCGGCGAAATCCGCGAGGCGCTGGCAAGCGCCCGCAAAGCGCTGACAGCCATGCCCGACGACAGTAATCCGGTCGACCGCGCGCGTGCCCTGATGGACGTCGCCGAACCGCTGCTGGGGCTCGGTCAGGGTGCTGAAGCCTGGCAGCACGCCCGCGAAGCGTTCAGCGTGTTCACCGATTACGAACACTGGCAGGATGCGGTCGAAGCCGCCGATATCCTCTACCAGAGCGGGCAGCCGGATTCCATCGTGGCGCTGGGACAGGGCATCTGGCTGGGGGTCACCTACCCGGTCAGGGCGCAGAGCACGGTGACCCTGCTGAACTACATCATCGACGAAACCCCGGATGAATCCGACGGCGCGGCGGTGGCGGCGATGGCCGCGCACTATATCGCCGGGCTGCGCACGCAGGGCGAGGAAAAGGCCAGCCTGGGCTTTCTGACCACCCAGATGATCGCGCGGGTCGCCAAGCGTCACCGCGGTATCGAGGACCAGCAGACGCTGGATACCTGGATCGAGATGTACAAACTGAACGATGTCCCCGACCTGCTGAAGCGCCTGGGCCTCATTGTGGACGTCATGGTGGGCGACAAGTGGTGGTTCGACCGGGATGCGCTGCGCGCGCGGCTGCCGGTTCACTAGCACCCATGCCGCCCGCCGACCAGGCTGACCCGTCACCGGAATTCATCGACACGCCGGAAGCTTTGACGTCTTTTTGTGCG
>JAJDOI010000003.1 GCA_022340245.1 Thiogranum sp.
ACCGGTGGCTATGTCTCGGACTCGCTGGACATGGCGCGCTTCGGCAACGAACACCCGGCCTCCACCCTGGTGGTCGCAGGGGTGCGTTTTATGGGTGAAACGGCCAAGATCCTCAACCCGGAAAAGCGCGTGCTTATGCCGACACTGGAAGCCGAGTGCTCGCTGGATCTGGGCTGCCCGGCTGAAGACTTCGTGCCTTTCTGCGACGCCAACCCGGACCGCACCGCCGTGGTTTACGCCAACACCAGTGCAGCGGTCAAGGCGCGCGCCGACTGGGTGGTGACCTCCAGCATCGCCGTGGACGTTGCACGCTTCCTCGCCGCGCGCGGTGAAAAGCTCATCTGGGCACCCGACCGCCACCTCGGCCGCTACGTGCAGGAAGTATCCGGTGCCGACATGCTGCTCTGGCAAGGCAGCTGCGTGGTACACGAGGCTTTCAAGGCAAGCGCGCTGCAGGCGCTCATGAAGCAGCATCCCGAGGCCGCGGTGCTGGTTCACCCCGAATCACCGGAGAACATCATTACGCTTGCCGATGCGGTCGGCTCCACCACCCAGCTCATCAAGGCCGCGCACGACCTGCCGAACACGACCTTCATCGTCGCGACCGACAACGGCATCCTCTACAAGATGCGCCAGGCCGCGCCGGGCAAAACGTTTCTCGAGGCGCCGACGGTCGGCGCAGGCGCGACCTGCGTTTCCTGCGCCCACTGCCCATGGATGGCGATGAACAACTTGCGCAATCTGGCCGAGGTACTGGAAACCGGCAGCAACGAGATCCACGTCGACGAGGACATTCGCGTCAAGGCATTGCGCTCGACCCAGCGCATGATCGACTTCGCACGCGAGCGCACTGCGGGAAAGGCGGTCGGCGGCGACTGAGACGCCCGCTCGCCTTGCCGCCGGAGATTCATCCACCGCCCACCACCGAACCGGACACGACACACACTCCGGCCACGGTCTGTTCGCCGGGAACCCATCCCTGTTCCGCGACTGTTTGCTGCCAGGCAACAAAATTCGCGGCGACGCATTCATGCCTGACGGGCTTCCAACAGAATAATCATTTGCAATACATATAGTTAAATAAATCACCAACGCCATCCACAAGAATGGCACGGATCTCGCTCTCTCCCAGTCGGGTAAGTCCGGCGCAACACACGATCCCGCGCGGCGGTTAGCCCGTTCCGGAAGCTGCATGCATGCCAACTCCGGAAGCGCCTGCGCGGTTGCCGTTGCACGGGGAACCGCACGTCCGTGATCATCAACTCGGAGTAACAACGATGAAGAAACCTGCGAGTCTGGCGGCGCTGCAAGCGCCACTTGAACCACAACCCGGTTGTCCATTCCGCCGCGGATGTCATTGTGCAGACAGTGGCAACCCGGTTCCCGTCAACGATCAACTTTCCGACCCACGGTACATACAGGTTCGCCGGCAAGGTATTTACCTCGCCGCGTGTGTCATCGACGAGGTCGCCGCGCTGGACGTCGAGAGCCCCCAGGCCGTGATCGACGAAATCCGGCGACGGATATGCGAACTGGTGCGCTACGAACTGTCCAGTGAACACAAGGCTTAGCCGGTCGATCGGATCGATCGGCTTGCTACCGACCAGGACGCCTACGCCGTTGAACCCGGGATTTTTCCTGTTTCCATAGCGGCAACCGTGGTTGGCGGGCTTGTTCGTAAACATGGTCCACGCTTCATCCTGCAGCGAGGCCGACCCAGCCCGGTGTATATCCACCACATTGGCACGCCTGTGTGGTTGTTTTGCACCAGCGCACGGCCGGGCCCTGATTGCGATGCATGCCTAAGCAACTGACCACGATAAGATTGTCGTTGTGGCACAGAGAATGCTTTGACTCGAGGACGGCTGCGTAAACTGTATGTCACAAAGTGCAGCACGATGCGGAGAAACAACCGCATGCGATGACCTTTGACACCGGCAGGAGGCACTGCGCCTGACGACAGGATTGGTCAAATGGACGGGACGCTGCTGGTATTGCCCCTGGACCCGATGATCGGCAGCACCACCGGATGGGCTGTTGCGAGGCACGGCGCATGACCCTTTGGCAGGTGCTGCCCGCGTTACTGGTGCTTACCGCGCTGTTCGGTTACCTGAACCAGCGCTTTCTGAAACTGCCGTCCAGCATCGGCATCATGCTGGGCGCGCTTGCCTTCTGTGTCGGCATTATCGGCCTGCGCCACCTGGGTGTGGACCTGGCGGAGCCGTTGCGCGAGGTCGTGGAGAGCGTGCGCTTCGATCGTGCCATGCTGCACGGCTTTCTCGGCTACCTGTTGTTTGCGGGCGCCCTGCACGTTGATGTCACGGAGCTGCGTCGCAACGCCTGGCTGGTGGCGGCACTGGCAAGCCTGGGCGTAGTGACCTCCGCCCTGCTGGTCGCCATCGCCGGATACAGCGTACTGCATTGGATGGGACTGCCCGTCGACATCTGCGTCAGTCTGTTATTCGGGGTGGTGATTTCACCCACAGACCCGATCGCGGTACTGGCTATACTCAGAAAACTGGGTACCGCCCGCGACCTGAGAATGACCATCACCGGTGAGTCGCTGTTCAACGACGGCGTCGCCGTGGTGCTGTTTATCCTGCTTTTACCCCTGATACACGGCGGCACGGCACCGGACGCCGCCGCCGTGCTGTGGGTGCTGTTGCGCGAAGTGGTGGGCGGGCTGAGTTTTGGATTACTGCTGGGCTGGACGGGATTTGCGCTGTTGCGCGGGGTGGATGAGTATTCAGTGGAAATACTGATCACACTGGCACTGGCGTCCGGCGGCTTTGCGCTCGCCCAGTGGCTGGAGGTATCGTCCCCCCTGGCGATGGTGGTCGCCGGCCTTGTCGTCGGTCACCAGGGGCGCCGGCGCGCCATGTCGGAAACCACGCGCCACCACCTCGACCTCTTCTGGCGCCTGGTCGACGAACTGCTCACATCGGTGCTGTTCATGCTGATGGGGCTGGAGGTGCTGGTAACGCATTTCAACAACCACTATTTGCTGGCCAGCGCAGCCATGATACCGGTGGCGCTCGCTGCACGTCTCGGTGGTGTCGGCGTGTCAATGTTCCTGCTCGGCCAGGCGCGGCGCTGGGGTTCCGCAGCCCTCGGCATCATGACCTGGGGCGGCCTGCGCGGCGGTCTCTCCGTGGCGATGGCCCTGTCACTGCCGCACGGCCAGGTGCGGGACCTGCTGGTAGCGGTCACTTATGGCATAGTAGTGTTCTCAATCCTGGTACAGGGGACGACGGTGGGGTGGTTTATCCGCGGAAGCGGCCACACCGAAGCGCAGTGAAACGCATGGAACCGGACAAAAGCCTCGTGTCCGTCAGCTACGCTGTACGGCCCACCGTGGTGGCGCAGTACGTCGGCGCGCTATGCCTGCTGCTGGCGCTGAGCGGCAGTGTGCCGCTGCTGTTCACCCTGTTCGTGGAGGGCAGGACGCACGCCGCGTCCCAGGCGCTGGTCTACGGCGGTCTGGCGGTGCTGGGACTGCTGCTCGGCGGCAAACGCGGGCAGGTCGAGCTGCAGCGCAACGAAGCACTGGTCATCGTGGTATTGACGTTTATGATAGCCGCGGTTGCCTCGGCGCTGCCCATGATGGACCGCGGTTTGACATTTTCCAGCGCCCTGTTTGAATCCGTTTCCGGCATCACCACAACCGGCCTGAGCACCATCGCCGACGTCCAGGCGCAGGCACCCGGCCTGCTGTTCACCGCGGCCTGGCTGCAGTGGATCGGCGGCCTGGGGATCATGGTACTGGCCTTCGCGCTGCTCTTCGGACAGGGTGTCAACGCCATGCGCCTGACGGGCGTGCTCAGCGAGCGCAGCATGCTGGGTGGCACACGTGCCCACGGGCGCATTGTACTGGCCGCCTACATCGGCCTGACGCTCCTCGGCATCACGCTGCTGAAGCTGACGGGACTCGACTGGTTCGGCTCGCTGACGCTGGGACTGGCCGCAGTTTCCACCGGCGGCTACTCGCCCTACAATGCCAGTATCGGCGGACTGCACGGGGTGACCCAGACAGTGGTGATCCTGCTCAGCGTGTCCGGCGCCTTCGGCATGCTGCTCTACTACCGGCTGTGGCGGCGCGAGTGGCGCCTGGTCTTCCGCGACCCGGAACTGCGTGCTTTGTGGGTATTTGCGGCGCTCGTGGCAGCGGGCGTTGCGCTGATGCTCTGGCGGTCCGGGGAGATGAACGCCGGGGACGCGCTGCAGACCGGGGTGATGACAGCGCTTTCGGCCCAGTCGACCACGGGTTTCTCGGTATTGCCCCCGGCTTCGCTTGACCCCACGTCCAAACTGTTGCTGATTTTTTCCATGCTCGCGGGCGGGGGCGTAGGTTCCACGGCCGGCGGCATCAAGCTGCTGCGGGTATTGATCCTGCTGAACCTGGTGCGTCACCTGGTCATGCGCAGCCGGTTGCTCGAACACGCCGTGGTGCCGCCGCATTTCCTTGGCCGCACCTGGAGCGACGATGCGCTGCTGGGCGTGTTGCTGGTGGTAACCCTGCACCTGCTGGTGGTGGGTCTGAGCTGGCTGGCATTTCTGCCGTATGGTTACGATCCGCTGGATGCGCTGTTCGAAGTGGTGTCGGCCTGCGGTACTGTAGGCCTGTCCACCGGCATTACCTCGGCGTCGCTGCCCGGGCCGTTGCAGGCAGTGTTGCTGGCCGACATGCTGCTGGGACGGCTGGAGGTGGTTGCGGTGCTGGTATTCCTGGCGCCGAGGACCTGGTTCGGCCAGCACCGTGCCGCCCCATTACCAAGAGTCGGAGAATAACCCTATGCGCGTTGTCATCATCGGCGCCTCGCCCCTGGCGCTACACACCACCGAGGTCCTGATAGAAAGCGGTCACCAGGTCCTGATCATTGAAAAGGACAAGGAACGTATCGAGGAACTCAACGAACACCTTGACTGCGCTTTCCTGCACGGCGACGGCAGCCAGCCGGACCTGTTGCGCGAGGCCGATCCTCCGAAAGCCGATGTACTGATGTGCCTCACCAACCACGACCAGACCAATATCATCGCCGGGCTGGTCGCCCGCAACCTCGGCTATGAGCGCGTGGTAACGGTGATCGAGCAGGAGGATTTCGAGGACCTGTGCGAGGAGCTGGGTTTGACCGAGACCTTTATACCGCTGCGCAATATCAGTCACCAGCTGGCCGAGCTGACCGAGCAACCCACCGCCGCACCGGCCCTGGATACGCTGTTCAAGCACGACGCGGCGCTGCGTGGGCTGTCACTGGCAGGCGGCGGGCTCACGCTGGAACAGCTGGAGCTGCCGGAAGGCTGCCGTGTGGTTGGCTTCTACCGTGAGCAGGCACTGCTGTTCCCCGAGGCGCAGATGCAGTTCCAGACCGGGGACGAGTTACTGATCCTGGCGCAGGAGGAATCGCTCAAGGCCCTGGATAAACGCCTGGCTGAGCTGCAGCAAGCCACCTAGGCACATGCGCTAATTGTACGGCGCCGCGGCGCACACTCACGCCGTATCCGGCTGCAGCGCTGCGTTCGCCTCCGCGCCCGCTCCGTTGGCGGTCTTCACCCACAAGGTCCGGGTCGGGTAGGCGAACTCGATACCCTCGTGCTCGAACTGCTCCATGATGTAAAAGTTGATCGCCTGCTGGATGTCCATATAGCGGTTGTAATCCGCCATCAGGACGTAGTAGACAATCTCGAACTGCAGGGCGAAATCGCCGTAAGCCTTGAAGTGAGCGCGATCAAAGCGCGTATCGTCCTGCTTCTCGACGGCCGTGCGCAGAATCGCGGGCATCTTCTCGAGTTTGTCGCGGGGCGTTTCGTAGGTCACGCCGATAGCGAACACCACACGCCGCTGGAACATACGTCCGTAGTTGCGAATCCGACTCTTCAACAGATCCGAGTTGGAGAACACCAGTTGCTCACCGGACAGACTGCGCACACGGGTGGTTTTCACACCGACGTACTCGATGCTGCCCAGAAGGTCATCGACCATGATGAAGTCGCCGACGACAAAGGGCTTGTCGAGCACAATGGACAGGGACGCCAGGAGGTCCCCGAGGACATTCTGCACCGCCAGCGCCACCGCAATACCGCCGACACCCAGGCCCGCCACCAGCGCGGTGACGTTGATACCGAGATTGTCCAGCGCCAGCAACAGAACGATGACCCATACGCCGATCTTGCTGAACAAGCCCAGCGCACTGAGCGTGGTCACGCTACCGGGGTCTTTCTGCAACCGGCGCTCGCGATAATTCTGCAGATAGAAGTTGATGACCAGCCCCGCCCAGACGCCAGCCTGCACCAGCAGGCCGATCACAGCGACACTGCGTATCACTGCGCTTAGCTGCGTGGGAAGCGACAGGAAAAAGGTCCCGGCAAAGACCGCAACAGCCAGCAGAAACCATGACTTGATATGACGCAGCAGCTCGACGAAAAGATCATCGATCCGGGTCACGGTGCGCTCGGCTAAACCCCTGAGCCTGTGGATCGCCGTCTTCCTGATCAACACCAGCAGCAGAAAAATCGCGACGGCGGCCCCGGTCGCGATCAGCCATGCCTGTACTGCATTGCCCAGCAGTACGTAGTCGAGAGAGCTCAAGAAATGCTTCATCATAAAGGTGCTCCTGAAACAGCCGGCGCTGCCCCGCCCGGGGGCCGCTTCACATAGCGGGTCGCGCCAGCACCATGAAGTCGTAGGGGTCCAGTATCAGCTCGTGCGCGGCCACGATCGTCCGGCCGGCAACCAGATCGACGATCGACTTGCGCAAGCCGAGCAGGCGCAGCCGCCGCCCGTCCAGGTTCTGGCTGGTGTCGCTGAAGTTGGCGAGCACCAGCACGCTGTAGTCCCCGTTGGTGCGGAAATAGCCCAGCACGTGGTCGTTGCCGGTATCGACAATTTCCGTTTCCGCGCGGTCGAAAGCCAGGTTCTGCTGGCGAATCTGGATCAGCCGCAGCAGGTTCTGGTAGATCTTTCCCGGCACCGTATCGGTATCGGCTCGTTGCCCCGCACGCTGCCAATCGAAAACCGAACGGTGCAGCCAGCGGCTGTCACCGATCTTGTCTGCATCCTTCTCGTACTCGTAGTTATTCAGCATACCTATCTCATCACCGAGATAAATGAGCGGGATGCCGCCGATGGTAAGTATGACTCCGTGTATGAGCAGGATACGCTGGATCGCGGCATCCACGCCGCCTTCGTCATCGTCCTGCAGGGCTTTTTCAAGGCCGGCCAGCGAAGCGCAGGTGCCCGAGATACGCGCCTCTCCGCTGGTTGGACTCTCCTGGAACGGCATGCCGCGCGCGAAGCTGCCGGCGAAACGTCCAGTGAAGAAATCGGTGAGGAAACGCCGGTGCGCAGCGGCATCCAGCCCCAGGGCCTTTATATCGTCGTCGGAAAATGCAAAACCGATATCATCGTGGCAGCGCACATAGTTCACCCAGGCACACCCGGCTGGTATGGCAAAACGACTGTTCAGCGCGTGTGTGAGAATACGCACTTTTCCCGTTGCCAGCGAGTTCCACAGCAGAGCCATCAGCTGCGGGTTGTACGACAGCTGGCACTCCTGTTCGCTGACATACTTGCGCACTTCGTCGGGATGTACGATGGCCTCGGATTTGAACACCATGGCCGGTGCGGCGATGCGCACCAGCGCATTGAAGGTCTGGATGATAATGTGTGCTTCGGGCAGATTCTGACAACTGGTACCGAGTTGCTTCCAGACAAAGGCCACCGCATCGAGGCGCAGAATTTCCACCCCCTGGTTGGCCAGAAACAGCATTTCCTCCAACATACCGTTGAACACCGCCGGGTTTTCATAGTTCAGATCCCACTGATAGTTGTGGAAACTGGTCCAGACCCACTTGCGCATGCGATTGCGGTAAGTGAAAGAACCGGGGTGCTCGTCCGGGAACACTGGAATCATGGTGCGTTCATACCCATCCGGCAGCGTCCGGTCGGGAAACAGGCGATAGTACTGCTGGTATTGCAGCTCACCGGCCAGTGCCTGCCTGGCCCAGGCGTGCTCGTCGGAGGTATGGTTGAACACGAAGTCCAGACACAGAGATATGCCGTGATGGCGAAGTTCGCTGGCCAGCTGGGCGAGTTCCTCCATGGTGCCCAGGCGGGGATTGACTTCGCGGTAACTGGAAACCGCATAGCCGCCGTCATTGTCCGCCTCCGGCACCTTGAATACCGGCATCAGGTGCAGGTAATTGACGCCGAGTTCCAGCAGGTAGGGGATTTTTGCCCGCAGGCCCGCAAGATCCCCGGCGAACAGATCCACGTAACACATGGCGCCCAGCAGCCGCTGCGACTGGTACCAGTAGCGATCGGCCTCGCGCAGTGCATCCAGCGCCTTGAGCTCGACGGGCCGCGCCATCCATTGTTCGGTGGCGCAGGCCAGGATGCTTTCCAGGTGATAGAAGAAATCGTATTGCTTGCCGTAGAGTTGATGCAATCCCCTGAACAACTGGGGGAAATGCGTCTTCAGCCGGTGAACGAAGCCCTGCCACTCGTCGGTACTGATCTGCGCCTGGAAGCGCGCTTCCAGGCGCGGCAGCAATCGGTGCAGCGAGGCGGCCGCTTGTTCCTCGTGCCAGGTATTGTCATTTATCAAAACGTTCGAACCCTGGTGTTGGTAGTACTGAATAAGGGTAAGCGCCGTTCAGGCATTGTTACAGCCGCGGCTGGCCGCATCGACGGCCGGATTCGGCCAGACCGACAGGCTGTTCGGCGTCATGATATGCTAACACAGTCGTACGGGCAGCGTGCGAGGTGAGTAGCGGCGGGAGACCGGTATGCGCCACTTTCATACAAACGAATAGGGATGCGAAGGTGATTCCGGGATTTCTTTTTGTCTGGCTGCTGACGGTTTTCGGCCTATGGCTGGTAACTCGCGTCGTCCCCGGGGTACGCGTGCGGAGTGCGCGCGGGTTGTGGCTGGCGGCGCTCGTGCTTGGCCTGGTGAACATCTTTGTCCGCCCGCTGCTGTGGCTGGTAACTCTGCCGCTTACAGTGCTCACCTTCGGCCTGTTCGCCCTGGTTGTGAATGCCCTCATGATCCAGTTTACCGGCTGGCTGGTGTCCGATCTGGAAGTCGACGGTTTCGGTTCGGCGCTGCTCGCGGCAGTGATCATGGTAGTGCTCGCCGTGGCGGCGTTCATTGCATTTCAGTGGTTCACGGGCGGCACCGTCCACTGGATTTATTTCGAAGAAGTCACCAAGGGCGTCTACCTCTAGAGAAAACGTTAGCGGGCGCCGGCACCCGTGTCAAACCATCCTCTCCGCAAGGCGCATGCAGGCCGCGCAAACACCACCGTGTCCCCCAACATACTGCGATACAAGCGTCCTGCCCCGCGCGCTGCGACAATTTGCCGCCTGTTCCGCGGGCACGAATGCTAGTAATTTGATAACGGAGTTGAGCTTCAAACCAGACAGTTAAAAAAGTAACCCGACGATGACCTACCCTGATCCAAGGCGCCTGCTGGCGCCCCTGCTGCTGTCAATCCTGTTTCACCCTGCCGCCAACGCCTACATCGGCCTTTGCTGCGGAAAATGCGGCGGCAATATGCCTATGAATATCCCGGGCGGCGGCGTCCCCGAAACGCACGAGTACCGCCTGAAAATCAGCCCCGTGTTCATGCACATGGACGGCCTGCGTGACGGGACCGACAGCGTGAATGCCAACGATCTGCTCGGCATGCCGGTGGTCGGCGGTCAGCCCACCGGCAAGTACATGGCGGTACCCACCGAGATGGACATGAGCATGCTCAATCTCACCGCCGGGTACAGCTTCACCGATGACTTCTTCGCCGGCGTGATGCTGATGTGGAAAGACAACGACATGGACATGAAGTTCAACAGCGCCATGCAGACCATGACCGGCAAGGAAGCCTTCACCATGAAGTCGCGCGGCATCGCCGATACCATGCTGATGGGTAAATACCGTCTATACACCGACGACCCGCTGATTCCGAAGAGCCAGGCGTCGATGTTGTTCGGTCTGAGCCTCCCAACCGGTTCGATCAATCAGAAAAACGACCGACATCCCGTACAGATGCGGCGTAACGAAGAGCTGCCCTACAGCATGCAGCTTGGATCCGGCACCTTCGATCCGACCATTGGCTTGCTCTACCAGGGTTCGAGTTCGCCGCTATGGTGGGGCGCCGACGCCACCTATACCGCACGTCTCTACGACAACAAGCGCGATTACCGCCTGGGCGACGAGTTCCGGCTCGATCTCTACAGCATGTACCAGGTCAGTTACAACTTCCTTGTTCAGCTGCAGCTGAACGGACAGTGGCAGGACAGCATCAGTGGGGAAATGGATGAAGCCAAGAGCGGTGAATCGGGTCACGTCATCCCGGGCGACCCCGATTCCCCCTACACCACGCCACTGTGGGACACCGACAACTACGGTGGCACGCAGCTGTTCACAACCCTGGGCCTCCAGTGGCAACCAGCGCCGCTGCACATTGTCGACCTGAATGTCGGCCTGCCGCTGTATCGCGATCTGAACGGCCCGCAACTGGAAACCGACTATCGGGTCATGCTCACCTGGTATATGGAAATTCCGACCAGCAAAAGCCGGCGTTACGGTATCGGCAGGGCCAGGTCCGGCAGCCAACTCGGGTTCTAGGCGCATGGCCGCCATCAGCGAGGCGGGTACGCGCGGCCGGCAACGGACTCTGCTCGCGCTGCTGTTCACCCTGGGCACAGTGGCATGCTCAAGCGCGCCGCCGGCGGGCCATACAGTCGGGCCGGTGCAGACGCCGGGAGCGCAGGTGTTCACCTCGCGTTGCAGCGTCTGCCACGCACCGCCCCATCCGAAACGCCATTCCTACGCCGAGTGGGAATTGCTGCTGCCGGTGATGGAAAAACGCATGGAAGAGCGCGGCATGGGACAGCTGAGCGACCAGGACCGTGTGGCGATTCTTTCCTACCTGAAGGCCAACGGCCGGTGAATTCCCTGCTCACGAAAACGCGCTGCCTGGTAGGGGCAACATTGTCTCTGGCCATCTGCTTTCCAGCACCCGCACCGGCCGCCGCGCCGCTTGCCGCGCAACTGCAGGCCCTGCACATAGACGCCCCGCGCGAGCGCCTGCCCGCGCCCGACTTCGCCCTGCCATTACTGGATGGAAAGACGATCCGCCTGCAGGATTACCATGGCCAGCTGGTGCTGCTCCATTTCTGGGCGACATTCTGCAAACCCTGCCGCGAGGAACTCCCGGCACTCGACCGGCTTTCCCGCGAGTTCCCCGGAAAGGGCTTCGCCGTACTGGCCATCGCGGTCGACCGCGACCATCCGCAGGGGGTCGAGCATTTCGTCCGGGAGCACGCCATCCGGCTCACGGTTCCCCTGGATCCCGGGGGCGAGGTCAGGAAAAAGTACGAAATCGACGCCCTGCCTACCAGCTACCTGATCGGCCCGGACGGGCGCTTTGTCGGCCGCGTCGTGGGCGAGCGCGACTGGACCAGCCCGGGATTCAAAGCGCTTATCGACGAACTGACGGGGACGCCATACGACTGATTCACGCCGCTCGACATGTCTTATGTCATTTTCCGACGCCGCGCAGACAGGCTACAATCGGCCCGACACTCAAGTGGATGGATTGAAGCGATGGTCTCGGAACTGTTCGGTCATGCCGACCCCCTTGCCGCACTCAACGAGCGGGCGGATCTGCAGCACAAGCTGGATGCATTGCGCAAGGTGGTCGCCGAGCGACACCCCTTCATCGAACGCCTGGCGGTCGCTCTCTACGATGCCGAAAACGATGAACTCAAGACGTTCCTCTACAGCAGCGAAACCGAAAGCCGACTCACGCACTACCAGGCGAAGCTCGCCGATGCGCCCTCACTGGTGGAAATCCGCCAACGCAGGCGCCCACGGATAGTCAACGATCTGGAGCTGTTTGAACAAGGGCGGCAAAAGCACACGCAGGCTATTGCACAACAGGGATATCAGGCGAGCTACACCACTCCCATGGTGTGTGAAAGCGTGTTTTTCGGCTTTGTCTTTTTCAATTCGGCCAGCAAGAACGTCTTCGACGAGCGTCTGCTCGCGGAGCTGGATATGCTGGCGCACCTGATAACGCTGATGG
>JAJDOI010000040.1 GCA_022340245.1 Thiogranum sp.
CGTGAAGGACGAACACTACGACACCGTGGGCGCGGCCTTGTTGTGGACGCTGGACGCGGGTCTTGGCGATGCCTTTACCGATGACGTCAAGGACGCCTGGGCGACGGTCTACGGTCTGCTTGCAGACACGATGAAAGCCGCATAGTCGTCGCTGCCGCGCCCCGCTGCCAGCGCCGGTAGCGGGGCGCGGCATCAGCCGCTCACACGACACTGGAGCGCACCGCCCTGGTGCGCCTGTTGCGCCACGAGGTCGCATCGCCCCGCGAGAGCACTTCATTTATCACTGGTTTTCCAGCCACTTATCAGCTGGCACACATCCTGCTGCACAGGTCCCAGCGTTTCCGGTTGTAACGGCGCAGCCGGAAATTTAAGCGCAGTATCCACAATCTGATTTTTGCCCGGCCGGGGTCGGCTGGATTGCTATGGACAAAGGTGTCTCTGCGCCTGACCGACTGGTCACGGCCGAAGACACCTTTCTTCGTTTCAGGCACTGAAAACTGGAGTCAACATGACAGACAAACAACACCGCACGCCGAGACGTTCGTTTCTGAAGAAGGCCGCTCTGAGCGTCGCTATCGGCGTGGGTCTGCTGGCAGCAGCCGGCAGCCACGCTGAGGTCGGCGCACCGGAAAAAGAAGACCTCAAGTTCGGCTTCATCAAACTCACCGACATGGCGCCACTGGCCATCGCCTACGAGAAAGGCTACTTCGAAGACGAAGGCCTGTACGTGACGCTCGAAGCCCAGGCCAACTGGAAAGTCCTGCTCGATGGCGTCATCGACGGCCAGCTCGACGGCGCACACATGCTGGCCGGCCAGCCGTTGGCCGCCACCATCGGTTTCGGCACCAAGGCTCACATCATCACGCCCTTCTCCATGGACCTCAACGGCAACGGCATCACCGTGTCCAATGAGGTCTGGAAACTGATGAAACCCAACATCCCGAAGATGAAAGACGGCCGACCCGTCCACCCCATCAAGGCCGACTACCTGAAACCCGTGGTCCAGAAGTACAAGAACGAAGGCAAGCCCTTCAAAATGGGCATGGTATTTCCCGTTTCGACGCATAACTACGAACTGCGCTACTGGCTGGCCGCCGGCGGCATCCACCCCGGCTACTACGCGCCCGCCAAGGGCGACATCAGTGGCCAGCTGAAAGCCGACGCGCTGCTGTCGGTGACACCGCCGCCGCAGATGCCCGCGACCCTGGAGGCGGGTACCATCTACGGCTACTGCGTCGGCGAGCCCTGGAACCAGCAGGCGGTGTTCAAGGGTATCGGCGTACCGGTGATCACCGACTACGAGGTGTGGAAAGACAACCCGGAAAAAGTCTTCGGCATGACCAACGCGTTCACCGAGAAGTACCCCAACACCACGGTGCGCATCGTCAAGGCCCTGCTGCGCGCGGCCAAGTGGCTGGACGAAGACAACAACAAGAACCGCCCCGCGGCGGTCAAGTACCTTTCACAGCCGAACTACGTGGGCGCAGACTACAAGGTGATCGCCAATTCCATGACCGGCACATTCGAGTATGAGAAAGGTGACAAGCGCGACGTACCGGACTTCAACGTGTTCTTTCGCTATTACGCCACCTACCCCTACTACTCGGATGCCGTGTGGTACCTGACGCAGATGCGCCGCTGGGGCCAGATCGCCGAGTACAAGCCCGACAGCTGGTACTTCGAAACGGCAAAAAAGGTCTACCGCCCGGACATCTATGCCAAAGCCGCCAGGGAGCTGATTGCCGAAGGCAAAATGAGCGCCGCTGACTTCCCTGATTTCGCCGGGGAAGACGGCTTCCGCGATCCGCAGACGCAGTTCATTGACGGCATCACCTACGACGGCACCAGGCCCAACGCCTACCTGGAGCAGTTCCCCATCGGCCTCAAGGGCAAGGATCACATATGATTCAGCGCAACACCCCTGCGCGCCAGGACGGAATCCGCATTCAACCACCGCAACCATCCGGGGGTGTAGAACATGAGTACAGAACTGGGCATTAACAAGTACCGGGCCTTTAATTTCAGGTTCCTGGACCAATTGCTGGGTTACCTTTCCCGGGACCACCGCTCGAGTGCGCTTGGTCACGTGATCAGGTCACTGGGTATTCCCCTGGTCGCTGTCGCTATCTTCCTGATGCTCTGGAGCGTGCTGGCCGCACAGGTACAGACGTCCCTGGGTCAGCTGCCGGGACCGGCCAAGGTCTGGGAGCAGGCCATGGTACTGGTCGACGAACACCGGGCGGAACGCGAAAAAGAAACCGCCTTCTACGAGCGCCAGGAAAAACGCAATGCCGAAAAGCTCGCCACGGATCCGGCTGCCGAAGTCCGTATCCGCCCCTACACCGGCGCCCCGACCTTCTTCGACCAGATTCTCACCAGCCTGGTAACGGTAGCCACCGGTTTTCTGATCGCGTCGCTGATCGCCATTCCGATCGGCGTCGTCATCGGTATGAGTAACACGCTGTACATGGCGTTCAACCCGATTATCCAGTTGTTCAAACCGGTATCACCGCTGGCCTGGCTGCCGATTGTGACCATGGTGGTGAGCGCCGTATACGTCAGCAAAGATCCGTTTTTCGCCAAGTCGTTTCTCACCTCGGCGATCACGGTCACGCTGTGCTGCCTGTGGCCCACCATCATCAACACCGCAGTCGGTGTCTCCTCGGTCGACAAGGACCTGATCAACGTGTCCCGCGTACTGCGCCTGCCCTGGCTGACCAAGACCATCAAGATCGTACTGCCTTCTTCCATACCCATGATGTTCACCGGCCTGCGCCTGTCGCTGGGTATCGGCTGGATGGTGCTGATCGCCGCGGAAATGCTCGCGCAGAACCCCGGTCTCGGTAAATTCGTCTGGGACGAGTTCCAGAACGGCAGTTCCAACTCGCTGGCGCGGATCATGGTGGCCGTACTGGTGATCGGTTTTATCGGCTTCGCACTCGACCGCGGCATGCTCACCCTGCAGCGCCGGTTTTCCTGGGACAAGAGCGCCACGCTGCGCTGAGAGGGTACAGACCATGAATGAACCAAACCATCTGGAACTGACCAGCGTCGCAATCGACTTCCCGACCGACAAGGGACCGTTCCGCGCCCTGGATAATGTCAATCTCAAGATAGAAAAGGGCGAATTCATTTCGCTGATCGGCCATTCGGGCTGCGGCAAATCGACCGTGCTAAACATCGTCGCCGGCCTGCACCGCGCCACCCATGGCGGCGTTATCTTAAACGGCAAAGAGGTGGTGGAACCCGGACCGGAACGCGCCGTGGTGTTCCAGAACCACTCGTTGCTGCCGTGGCTGAGCGCCTATCAGAATATCGAACTGGGCGTGAAGCAGGTGTTCAAGGGTAAAAAGTCCAGAGTGGAGATACGCGAGTGGATCGAACACAACCTGGAACTGGTGCACATGAGCCACGCACGCGACAAACGCCCGGATGAGATCTCCGGCGGGATGAAGCAGCGCGTAGGAATCGCCCGCGCCCTGGCCATGCAGCCGGAAGTGCTGCTCATGGATGAGCCCTTCGGTGCGCTGGATGCACTGACCCGCGCCCATCTGCAGGACTCGCTGATGGAAATCCATGCCACGCTCGGCAACACCGTGATCATGATTACCCACGACGTCGACGAAGCCGTACTGCTGTCTGACCGCATTGTGATGATGTCCAACGGACCTGCTGCAACCATCGGCGAGATTCTCGCGATCGAACTCGCCCGGCCGCGCGAACGTCTGGCGCTGGCCGACGATGCACGGTACAACCATTACCGTTCGGCCGTGCTCAAGTTTCTGTATGAACGGCAACGGCGCCCCGAAGACAATGAGCAGGACAGCAAGCCTGCGGCAGCGCAGGTTAGCGGGGCATCCGACAAACCCGGGGAAGCGGCAGATACGGCCGCGCTGCGCCTGGTCTCCGGTTAGCCCTGCGCAGGCAACCGGCCGAGCAGCACGAGCCCGCTCAGTCGTGTGCGGCAACCACCAGGTTGTCGATCACACCCTTGACGCCCAGGATGGTCTCGGCGAGGTGCGGCGTGGTCTGCTTGCTCCATAGATTGGACACGTTGCCGGTGAGTGTCACCAGTCCCTGGCGTACTTCAACTTCTATGTGCTCGCGCCCCATACAGGTGCAGCGCGCAATGGCGGACTTCACATCGTCGGCAATCACCTTGTCCTGCGGCGTGAGCTCGGGGACGACGGCCAGTTTATTCACAACGCCGATGATCCCCTCGATGTCCAGCATCAGCAGTTCGGCCCGGTTGCGCTTCCAGTAGGCGTCGACCTCGCCCTCGAGGGTGAGCATGCCGCCGTCTACCCGAACACGGATCTTGCCGGCACCGGTGCTTACGTTCCAGCGCAAGACCTGGCCGGCATAGTTCTCGATAGCGTCATCGGACGGACTGCTCGCCGGGCGGGTAACACCAAGCTCGCTGTGTACGGACTGGACACCGCTCACACAAGCCGCCAGTTCCATGGCGACGTGTATCGTGTACAAAGTTGGTGCATCGCCCCGCAGGACCACCCTGCCCTGTTCGACGGCGACGGTAATGCGCGCGGTGTTGACGCGGCTGTCCCGGGAAAGGGTTTCTACAACGTCGCTCCGTATCATTTCATCGCTGCGTTCCATGTCGCCCCCTCGCCTGTCGAAGAGTGACAGCATATTACTTTCCCGCAGACAGATATTGACACCGGTCAAGAACCGGCTTCGGAAGCGACGACCGGCTAACCGCGCTCGATCAGCCAGTGCATGGCGCGGCGGGTCAGTTCCTGACCCGAGGCCAGACCGAGTTTCTTTTTGATATTCTCGCGGTGGGTTTCGATGGTCTTGGTGCTGAGTTGCAGATGGTCGGCGATTTTTCCCGTGGTCATGCCGCGACCGATGAGTTCGAAAACCTCCAGTTCGCGGTTGGAGAGCCGTTGCATCGGCGACTGGCCGGGCGCCTTCGCCATGCCGGTCAGGCTGTCGAGCAGGCGCTCGGTCAACTTGTCACTGAGATACACCCGGCCCTCGAGCACGCGGCGTATGGCGCGGATGATATTGCTCGGCGCCTCCTGTTTGTTGAGATACCCCAGTGCGCCGGCTGTAAGCACCCGCTCGGCAAACAGGGACTCGTCGTGCATGGATACCACCAGCATGCAGACTTCACCGTAGTGCGCCTTGATTCGCTCGATCAGGTTGATGCCGCTGCCGCCGGCCAGCGACAAGTCGATAATTACCAGGTCCGGCGTGGTTGCGGCGACCAGCTGCAGGGCCTGCGCCTCGTCGGCGGCCTCACCACAGACCTCCAGGTCCGGTTCGTCGGAAATCAGCTGAACGAAGCCGCTTCTTACCAGCGGGTGATCGTCAACGATGAGGATACGCTGCATTCAGGAAGCCTGCTTCCGGGGGTGCAGAGGGAAACAACAACGTACCCGGGTCCCGCCCTCTTCGTGGGTATAGATATCGAGACTGCCACCGAACAGCTGGCAGCGGTGAAACATGGTACGCAATCCCAGCCCGGCCTTTTTACACGCATCATCGGGAAGCCCCCGGCCATCGTCCCGGACTTCGATTACCGCCTGGTGCTCATCCGCTTCCAGGATCAGCACAATGCTGTTCGCCCGGGCGTGTTTGATGGAGTTGGTGATAGCTTCCTGGACAATCCGATAGACGTGTGTGGCCGTTTCGTTATCGGAAATCAGGATCGGGTGTTCGTGCCGCAGTTCGATCGTGATACCACTTTGCTCGGCGATACGCGCAGCAAGCTCTTCCAGGGCACTGACCAGACCAAGCGCGTCGGTTTGCACCGGTATCAGGCCGCGGGCGAGGATGCGCATTTCGGCGAGCGCCTGCTCCAGTCCGGTGGCCAGTTGCTCGGCCATTTCCTGCTCCCGTGACGATGCACCGGCCAGCCTCTTTGTCAGACTTCTCGCCAGCAGCCCCAAACCGGTCAACTCCTGGCCCAGGCCGTCATGCAGCTCGCGCCCAAGCCGCTGCTGTTCACGCTGCGGAATCTCCACAACTTCGGCCTGCAAACGCCGGTGTTCTGCGAGGATATGCCATTCATACAGCGCCGACTCCACGGTCTTCGGCAGGGCTGCGACGGCGGTTGCGGATTTCACCACGTAGTCGATCGCACCCGCCTTCATCGCTCTTACGGCGGGCCGTTCGCCGTGCACGTCGGACGTAATCAAAACCGGGTAGGGCTGACTCGCATCCCTGGTCAGCAACTCCAGGCCATCGCCGTCGGGCAACTGGAGGTTGGCGATTACGATCTGCGGCACCAGGGTTTTCAATGCCTGCCGGGCAGCCTGTAGACCTTCAACCACCACCACCTTGCTGCCGCCGGAGTGCGAGGCATCAGCCTGTTCGGCCTGGTGCTCCAACAGTCGGCGTACGTGTTCGCAGTGCCGCTGGTCGCCGTCGACCAGCAGAATAACCCTGTTTTCCTGAGGCAGATTGTCTGTCATAGTGGGCCGTCAAGTCTCGCGGGAATGCCGGATGTCATGCGCGCTCGGCGCAGGACAAGTTTAAAGCAAAATCCCTCACCCTGCCGCGCCGGAGAACGGGGATTTCCCCCCAGACCACTATAGGGGGATCCCCTATAGCCGAAACCGGACGCTCGCCGCATGCTCCATAATATAACAAACGAGGAATAATGCGCTTCTCGGCTCGAAGTTGCCCCGGACGCGCCGCTTTACGGAGGAGACAGCATGACAGCATCGAGCACGACACCCTATATTGTGTCGACCAACAGGAACACCTCGGACCGTCTGCACATCGGCGGTCAGCCTGCCGGCGGCGGAACGAATCCGTTTGCAACACCGGCGGGTTGCTGCAAAGACTGCATGTCGCGCGACTACTGCGTTGGTTCGCAGCTCAGCGCATTGAGCGACAGCCAGCCGCTACCGCTGCTCAGGCACAACCACACCCTCGGCTACCGGGAACACCTGTTCCGCGAAGGCGACGCGCCCGAGGCCATCTACGTATTGAAATCCGGTGCGGTGAAACTTTACCTGATGTCCGAAGACGGCGGCGAACAGGTTGTGAGCTTTTATATGCCGGGCGAAGTGCTGGGGCTTGACGCGCTTGGCACCGACGCACACCGCTCGTCGGCCATGGTGCTGGAGCGCGCTTGCTTCTGTGTCATTCCCCTGGCGAGCCTGGACCGTGTGCCGGGCTGCCATCAGGTTCTGTACAAGCTGCTTTCCATGGAACTGGTGCGCGATCACCACACCATTGAGCTGATCACCAAGAAGGATGCCGAAGCCAAGATGGCCAACTTCCTGGTCGACCTGTCGCAGCGTTTCCGGACCCGCGGGTATTCGGGCAGCCGTTTCAACCTGAGCATGAAACGCACCGAGATCGGCAGCTACCTCGGACTTGCGGTGGAAACGGTAAGCCGCATCCTTACCCGATTTCAGGACGAGGGTCTGCTCCAGGTTCAGCGCCGCCAGATCTGTATCGTCAATTTTGCCAGACTGGAAAAACTCGCCGGGTACGGCGCGCTGCACTGGCAGGCGCAAAACACGGCAAAGACAGGCAGCGTTTCGCTGTTCTGACGCCGCGCGCCGGCGACCCGGCCGTCTCCTATTCGAACGGGTGACGCCGAATAATCGTTTCTTCGCGGTCAGGGCCGGTGGAGATGATATCGACGGGCGCACCGCACAGCTCCTCGACCTTGGCAAGGTAGTCGCGTGCCGCCAGCGGCAGCTGTTCGACCGATTTGACGCCCACGGTCGATGTTTTCCAGCCCGGCATTTCGATGAACACCGGTTCACATTTTTCGAACAGATCGGCACCCACCGGCGGGGTGGTAATCTCCTTGCCGTCCAGTTTGTAGGCGACGCAGATTTTCACCCTTTCCATGCCGTCGAGCACGTCCAGTTTGGTCACACACATGCCGGTGACACTGTTGATTTTCAGCGACCGCCGCAGCGAGACGATGTCCAGCCAGCCACAGCGCCGCTGGCGGCCGGTGGTGGCGCCGAATTCGTGGCCTTTTTCACCCAGGTACCGGCCATCGTCGTCGAACAGTTCGGTGGGGAACGGCCCGGCACCGACACGCGTGGTGTAGGCCTTGACGATCCCGAGGACATAGTCCAGGTCGCGGGGGCCGACACCGCTGCCGCTGGCCGCACCGCCCGCGGTCGTGGTCGACGAGGTGACGTAGGGATAGGTCCCGTGGTCGATATCCAGCAACGCACCCTGCGCACCCTCGAACATGATGCT
>JAJDOI010000085.1 GCA_022340245.1 Thiogranum sp.
CCGTATTTCGGCATACTCGGTCTGAGCACATCACTGGTGGTGACCGCTGACAGTATCTCCATGCTCAGTGAAGCCTGTGCCACCGGCAAGCCGGTCTACATGGCCGAACTCGGTGGCTATGGCTATCCGATGCGCGCGGGCAGCGGGGTGCCGGTGGATTTCCGGCTGTCGGCACTGACCTACAGCTGGATGATGCGCTTCGGCCACCAGCGCCTCAGTCGCGATCTGCGGCTGGTGCACCGCGCAGTGCTGGAGCAGGGGCGCGCGGTCTGGCTGGGTGAGACGTTTGCCGAGGCCCCTCCGCCGCCAGCCGCGGACCTGGAACGCACCGTGCAGCGGGTGCGCGCGTTGTTGGACCTGCCGGGCGGCTGACGACCTTGGGCTGTCGGAAGCAGCCGCGTCAGTGGGTTGGCCGGGAGGGTCTTGACGATGCGTGGTCGGCGGCGCCCGGGCACCTCGCGCGGTATCAATCCGCCTGCAGGATGGCCTGACCTTTTTCCAACCGGTAAACGCAGTCGGCGGCGTTGACCAGGGCGGTTTGATGGGAAATTGCCAGGATGGTGAGTTCGCCGCGCAACTGCTGCATGGTACGGCCGATGGCGGCCTCGTTGGCCGGGTCGAGCGCGCTGGTAGCTTCGTCCAGAATCAGCAGCCGGGGTTTGTGCACCAGTGCCCGGGCGATCATGATGCGCTGCCGCTGCCCGCCGGACAGCTTGCCGCCGCGTTCACCCACGGTGCTGTGAACGCCCTGCGGCAGTGGCTCGATAAACTCCCACGCACCGGCTGACTTCAGGGCCTGTACGGCGTCGTCCTCCGACAGTTCCGGGTCACCGAGGGTGACATTGTGCAGGATGGAATCGTGCAGCAGGAGGTTTTCCTGGGGCACGTAGCCGATCATGTGACGCCAGGCTTTCAGGTCGAGTTCCGACAGGGGCAGGTCGTCGACCAGCACCGCGCCGGCCTGGGGTCGCAGCAGACCAATGACGAGGTCGATGATGGTGGTCTTGCCCGCACCTGAAGGGCCGATCAGGGCTGTGAGCTTGCCGGCGGGGATTTCCAGGTTGGCGTGCTCGAACACCGGATGCTGGTCGTAGGAGAAGTCGACGTTCTCCAGCTTTATGTTGCGTTGAAAGCTTGGTATTGCACCGGTGCCGAGGTGTTCTTCGGCCGTTCGGGCTTGCTGGATGGCGGCTTTCATCGACCAGAACGCGCTCTCGCCGAGGACGACCTTCTGGTACTGCTTCTGCACCTTGCCCAGTTGTGCCAGCATTCTACCGAGCACCACCACCAGCACCAGTACCGTCTGAAACGGCATATCGTAGTGAACCAGCGCGACATACATGCCCAGTGCGATAACGATGGCGAACATTTCTTCCTGGGTGGCATCCAGGACAGCCGTACTGAAGATCTGTTTTTTGAGCGCCCTGTTGAGTTTGGTCGTGGTGTTCGACAATACCTTGTCGGCGAGGTGTTCGCGGGCCATGGCCTTTAACGGCTTGACCGATTGGAGGGTGTCGGTCAGGCGCGCCAGCAGCGCGATGAGCAGGCTGGTCTGGCGCCGGCCGGCCTTGCGCGCCATACGCACCAGGAAGTGTGAAATAGCGATAATAAAGACGCCGGCACTCAGGCTGACGAGTGTGGCCTTCCAGGACACCGCAACGGCAACCGAGCCATAGATGATGGCCTGCAATAGTAGCGTGATAACCGTGGCGCCATTGACGAAGGAATCCGACGAACGCTGCGCCTCGGTGGCCAGACTGTTGCTCAGGCGCCCGACGGGCTGGTGGAGAAAGAACTCCCACTTGCTGCGCAATATAGCGCGCAGCATCTCCAGGCGCAGATCCGTGGCGACCTGTGCGGCGGTATAGCCGACGCGTCTGCGGGCGACCAGCAACAGCAGGCTTTTCAGCGTGATGCCGACGACGATGATGCTCAACAGGACCCCGATGCTCGGGGTGATGCCGATGTTGTGCAGGGCTTCGACAACGACACGTTCGAACTCGTTCTGGGGCTCGTGCTGGCCGGCGCCCGCGCTGCTCTTGACGGCGATATTCAGCAGCGGCAGCAAGGCCGACAGCCCCATGCCTTCGGCAACCCCGGCCAGCAGCAGGGCGATCAGCATGATCACGGTCTGCCCGGGATAGGCGCGGAAGAATGTCAGCATCAATCGCATAGGGGTTCAGGCAGGCAAGCTGGGGAGTATGGGCATTTTGCGCTCAGTCAGCTGGATATTATGCCTGTAGTCGCAGTAGGCGACAAATTCAGCGCATGCGGTAAGTGAAGATGCCCGCGGCGGCAAACGCCAGCAGCACCGGAAGGAACGCGATGACGGTGGCGGGCAGCTGCACCATTGCGCCACCGCTCTGGATCAGTTGCGAGGCCAGGTAGAACAGGATGCCGGTAGCGGCCCCGATCGCCAGGTTGCGGCCGAAGGTATTGCTGCGGAAGCCACCGAGACCGGCGCCGATGGGAACGGCGAGAAACACCATGGCGCCGGTGGTCAAGGGCAGCGCGACGCGCTGCCAGAACATCTGTTCAATGCGGCTCGCCAGCTGGTCGGTGGATTTCAGATAAGCGGAATATTCATAGAGGTCGGAGGGCGTCATACCGGCGGTGGACAGCGGCAGGCTCGGCAGTTCTTCGCGCGACCAGAACGGTCCCATTTCCAGGCTGTCGCGTTGCCGGGTAACCAGCACACCGTGTTCCAGGGTTTTCTGGCTGACGCCGCGCAGGTCCCAGCGCCGGCTGTTGGTGAGCTGGGCGCTGTCGGCATAGATGAAGTTCATCAGCTTGCCGTCGGGCGTGAATTCGTACAGGTAGATATTGCGCGGAATCTGGATGTTTTTCAGTGTGCGCACATTGAAGAACCGCCGGTTGCTGTTGGACCACAGGCCCTTGCCGGTCAGCAGGTTGGGCTGGCCGCTGCGGATCAGGGTTTTCTGCAGATCGGCCTGCTGGTAGAGCGGTGCAGCGACAAACTCGCTGACCGCATACAGGGCGGCCACGAGCATAACTGTGGGGATGGCTACCGCCAACAGGAAGCGTTTGACGGAGACGCCAGCCGCCCGGATGGCGATAATCTCGCTGTGCTTGTTCAGCCCGGCGAGCGCCAGGATGGAGCCCAGCAGAATAATCACCGGAGCCAGTTCCAGCGAGCGCTGCGGCAGGGTGTAGAGCACGAAACGCAGTGCATCCGTCACCTGGTACTTGTCAGTGATGCGCTCGATCTCGTCGACGAAGGCCAGCAGCCCGAAAATCGATGACATGACCAGCCAGACCAGCACCCACCCGGCCAGCAGCTTGCCCGCGATATAGCGATCCAGGAGGCTCATCTCAGCGCGGCCGCCACCTCAGCCTGGGTGCCCACGTGAGGCCGGCAAACAGCAGCAGCGGCAGGCCGTAGACCCACCAGATGCCCGGTATGGCTGGTATCTTGCCGTCACCGACCCAGTTGCGCGCGGCACTGGTAAGAACAAACAGGCCGGTATACGCGGCAATTGCAAGAATAAAGCTCATGTGCCGGCCCTGGCGGGGCGTACTGTGACTGAGCGGTACCGCGAGCAGCGCCAGGGCCAGCGTTGCCAGCGGTGTCGACAGACGCCACTGGTACTCGGCGATGTCCTTGGTGGCGTCCGAGCGGGCAAGCACCATGGTCGCTTCCGCCTTGCGCCGGTAGCTGGTGTCCTTTTCGATGCCCGGGATCGGAATACTAAGCTGCCTGAACTTAACCGTCGTATCCTGGCTGCCGCTTGGGTCGAGGGAATAACTGTAGCCGTCGCGGAACTCGAAGCTGCGGGCCTTGCCCAGCTGCACCGGCGGCATGTAGGCTTCGCGGGCGTAAATGACCTGCACCCTGGCCCGGGCACCGCTACCGCTTTCCGTCTGCAGAAACACCTCGGACAGTTTGCCCTTTTTCCGGTCCACGCCGCGAGCAAAAAGCACGTACTTGGCGTCCTGCAGTTCGATAAAGTGGCCCGGCTCGATTTTGCGGATATCGAACTCCGCCTGGGCGTCGGCCTCGATCTGGTAGCTCTGGCGGTATGCCCAGGGCCGGCCGTACAGGGAGATAACGCCAACCAGTGCGGCTACCAGCAGGCTCAACAGGGCCACGGTGCGGATCACCCGCGTTTCGTTGTAGCCCGCGGCATTCATGGCGGTCATTTCCGAATCCCGGTAGAAACGGCTGAGGGTGGAAATGATCGACAGATAGAGTGCCGTGGGTAGCAGTATCTCCATGGCAATTAGACTGTTCAGGCCGATCAGTCGGACCACCACCGGCAGCGGAAGCACGCCGTTTGCCGCCTGTGACAGTTTCACGGCGAAACTGTAGCCGGTGAACACCACGACCAGCAGGGCGATGCCCAGCAGCATCGGCTTGACGATTTCGGCGGTGATATGGCGGCTGAGGATCACGGCTTTGAGGGAATCCAACCTGATGCAGGCAAAGTCTCTGTCGGGGTGGGCTATTGTAACGAAATTTGCGCACGGCCGTCTCACGCTGCGGTCGCGCGACAAATTCTGTAAGCTCTCGACTTTTGAGCAGACTTGCAGCCGCAACGTGAACCAGCCAGGGAGCCACAACGCAGCCGTACCCGGCGTCTGGGTATTGACCGGCCACAAGGCCGGGGACAACGCCCAGGTGATTGCCCTGGCCGAGGCGTTGGGCTGGCCGTACGTCGTCAAGCGCTTTCGCTACCGGGGCTGGGAACTGCTCACCAACCGACTGCTGGGCGCGACCCTCGCCGGTATCGACCGGGACGCCTCCAGCGATCTGGCCCCGCCCTGGCCGGACCTGGTCATCACTGCCGGGCGCCGTAACGAGCCGGTTGCCCGCTGGATCAAGGGTCGCGCGGGCCGCGCCCGCCTCGTGCACGTCGGTCGGCCCTGGGCGCCGCTCGACAGCTTCGACCTCATCGTCACCACGCCACAGTATTTCCTGCCCGAGTGCGCCAACGTGCTGCACAACCACTTGCCGCTGCACGGGGTCAACCAGGACCGGTTGGCGCAGGCTGCCGACGAATGGCGCCCGCGCCTGGAACACCTGCCACGGCCCTGGACGGCGCTGCTGGTGGGCGGCGACAGCGGCCCCTTTGTGTTCACCCGCGCAAAAGGCCGGCGTCTCGGCCGACAGGCCAACGAGTTGGCGCAGCAAGGTGGCGGCTCATTGCTGGTAAGCAGCAGTGCCCGAACACCCGTGGCGGCCTTCACCGAACTTCAGGCGTACATCAGCGTGCCCGCACATATCCATGCGTGGCGGGCGGGACAGACCGAAAATCCCTATCTGGCCTACCTGGCGCTCGCCGACCGGCTGGTGGTGACCGGCGAAAGCATGTCCATGCTGACCGAGGCGGCGTACACCGGCAAACCGCTGTACATATTCGACCCGGGCGATACCGGGTCCTGGTGGCGATACCGGCACAACTACCGCTTCAAGCCCCTCAGCCACCATTTCGCCATGCGCTTCGCGCCGCGGCGAATGCACCGCGATGTGGGAAGAATTCAGCAGCAGCTGGTGCAGGACGGTCGGGCGGTGTGGCTTGGTGAACCGTTTCCCGGAGGTGGGGGGCTGAAGCAGCCTGATGATGTCGAGCGGGCGGTGGAGCGGGTTCGTGCGTTGTTTGGCAGCGGATAAGCCTGGCTGTCGGCGCAGCCGCTCCTGCTCGCGATAAGCGTTACGCGGCGGACAGCTTCAGCGGCGGTTCGCCCGGTGGCGCCAAGTCGGGGGTGCGTTCCAGCACTTCGAAGGCATCGTGCCGCACGTGGTTCTGCTTCATTTCCTCGCGCAGCATGTCTTCGCTGATGATGCCCTTGTTGATGCATTCCTTCAGCAGCCCGAAGAACAGGTCGGTCTGGTTCCTGTCGGGGTGTTCCTTGTAGTTGCCGAGCAGGGCATATTCGCCGAACAGTTTGCGACGGGCGCGCATCGCCCAGGCCAGCGGCGGGAACAGGCGGAAGCGTTCGGCGGGCCGCCAGTCGATGGGCAGGCCCGCTTTCCACGGTTGGGTCTTGCGTCGGGTGACGTGCAGCATCTTGGTGTTGGCAGTGAGCTTGTCGAAATCGTTCCACTCGGGTTCGAAGAAACCGATGGTGTCGCGGTCTTCCATCTTCAGACAGATCCAGGGCATATAGTCCTGTTTGAACTCGAACATGGCGTTGAAGGTTTCCTCGACCTTCCAGTGTTTCAGCCTGGTGCAATCGAGCAGCATCACGCTACTGGCCATGCAGCGGTCGACCAGGCCCTTGGGCCCCGAGCGCATACGGCACAGGATGGCCTTGTCCTGCATGTCCCGTGTGAGCAGCTCCCAGATATCGGCAACGGCGAAAATGTCGGGATCGATGACCACGGCGCGGCCCTGGTAGCCCATCAGTTCGGGCGGCATGAAACGGGTCGGGGTGAACGACTGCAAATCATCGTTTAACCAGGTGCGTTTGACCCCGTCGCGCAAATACAACTGGCCTTCGTGCGCCGCGAAGAAGGGGTAATCGCGCGTGTCCATGATCTTGACGTCGAACTGGTCGGCGTGCGCTGAATTGCGTTTCAGCGCGTATTCGGCGACCAGGGCGCCGACGATCTGTTTGTGGTTGGTCTGGATGAAGATGCATTTGTCCATCAGCGCGGTGCCTTATTCGAATCCCTATCCATAGAATATTATACCAAAAATCCTTTTCATTTAAATACAAAAGGTTAAGCTTAATTGGCGGGTATGTCTGGTGAATTTGGTTGAGCGACTGCAACCAGGTGAGGGCGCTTTCTGTTTGGGCGTGTCAGGTAACGCATCTTCTTGCGAAGCCTCTTCCACCATCGCGCGCGCAATGGGTTATGCTTGCCCCGGATAATAAGCGATGCATCGAAATCCGTGGTGAATGTCCGGGTGGTACCGAACTGGCGGGCCGTCAGAAAGGACTTGATCGTGGTTTCCGACCAGCTTCTTACATGTTGCCAACGGTGAAAAAGTTTGCCGGACACCGGACACAGGATGTAACTCTCTGCCAGATCTTCCTCGTTTGGTGTGGTAAAAACGATGTGCGTACCGGAATTGGACAATTTACCGAGCGTTTCCAATAGACTGTTCAACTGGTCATCGTAGAGATGCTCGATCACTTCGGCGACAATAATGGCGTCGAATTTTAGCCCTGTTGTAATGACCTTATTTTGATCATAGGCACCAAGAAAATGCTCATGGTCACCGTATTTCGCAGAGACCAGGTCTCTCGCGGACGATGAGGTGTCCAGACCAGCGACATTGAATCCTGCATCGAGTAACGGCCCGATCAGGTTTCCGGGGCCGCAGCCATAATCCAATACGGAACAATTGGGCGGGAGATAGTGTTTGATTTGCCTTATGATCTCGTATCGACGGCTGTGCGTGAAAAAATTCTTGGGAAAATTAGCCTCATAGTCCCAGAAATTCTTGACCATCTCTGGTGTCCAGACCAGCAAATCGTAATCTTTCATGGTTGGTCGTTGGTCCCGGAATATTGGAAAGCGCATCCTATCACTCGCAGTATATCCGAGATGGTCCGGCCCGCTCAAATTGTTGTACTATGAACAGTCTTGGCTTATACCGGCGCAGGGTATAGTACTGAACCGGCCTTGACAGAGCGTCGCCGCGTTAACAGCGAGTCTACTGCGGGAAAACCTGCATCACCCTAACCTATACGAGAGTGGCGCGTCTTGTCCAACAATCGTGGAGTAGCGCATAGAATTGCAGTGTTTGTTCCGTCACTGGAGGGGGGAGGTGCGGAGCGTTCCATGTTGAACCTGGTTCGTGCGTTTCTCCAGTGCGGGCGTGAAGTCGATCTGGTTGTTTGTCGTCTGCAAGGTGCCTATGTCCAGAGTGTGCCGGAGGCAGCAAAACTTGTGGTGTTAGAATCCGCAGGCCAGTTGCCTGGCCGACTCGCGGCCTTGATGGCGAATCTGCGTTGGCCAAGTACAGTATTGCGTGCGGTGGTGTTGCCTTCGAAGACAGCGCCGGAAGTTGAGTATTTGGATTCCCTGAAACAATATTTTCGTGAGCGCAGGCCGGATATTGTTTTGTCTGCCATGACCTATGCTAATTTAGTAGCTTTGTGGGCGAGAAATGCAGTCGATGCAGCGATACCGGTCGCTGTCAGCGAGCGTATCGCACTGTCACAGCATTGCGATCGCGAATCGAGCTGGCGGAAATGGCGATGGCGGTATCTTCCGCCGCTGGTGAAGCGGAACTACCCGCATGCCGATGCGATTATCGCCGTTTCCCGCCAGGTCGCAGACGACCTTTCAACAATCACCGGCTTGCCAGAGGGGACTATCAGAACCATTTACAATCCGGTCGTCGATGATTCTTTAAGATCGCAGGCCGCTGAACCGCTGGTTCATCCGTGGTTCGTACCTCTGTCTGCGCCGGTTGTGCTGGGCGTAGGCCGATTAGTGGAGCAAAAGGATTTCTCTACGTTGATCAGGGCATTTGCGCGGGTCCGCGCCCGCAGAGAGGTGCGTTTGATGTTGCTCGGGGAGGGCAAACAGCGGGGCTTGCTTCAGGAACTGGTGGAGAGTCTCGGTTTGGCCGAGGATGTTGAGATGCCGGGTTTCGTCACGAACCCGTTTCAGTACATGGCCAGGGCGTCGGCACTTGTCTTGTCTTCCGAGTATGAAGGGTTGCCAGGTGTCATTATCCAGGCGCTCGCTTGCGGTTGCCCGGTCGTTAGTACCGATTGTCCAGGAGGCTCTGCAGAAATACTGGACGGCGGCAAGTACGGCCCCTTAGTAAAGGTGGGGGACGAGGTTGCGCTTTCAGAGGCCATCGAATCTGTCCTTGATCATCCCATTGATAAGCGTGTTCTGGTTGCAAGAGCTGAAGAGTTTTCTGTGGATCGCGCTGCCGAGCGTTATTTGAGCGTGCTCGATGGGCTGGTGGCACGCAGGTTAGACGATATAAGAGACACTTAACGCATTATGTGTGGTATTACAGGGTTCCTGCAACCGGGCACTGCAGACGTCGGCGAGCTGGCAGCAACGTGTACCCGGATGACAGATGCTATCATCCATCGTGGTCCGGATGCTGGCGGCGTGTGGGTGGAGCCAAATTTCTCACTGGCCTTAGGCCATCGGCGGCTTTCGATTATCGACCTGTCCGAAGCAGGGGCCCAGCCTATGGTGTCTGCATCCGGGCGATATGTCGTGTCGTTTAACGGTGAGATCTACAATTTCATCCGCCTGCGCAAAGAACTCGAGGCTTCCCGCTATCCCTACAAAGGCCATTCCGATACCGAAGTCATACTAGCGGCCATCGAATATCTAGGCACGAGGAAAGCCATCAGTAAGCTGGAAGGCATGTTCTCGCTTGCAATCTGGGATAAAAAAGAAGCTTTACTCACGTTGGCGCGGGATCGTGCAGGAAAGAAGCCTCTTTACTACGGATGGTGTGGAAAAACTTTTCTGTTCGGTTCGGAGTTAAAGGCATTACGACAGCATCCTGACTTTGACTCGACGTTGGATCGCGACGCTCTCGGGCAATACCTCCAGTACGGGTGGGTTTCCCAACCCCACTCGATATACCAGCGCATCAGAAAGCTGCCGCCGGGGAGTTTGCTCGAGATTCACGCCAGAAGTAACCAGTATTCCGGCGAACCAGTCAGTTTTTGGTCCGCTGGTAGCGTGTTGGAACAAGGGCAATCTCATCGATTCGAGGGCAGCTATAGCGATGCAATAGGTGGGTTGGATGCGATACTCCATGAGGCGGTAGCGGACCGGATGGTCGCGGATGTCGATCTTGGTGCCCTTCTTTCCGGCGGGATTGATTCCTCCATGGTGGTCGCCCTGATGCAGCGGTCTTCCGGTCGGCCAGTGAAGACATTCAGTATCGGTTTCTGGGAAGAGAAGTATAACGAGGCTGAGTATGCTGCCAGCGTGGCCAAGTATCTCGGTACGGAACACCACGAATTGTATATTACGCCAGAGCAGGCGCTGGATGTGATTGATCTGCTTCCGGCGATGTATGATGAGCCGTTCGCCGATTCGTCGCAGATTCCGACCTACCTGGTGTGTAAACTTGCCCACCAGCATGTCAAGGTGGTGCTGACCGGTGATGGGGGTGACGAGCAGTTCGCCGGGTACCGGCGCTACAAAAATTGTTTGAAACACTGGCAGGATGTGAGTCGATTGCCCGGTTCCGTCAGGAGAGTTCTGGCGGATATTACTCAGTATATGGGCGAAAAAAGCTGGGAATACGCGGCACACAGTGCGAACCAGGATCAGGCCGTGCCCAATTGGACGCGTAAGATGGGGAAGGTCGGTCAGCGATCCTGTAACTGGCGAGCACGTAGCCCGCAAGACATTTTATCCAACAAGTTCAGCAAATGTTTGCCGATCGACCGATTTGTCAGCGGGGCAAGAGAGCTTGATACACCACTCGTCGATTCGTCCTATTGGACAAATTTGGACGACCCATTGTTTGCCATGCTCCACTACGACTATGTTGGGTATCTGCCCGACGATATTCTAGTTAAGGTTGACCGTGCCAGCATGGCTGTCAGTCTGGAGTCCCGCAGCCCGCTTCTTGACCATCGTGTGCTGGAGTTTGCCTGGTCGCTGCCCAAGGAATACCTGTTTGATGGTAGGAACGGCAAACTGATTCTAAGGGATTTGCTGAGTCGCTATGTGCCTCGAGAGCTTATCGACCGGCCGAAGCGTGGATTCAGTGTACCAGTCAAGGAATGGCTCGTGGGCCCGCTTCGTGACTGGGTCGAAGCGCTGATTTCCGAGCAGGCCCTGGCGGATCAAGGCGTATTCGATGTCCACGCGGTTCGACGTGCGTGGATGCAGCACCTGCGCGGCTGGGCCAATCATTCAGAACTAATGTGGGCGATTTTGATGTTTCAAACTTGGTGGAAGTCGCAGCATTGAAGGGTGAGTTCGCTGGCAGCGGCTACGGGCCATTTTTTTCGAAGCGATATTCGGCGCATCCGCTGCCAAATAGACCAAATTCAGGGTCAGTCTTGTTTGAATAGGCTAGCTTGAAGCCACTTTTTTCAACTAAGATTTTTATTTCAGTGGCTGTTGCTGATTCATAAGGATAGCCGCCTAACCAGTCTATGGCATCCGACTTCCAATGCATTCCTCGCGTGCCGTACTTGTAGCTCGAGATCTTCTTTAGCGGATTTTTTAGCCGAACTACGTCGCGCATGATTTTCAGAAACATGAAGATAGTTGTTAGTACTCGTCGGCTGGGTTCGCCGCTTCTGGTGTATAGTTTCTTTTCCCAGCCCCAAAACTTGCACAGCGGGGTTTTCCGATAGATCGCTATCACAAACAGCCCCCCCGGTTTGACAAGTGACGCCCCATTGAGGATCGCGTTCCACATGTCGCCGGTATGATGCAATACGCCCCAGCTGTAAACGATGTCTGAAATCGGCAGGTTTTCGTCAGAAGCCTCGAAAATATTCGCTTCTTTTATCGTAAAATTGTTTTTGCTCCAGTTGCTTCGGATAACGGAACTCGTGGTTGCGACGGAATCAGGATCTATGTCGATTGCATACACAGATTTGGCTCCGAGTAGCAGTGCTGCCAGCGAATGAATGCCTGATCCGCAGCCGATATCCAGAAAAGTCTTCCCTTCGAGCGAATCGACGCCGAGTAGGCGAGCCAGCTCAATTTTTGCGTCAGATATTTCATCTGCAGTAATCGACTTACTGTAGTCAGCCCAGTTCCTGCCAAATTCAAAATGGGTGCTTTGGTCACATTTGAGTGAAACATCCAGACGGTTGGACATAAGAGAGTGCTCCGGCCGCATGCTTTAGAGTGTTTTCAGGAGGTTCCTGAGTGTTTTCAATGGGCGCACGCGCTCGACAACTACAATGAAGACCTTCCGGTAACTCCCTTCCGGACACTCAACCGCTTTGACGCCGTGCCAGGAGTGCGGCGTCCGTTTGAATATAAGGCTGCGATTGCCGATGGAGTCGGCGACGACTGCTTCGTCGAAAGCGTCGAATTCGGGTGCGTTCTTGCAGTCCATACGTCCATGGTCGTCGAGTACGATGGTCTGACCGCCCCATTCCGGTTTCCAGTCCTGTGCTGTGTTCAGGTAGAAAATATGCGATCCGATCTTGACGCGACTGTCGCAGTGCGGTGAAACAGCGCCGCCGGTTTGCGTGTAATGCCAGTGGAAGGACAATTTCATCGGACGCAAGCCATAAGCCGCTCGCAGGAACCGGCGATAGGGCGCGTCGTGCAGTTCTTTCACAAATTCGTGCCAGGACGGGTCAATGGGCAGGTCGGGGTCATATTCGAGCGAGTAGCGGTCATGCCCTTTCTGTCCATAGCTGCGTGTATAGCCGAAACGCTTCTCGAACAGAGAGATGTCCGGAAGCCGGTTGATCAGGTTCTGAAAGGCGTCTTCCGTCAGAAAGCCTTGCGGGTTGGCCCACGGATAGGGCTTGCGGTGTCTGAAATCCCGCCCCTGGAAGCTCGCCAGTTTTTCGTAATCGAGGTAACTCATTGCCCTTCAGAGGTTTGACTGACCGGACCGTATTGTAGCAGTTTTCGTTGGTTTTTCATGCGCCACGTTATATTCTGGACGCGGGCATCCGGATAAAATACTGTATCAA
>JAJDOI010000115.1 GCA_022340245.1 Thiogranum sp.
ATCGGTCAGGCGGTGGCTGACGCGGACTTCCTTGACATCCTCTCCCAGCGCGTCCTGCACGCGCTTGACGAGGTCCTTGTATTCATCCTCGATCTTCTTCGCAGCCGCTTCCTCATCCTTGTCCTGCAGCTTGCCGAGATCAAGGTCGCCCTTGGCCACCGACACCAGCTGCTTGCCGTCAAACTCGGTGAAGTGCGATACCATCCATTCATCGACGCGGTCGTGCAGCAACAACACCTCGATGTTTTTCTTGCGGAACACTTCGAGGTGCGGGCTGTTTTTCGCCGCGGCAAAGCTGTCAGCGGTGATGTAGTAGATTTTCTCCTGGCCGTCCTGCATGCGCCCGACGTAGTCCTCGAGCGATACGTTCTGCGTGTCAGCGTCGTTATGCGTCGAGGCAAAGCGCAGCAATTTGGCGATACGTTCGCGGTTACTGAAATCCTCGGCCGGCCCTTCCTTCATCACGCGGCCGTATTGCGCCCAGAACTCGCTGTATTTCTCCGGCTCGTCCCTGGCCATGGTCTCGAGCAGGCCGAGCACCTTTTTGACCGAGGCCGCGCGGATCCTGTCAATGAACTTGTTCTTCTGCAAAATCTCGCGCGAGACGTTCAGCGGCAGATCGTCGGAGTCGACCAGGCCGCGCACGAAGCGCAGATACTGCGGCATGAGATTCTCGGCGTCGTCCATGATGAAAACACGGCGTACATAAAGCTTGATGCCGTGCCGGCGATCGCGGTCCCACAGGTCGAACGGGGCGTGTGCGGGAATATACAGCAAGCTGGTGTAGGACTGGGTACCTTCCACCTGGTTGTGGCTCCAGGTCATCGGTTCGCCGAAATCGTGGGCGACGTGTTTGTAGAATTCCTTGTACTCGTCGTCACTGATATCCTTCTTGGGCATTTTCCACAGGGCCGAAGCACTGTTGACGGTTTCGAACTCGTCCTCCTTGCCCTCTTCCTGGGAAGCCATCTCGATCGGCAGAGAGATATGCTCGGAATAGCGGTTGACGATCGAGCGCAAGCGGTACGGCTCCAGGAATTCATCTTCCCCTTCACGCAGGTGCAGCACCACATCGGTACCGCGGCTGTCCCTGGACACGCTCTCCAGCGTGTAACTGCCTTCACCGTCAGACACCCATTGCACGGCTTCGTCCGCGGCGGCGTCGGCACGGCGCGTGGTCAGCGACACCTTGTCGGCGACAATGAAACTCGAATAAAAACCCACGCCGAACTGTCCGATCAGTTCCACGTCCTGGCTCTGGTCGCCGGTCAGGGACTCGAAGAACTGACGCGTGCCCGACTTGGCGATCGTGCCGATATTGTCCATCACCTCTTCGCGGGACATACCGATGCCATTGTCACTCACGGTGACGGTGCGGGCATCCTTGTCGAAACTGATACGGATCTTCAGATCGCTGTCGCCCTCGTACAGCGCGTCATTCGACAACGCTTCGAAACGCAGCTTGTCACAGGCGTCCGAGGCGTTGGAAATCAGTTCGCGCAGAAAAATCTCCTTGTTGGAATACAACGAGTGGATCATCAGCTGCAGCAGCTGACGCACTTCGGTCTGAAATTCCAGGGTTTCTTTTCCGGTTTCTGTAGTCATGCGGATAGTTCACCTTGTCAATACTGTTTGAAATCCACGGGAAATCGTTGGCTCAGCCGGAAAGGTGGGGGCGCCGGGTATCGATTTCAACACCTTCGAAGACCAAAAGGGGCGCTTGATAGCCACCAGGCGACCGCAGCTCGTCCGGCCGCATCGGCCGGTAGGCGCACGGCGCAGCACCTGAGCAGAAACCCGCTTTGCCCAACGCGGCCACCGTGCACATGGATGCCCGGGCGTGCGACCGGTGGGTCACCAACTGCGTCGAACGGCGTCCGTTTCACCGGCCCTTCGCCTGGCGGCGTACGCTGCTCAGCAGGTGCAGGCGCTGCAGCTCGTTCTGCAGCACCGCCTTGCGGCTGGCGTCCTTGGTGGCGCGCAGCAACAGGCTGTAGATCTGCCGGGCGTCCTCTACAAGGCCCGCGTCCACCAGCGATTTCGCCGCGCGGTAGCGCGCCGTCTGTGCCCAGGGATCCATGGCGGTGGGATCGGCAAGCGTGGCGGATTTGAGGTAGAGGTAAGCCGCGTCATCGTAGCGTTGCAGCTCCTGCAGCGAGTCCGCCATCCAGAACAAAAGTTCCCGGCGTTGCTGGACGCTCAACGGTTTTTCCAACAGCGCGCCGAACAACAGCAGCGCCTTGTCGTGCTGCTTGACGGTCTGCAGATCGAACACCACCTGCAACAGGCGGTCGACACGCGGCTTGTCCCATTCCTGCTTGTCTGTACTGAGCAACTGCTGCAGCAGTGCCACACCGGCGTCGACGTCACCGGTATAGATCGCCACACGCGCGCGGCGCAAATCCCACTCGAAACGGTCGCTGCCTGCCGGCGGCTTTGCGAGCCCGGCCATCAGCCGCGAGGCGGTGTCGAGATCCCCGCTTTCCAGCGCCTCGTCGATCAGGCGGTAGCGGATAACGGGCGGCAGGCTATCCGCAGCTGCATAGCGTGTCGACTCCAGATACAGCCGGCGTGTCAGCTGTTTGCCGTTGGGCAAATCGTCCAGCAGGCTGACCAGGTACCCGTGAGCGACCGAACGGCGCTCGGGGCTGCTGCCGTACTCGGCGAGCACACTGAACAGGACACGCGCACGCAGCGGATCCTTTTCGACAGCATCGGTCGCGGGAAAATACCAGTCCTCGTCGTTGCCGAGCAGTTTCTGTTCGTCGTTACCGATGCGTTTGCCGGCAGCAAGGTAAGCGTCCCAGAGCTGGTCGGCGTTGTAGCTGATGACACCGTGGATCAGCTGCCGATTGACCGGCAAGGCCAACGCGTGTTCCAGGTATTCGATACGCTTGAGCGGCTGGCGCGAGTCACCCGCGGCCTGGGCCGCGAGCCCCCAGAAGGCACCCTGCAGGGTTGTCGGTTCGACCTGCTGCGCCATTTTCACCGCCGCCTCGGCCACCTTGCCGGCCTCTTGCGGCGCCACCTGGAGTTCGGCGCTGTAGCGCAGCAAGCTGCCCTCCGGGCTGTTATCGTCCTTGAGCAGTTTGTAGGCGGATTCGGCGTGACCACTCTGCAACATGACCTGGGCGTTGAGCCAGCGCATCTGCGGTTGCTCGTCGCCGTAGTCCTGGCGATAACGCAACAGCGCCAGGCGGGCGTCTTCACTGCGGTCTTCCAGCACATAACTGCGTATCACCAGTTGCCGCCAGCGCGCCCGCTCTTGCGTCTGCGCGCCGGTATCCCCCCACAACAGTTCCCGCAGCGTGGCGCGTGCCGCTTCGGCCCGGTTCAGTTGTAACTGGGCATCGGCTTTCAGGGTGAGCGCAAAGCGGCGAAACTCGGGATCGACCGCCGCCGGCAGCCTGGCGACGCGCTCGAGCAACGCCGGATACAGTCCCTGGTTTGCCAGAATCTGCAGACGTTCCTGCTCCCAGGCCGACCAGGCGGCCATGTCCTTGTCAGGTGCAGGTTGTTCGGCATCCATGCGTTTGAGCGCCAGCTGCGGGGCACCGGCACGCGCCAGTTGCGTCAGCTCGTTCAGGCTCGCGGTGTCGAGATCGGCACGCGCACTGGCCGACAGGCCGCCGGCGAGCACCAGCGCTGCGGCAAACCCGGCTGCGGCGGCGCGCAGGCGGCTCAGGCTCGCCGCGAAGCGGCTGGCGGCGGGACAAACAAAAACGGGCAACCTGGAGCCAGGTTGCCCGTTGCACTTGCCGATTGCGGTAGCCAGCGGCTGCCGCACGGAATCAGAGCTTCTCTTTGATTCTTGCGGCCTTGCCGGACAGGCCGCGCAGGTAATAGAGCTTGGCGCGGCGAACATCGCCCCGGCGCTTCACCTCGATACTGGCAACACTCGGGCTGTAGGTCTGGAAGACTCGCTCGACACCTTCACCATGGGAAATCTTGCGTACGGTGAATGCCGAGTTGAGACCACGGTTACGCTTGCCGATGCACACGCCTTCGAAGGCCTGCAGGCGCTCGCGGTTACCTTCCTTGACCTTGACCTGTACCACCACGGTGTCGCCCGGACCGAATGCCGGAATTTCCTTGGTCATCTGCTCTTTTTCAAGTTCTTGAATGATATTACTCATGAGTCTTCCCCTACTACGGGTTTCCATCTGCTTCCGTTGTTTGCCGCTCGCGGATAAACTCCGCCAGCAACGCCTGTTGTTCCTCGTTCAGACCGATCTGCTCAAGCAGGTCCGGCCGCCGCTGCCAGGTCCGACCCAGCGATTGCTTCATACGCCAGCGCGCTATCTCCGCGTGGTTGCCTCCGGTGAGCACCGCCGGTACCGCCAGCCCCTCTATCACCTCCGGCCGCGAATAATGCGGATAGTCCAGCAGGCCATCCATAAAGGAATCGCGCAATGCCGATTCCTCGTCGCCCAGCGCACCCGGTAAGAGACGCGCCACCGCATCGATCCATACCAGCGCGGCGGGCTCGCCGCCGCTCAGCACGTAGTCACCGATGGACCACTCTTCATCGACCCGGGTCTCGATGACCCGCTCGTCGATACCTTCGTAGCGTCCGGCCAGCAACACCAGGTGCGGCTGTCGGGCAAACCGGCGTAGCGCCGCCTGGTCCAGCCGCCGGCCCTGCGGGCTGAGGTAGATCACCGGCCCGTCGCCGTGGCAACGCGCCTGGGCAATCGCATCGCTCACCGGCTGATACTGCATCACCATCCCGGGACCACCGCCATAGGGCCTGTCGTCCACATTGCGGTGCCGGTTGCCGCTGTAATCCCGCGGGTTCCAGGTACCGAGTTCCAGCAGGCCCTTTTCCAGCGCGATGCGCGGGATGCCGTAAGCGCAGCAGTCCCGGATCATTTCCGGGAACAGGGTCACCACGTCGATGCGCATGGCGCCCTCTAGTAGTCCTTGTCCCAGTCGACCTGGATGACACCGGCGTCCAGGTCCACGCGCGTCACCACCTTGTCGAGTACAAAGGGGATCAAGCGTTCGCGTTCGCCCATCACGACCAGCACGTCATTGGCACCGGTTTCGAGCAGCTGCTGTACCGTACCGAGAACGTCATTCTGCCGGTTCACCACTTCCAGTCCGAGCAGATCGTTCCAGTAATACTCGCCAGGTGCGGCCGGCGGCATCTGGTCGCGCCGCACACCGATCTCGCAATTCAACAGCGCCTGCGCCTGGTCACGATCGGCGCAGTCTTCCAGCCGGGCGACTACGCCCTTGCCGTGCTTTCTGCCTTCGGCAACCTGCCGCGGCTGCCAGTCGCCATCCCGGCGTAAATACCAGGGCTGATACTGCACGATGTTTTCGCGCGGTTCGGTATAGGAAAACACCCGAACCCAGCCCTTGACGCCATAGACGCCGGAAATACGACCAACCGGTATAATCGGCTGGCGCGGTTCGCGATCGCTTACTGCGTCGCTTCCTTCAGCAGCTTGGCCACGCGTTCCGATGTCTGCGCACCCTTACCCACCCAGTGTGCCGCGCGTTCCGTATCAATGTTCAGACGCACTTCCTGACCCTTGGCCACCGGGTTGAAAAAACCGATGCGTTCGATGTAGCGACCATCACGGCGATTGCGGGAATCCGTGACCACTACATGGTAGAACGGCCGCTTTTTCGCACCACCGCGTGCTAGTCGAATCGTTACCATCGAGACTAAACCTCTCAAAATTTTCGTTAGGCGCCGCCGGTCAATCCGGCTCGGCGGAAAAGCGGGCATTTTACGCGAAACGGTTTAAAAGTGAAGTGCCTGCCGGAAATTTGCGCATGGGGCGAAAACCTGTCAGGAATCGCAACGACGACGGTTTTCTTTACAGTAAATTCCCGCAATGGAAAACATCGCGAATATCTCGTTATAATATTGTTTTTATAAGTCTATTATTTGAATATGGCAGGGTCTGCCCCGAGTCACAATGACGGATTATTTTACATAAATAATAGCCTGGAAGCTTTCTTCATTTCTTAACCAGCCGTATCTACATATTCCAAAAGGCTTTTTTATTCCTGGCACGGCCATTGCAAGAGTAACTGACGAGGAACGCAGCAGTTAATAATCAGGACAGGGTAGGTAGACGTCAGTTGTTCGTAAAGAAACAACCCGCGGCGCCTGAACAACCTGATCACCGGCAATAATAATAACTTAGCACCGGTGAGAAGGGGGGAAATACAATAAGCGACCCTAAAATTACGGCGATACCTTCGGGATCGCCGTTTGTTTTTTGCTAGAAGGGAAAACCCTGCGGGATCCGGCCTTTCATCCCCCGCATCATGTTTTTCAAGCCGCCCTTCGACATTTTCTTCATCATTTTCTGCATCTGCATAAACTGCTTGAGCAGGCGGTTGACATCCTGCACCTGGGCACCTGAACCCGCGGCGATACGCCGCCGGCGCGAACCCTTGATGATGTCGGGGAAATGCCGTTCCTGCGGTGTCATGGAACGGATGATGGCGAGCATGCGGTGCAGCTCCCGGTCGTTGACCTGGTCGCGAACATTCTGCGGCAGCTGGCCCATGCCCGGCAGTTTGTCCATAAGGCCGCCCAGCCCCCCCATGCCCATCATCTGCTCCAGCTGATCGCCGAAATCCTCCAGGTCGAAGCGCTTGCCTTTGTGCAGCTTACTGGCCAGCTTCGCGGCCTTTTCCTTGTCGACCTTGCGCTCGGCCTCTTCCACCAGGCTAAGCACATCTCCCATGCCGAGGATGCGTGACGCGACGCGGTCGGGATGAAACGGTTCCAGCGCCTCGGTCTTTTCCCCCACACCGAGAAACTTGATGGGCTTGCCGGTAATCGCGCGAATCGACAGTGCGGCGCCGCCGCGCGCGTCGCCGTCGGTCTTGGTGAGCACCACCCCGGTAAGCGGCAGCGCTTCGTGAAAGACGCGCGCCGTATTGGCGGCATCCTGACCGGTCATGCTGTCGACGACAAACAGCGTTTCCACCGGTTCGAGCGCGGCATGCAGCCGGCGGATTTCGTCCATCATGGCGCTGTCGATATGCAGTCGGCCGGCGGTATCGACGATCAGAACATCGATGTGCTGTTTACGCGCCTGCTCGAGCGCCGCGGTGGCAATCGCCACCGGATCCTGGTCGGCGCTGCTGGGAAAAAACCCGGCGCCGACCTGGCCGGCCAGGGTGTGCAACTGCTCAATAGCCGCCGGACGGTAAATGTCGCAGCTGGTCACCAGCACGCTTTTCTTCTTCCGCTCCTTCAGCCAGCGCGCCAGCTTTGCCGTGGAGGTGGTCTTGCCCGAGCCCTGCAGTCCGGCCATCAACACCACCGCCGGCGGCTGCACATTCAGCTGCAGCTCGTCGCAGGCCTCGCCCATCAGCGTGACCAGTTCCTCGTTGACAATCTTGACCAGCACCTGACCGGGCGTCAGGCTTTGCTGCACTTCCTGTCCGATTGCCCGTGCGCGCACCTTTTCGGTAAATTCCTTGACCACCGGTAACGCCACATCGGCTTCGAGCAGCGCCATGCGGACTTCCCGCAGGGCATCCCTGATATTGTCCTCGGACAGGCGTCCCTGCCCGCGCAGGGTCTTGATGGTCTTGCTCAGGCGTTCGCTAAGGTTCTGAAACATGCGGCTGGTTCCATACAATGAAGCCGCAATTATAACTTGAAGCGGTCTCCCCCGCACAGGCGCTGCACCGGCAGGGCACCCATGCGTTCACGGCACTGCTCGACGATGGTGTTTTCGCTGCCGGGCTTCAGGTGGGTCAGGAACAACCGCGGACTGTGCTGAAGTTTTTTCAGATCGTCGGCCAGCAACCGGGGGCAATAGTGGCGCGATTTGATACTGAGTTCACATTCCTCGTCGGGAAAGGCGCTTTCGACAATCAGCAGATCAAGATTTTCGTGCTGGTTCAAGGCCTGCCAGAAGCCGTCGTTGCTGGTGGTGTCACCGCTGAAGGCGAAGCTGCCGACACCGTTCTGGACACGGTAGCCGGCAGCAGGCACGGAGTGGTTGACGGCGATCATTTCCACACTGCGGGCACCGACTCTGATGCTCTGGCCCGGCAGCATGACCTCGAAACGCAGCACCGGCCGCTCGGGACTCGGCAACACCGAGAAATCGGGCCACACCTGCCAGTTGAAAATATGCTTTCTGAGGGTGTGGATCGTCTCCTCGCGGGCGTGCACCACCACCGGCTCACCGCTGGTGGCCTCGAAGACCGAATCGAGCAGCATCGGGATGCCGGCGATATGATCCAGGTGCGAATGCGTCACGAAGATATGCCGGACCCGTGACATTTCCTCGAGGCTCAGTTCCGACAGCCCGGTTCCGCCATCGATCAGGATGTCATCGTCGACCAGTAACGAGGTGGTGGACAGGTTGGCCCCGATGCCGCCGCTACAACCCAGTATTCTCAGTTCCATCAGCTTTATCCGCTCAGTGTTTCCCACCCTGATGCGAGGATCGTGCCACGGCATTTCACAAAAAAAATGTCGGCACCGTCACAGATATCCGCCTGATTCGGCAGCTCTCAGCGGGTCAAGGGCCCCAGCTGACGCAATGCGTCAGTCCACCTGCCCGTGTCCGGCACCGGGCGCAAGCAAGGCTTTCCGCCTCCGGCCGCTTATGCCATCATCCCCGCCATGAATCTGGTTGTTTTTGTCGTCGCCGCCGTCGTTCTCTACCTGCTGACCAGCGCGGCCCTGACCGTGCGCCTGGCCGTGGGCGAATCCAGTCTGCGCGTCAACCGCGGCTCGGTGCTGGCGCTCGGCTTCGGCGCGGTGATCCTGCATGCGCTGGTGCTGTATCCCGAGCTGATGACCGGACACGGTCTGAACATGGGGTTCTTCAACGCCGCCTCCCTGGTAGCGCTGCTGATGGTGGCGCTGCTGCTGCTGACCGCACTGCGTCAGCCGGTGGAAAACCTCGGTATACCGGTGCTGCCGATCGCCGCCGCCACCCTCGCGCTGGGTTTCTGGAACCCGGGGGACCACGAGGACATCACCAGTACCAACTGGCAACTCGACCTGCACATCCTGTTTTCGGTGCTCGCCTACAGCCTGTTCGCCCTGGCCGCGGTCCAGGCCCTGCTGCTGAACGTACAGGACCGGCACCTGCGCAACCGGCGTCCCGGCGGTTTTATCCGCGCCCTGCCGCCCCTGGAAGTGATGGAACGCCTGCTGTTCCAGATGATCGCCACCGGCTTTACCCTGTTGAGTGCCGCGCTGTTGACCGGGATGGTGTTCCTGGAAGATATCTTCGCCCAGCACCTGGTGCACAAGACCGTGCTGTCGATCATCAGCTGGATCATTTTCGGGGTTTTGCTGTGGGGACGCTGGAAATTCGGCTGGCGCGGCCGCACCGCTATCCGCTGGACACTGAGCGGGTTTGCGTTCCTGATCCTGGCCTACTTCGGCAGCAAGTTCGTACTCGAACTCATCCTCCACCGCAACGCCTGACAAATCGTCACCAAACGCCTACAATTTCCCGTAACATCCGCAACCCGGTCGGCCTGCATTGCAAGATATTCCCCTTAGTATTCTGTTTGGCGCGCTGGTATTTCTGATCGCGCTATCTGCGTTCTTCTCCAGTTCCGAAACCGGGCTGATGACCCTCAACCGGTACCGCCTGCGCCACCTTGCCCAGGCGAATCACGCCGGTGCGAAACGCGCACAGAAGCTGCTGGAACGGCCCGACCGCCTGATCGGGCTGATTCTGCTGGGCAACAACTTCGTCAACGTAATGGCATCGGCGATCACGACCGTCATCGCGCTGCGCCTGGGTGGCGAACCCGCCATCGCGATCGCGGCGGGCATTCTTACGCTGGTGATACTGGTATTCGCGGAAGTCACGCCGAAAACACTCGCTGCACTGCACCCCGAGCGGGTGGCTTTTCCCGCGGCTTTCATCTATGGGCCGTTACTGTGGCTGCTCTACCCGCTGGTATGGGTGGTCAACAGTATCGCCAACGGCCTGCTGCGGCTTATGCGTATTTACCCCGAAGACGGCTCCGGTGACTCACTCAGCCAGGAAGAATTGCGCACGGTAGTACTCGAAGCCGGCGCCATGATCCCCAAACGCCACCAGGACATGCTGCTGAATATTATCGACCTGGAAAAAGTCAGCGTCGAAGACATCATGGTGCCGCGCACGGAAATTACCGGCATCGACCTGGAAGACGACTGGGACGACATTATTCGCCAGATAACCCACAGCCAGTACACGCGTTTGCCGGTATTCCACGAAAGCATCGACCACGTGACCGGGTTCATCCATTTGCGCAAGGTACTGCCGCTGTTGATGCACGGCGACCTCGACCGGGCAACCCTGGAAAACCTCGTCAAGGAGCCGTTGTTCATTCCGGAAAACACGGCACTCAACCGGCAACTGCTCAACTTCCAGCGCGAGCGCCAGCGTGTCGGGCTGGTCGTCGACGAGTATGGCGACATCCAGGGCCTGGCGACGCTGGAGGACATCCTCGAAGAGGTGGTCGGCGAGTTCACCACCGATCCGTCCACCAGCGTCAGCGACTTCACCGCGGAGGAAGACGGCGGTTATCTGGTCAACGGCATGGTCAATGTCCGCGACCTGAATCGCGCGCTTGACATGGAACTTCCCACCGACGGGCCGAAAACGCTCAACGGCATGGTGCTCGAATACCTGGAAGACATTCCCGAACCGGGGACCAGTCTGCTGCTGTCGGGTTACCCGGTAGAGATCATTCAAACGCGGGGCAACCGGGTGAAAACACTGCGGGTATACCCCGCGCAGCGCCGGCCGGCGGCTGCCGAGGGCTGAGCCGCGCCCGAGCAGGGCGCAAAGCCGTACCGGGTGCGGCGCCGGATCCAGCGCGCTCGCGGGCCGGTCAGCGTGGCTGTATCCACTCCATCGTGCTGAATCTTAAAGAAGACAGCAGGAGCTGACGCTATATCGGAAAGGCCGCCGGGGCATCGTGCGGTTGGCAGACGGGGTGGGCCAAGGGATTTGCCCCGACCAGAGCCGACACGGGCATTTCACCAGGGGAACGTCGTGGCAAGACTGACGCTGTCTTTCAAGGAGCGGAAACTCAAGGTTTTTGCGTTGCCTGAGGGCGACTGCGTCGTCGGGCGCGACCCTGACTGCAGCATCGTTATCGACAGTCTCGCAGTCGCCCCGCAGCACGCGCGTATCCGCGCTGAAGGCGAGCGTTACTTCATCGAACCAATCGACGCCGGGCACCCGGTCATGGTCGGCCAACAGCCTGTCGCCGAAGCGCAGGAACTCAGCGACGGCGACAGCGTCCAGATCGGCAAGCACAGTCTGAGATTTTCCACCGACAGCGACGGTATACCGCAAGCCGACGTCACGCCGCTGCCTGCGCCAGGTTGCCTGCAGATCCAGAGCGGCAGCCACATGGGCCGCACGATCCGACTGCACAAGGCCTTCACGCGCATCGGCAGACCGGACGGCGAACTGGCCGTGATCGCACACCGCGACAACGGCTACTACCTGTCCGCCCTGCACGGCGAACAGGGACCGCAGGTGAATGGTCGCAACATCGGTGAAAGCAGCTGCAAACTGCACGACAACGACAATATCTTTGTCGGAGAACTGCAGGTGCGGTTTTTCGCCGACGGCGACCCCACACAGACCGCGGAACCGGCGCCGACGGAACAGCGCCATTTCAGTCGTATCCCCTTCCATGTGAACGTGACGCTGGGAGACGGGCAGCAGACCTGGGAAGGTGAACTGCTGGATATCTCCCTGCACGGCGCACTTGTGAAAGCGCCGGCGGCATTCGCGGGCCAGCCGCAAAGCCGCTACCAACTGGCGATCCACCTCGAAGGCGGACCGGACATCTGCATGGACGTGGAAATCGCCCACCGCGAAAACGACGAGCTGGGACTCAACTGCAAGGACATCGACGTCGACAGCATTACCCACCTGCGCCGGCTGGTGGAGCTGAACCTCGGCGACCCGGAACTGCTGGAAAGAGAACTCTCGGCGCTGGGATAAACAACCGGCCTGCTACACGCACCGGTTCACAGTTCGCCCGTCAACTAAACCAGTCCAGCACCTCGGCGTAACGCGATACTGCCGATAGTTCCAGACCCTTTATACCCGACTTCGGCGCATTGGCCGCGGGAATCAGCGCGCGTTTGAAACCCAGTTTGGCCGCCTCCCGCAGCCGTTCCTGGCCGTTGGGTACCGGCCGTATCTCGCCGGCGAGCCCCACTTCGCCGAAGACGATCAGGTCGTTGGGCAGAGGGTGGTCGCGAAAACTCGACAGCACCGCCAGCAACACCGGCAGGTCGACCGCAGTCTCATTGACGCGTACCCCGCCGACCACGTTCACGAACACGTCCTGGTCGCTCATGAACACACCGCCGTGGCGGTGTTGTACCGCCAGCAGCATGGCCAGGCGGTTGTGCTCCAGCCCCACCGTGACGCGGCGCGGATTCGACAACTGGCTGTCATCGACCAGCGCCTGCACTTCCACCAGCAAGGGCCGGGTGCCCTCCATGGTGACCATGATGACACTGCCGGCGACGGGCTGTTCGTGGCGTGACAGAAAAATCGACGAGGGGTTGCGGACTTCCTTGAGACCCGCGTCGGTCATGGCGAACACGCCCAGCTCGTTCACCGCACCGAAACGGTTCTTGACGGCACGGATCACGCGGTAACGCCCACCGGAATCGCCTTCAAAATACAGGACCGTGTCGACCATGTGTTCGAGCACGCGCGGTCCGGCCAGGGTGCCTTCCTTGGTCACGTGCCCGACCAGAAACAGCGCCGTACCGGTCTGCTTGGCGAAACGCACCAGCTGCGCGGCGCTCTCGCGCACTTGCGCCACCGAACCGGGCGCCGATTGTAGCAGCTCGGTATACAGCGTCTGAATGGAGTCGATGACCACCACCTGCGGGGCCTCGGCGCGGGTGTGTTCGATGATGCGCTCCACCGAAGTCTCCGCCAGCAGGCGCACGTCGTCGGCCGCGACCCCCAGGCGTCGGGCCCGCACCGACACCTGTTCGGGCGATTCCTCGCCGGTGACATACAGCGCCTTGAGAGTGCCGGCGAACGAGGCCAGCGCCTGTAACAGCAGGGTCGATTTGCCGATCCCCGGATCACCGCCGATCAACACCACCGAGCCCGCGACCAGGCCGCCGCCGAGCACCCGGTCGAGTTCCTCGACCCCCAGCGACACACGCGCCTCCGCGCCGAAGCGCACCTCGGAAAGGGTCTGGACCCGCGCACCCGCCTCGCCTGCGTAGCCGGCAAAGCGTGCGGTCCTGCCGCCGGCCGGCACCACTGACAGGACTTCGCTCAGGCTGTTCCAGGCACCGCAATCACCGCACTGCCCGGCCCACTTGGGCGACTGGGCGCCGCACTCGCTGCACTGGTAAGCGGTCTTTGCCTTAGCCATCGCTGTAAGCGCGCGGCACGCGTCCACTGACATTGCACAATAATTCATAGGCGATGGTGCCGGCGCGCGCGGCGACCGCCTCTACCGGCAAGCCGGCGCCCCACAGCTGCACCGGGTCGCCGGGGCGAGCCCGGGGCTGGCTGCGCAAGTCGACGCAGATCATATCCATAGACAACCGGCCGATCAGCGGCACTTCCCTGCCATTGACCAGCACCGGCGTGCCTGCGGGTGCGTGCCGGGGATAGCCGTCACCGTAACCGCAGGCCGCGACCCCCACCGGCATCGCCGCCGGGCAGGTCCAGGCCTGGCCGTAGCCGATGCTGTCGCCCTGGTTGCGCGGATACACGGCAATCAACTGCGATTCCAGCGTCATTACCGGCTGCAGTCCGGTTTGCCGGTCGGCGTTCGGTGCGAACGGCGAGGCACCATACAGCATGATGCCGGGTCGTACCCAGTCGAAGTGCATATCCGGGCGCGTCAGCAGGGCCGCGGAATTGGCCAGCGAGCGCTCCGCAGCGGGGGTATCAAGCGACAGAAAGGCCGCCAGCTGGGCATCATTGGCGGCGTGTTGCGGTTCATCGGCACAGGCCAGATGCGACATCAGCCGCACACTGCCACCACCCGCTTCCACCAGCGCCGCCAGGCGCCGGTGCACGGCCCCGGCCTGTTGCGGCGATACACCCAGGCGGTGCATACCGGTATCCACTTTCAGCCACAGGTGCAGGGACGCCGCGGCCGGTGCCTGCGCCAGCCAGTCGGCCTGTTCCAGACTGTGCACCACCGGCTGCAGCGCGTATTCGGCAGCCGCCGCGAGGTCCGTGGCGTCGAACACGCCTTCCAGCAGCACCAGCGGCCGGGACACGCCCGCTTCGCGCAACTGCACGGCTTCCTCGACACTGGCAAGCGCAAAGGCGTCGGCGTCCTGCAGCGCGCGTGCGACGGGCACCGCACCGTGACCGTAGGCATTGGCCTTGACCACCGCCATCAGGCGACTGGCCGGTGCAGCCTGGCGTGCGAGCTGGTAGTTGTGTTGCAGGGCTCCGAGGTTGATGCGCGCCCGTACCGGTCGCGTCATGCACCCGGTCCGCCGGGATTGAAACCGTCGTCGGCGTAGCTGTCCATGGGCGTGAAATTCTCGAAGCGCGTGTGTTTGCCGAGAAACGTCAGGCGACGCATGCCGATGGGTCCGTTACGCTGTTTGCCGATGATGATTTCTGCGGTGCCCCTGTCGGGGCTGTCTTCGTCGTAGACCTCGTCCCGGTAGATGAACATGATCACGTCGGCGTCCTGCTCGATGGCACCGGATTCACGCAGGTCGGACATGACCGGACGCTTGTTGGGCCGCTGTTCGAGGCTGCGGTTGAGCTGCGACAGGGCGATCACCGGCACGCCGAGTTCCTTGGCCAGCGCCTTCAACGAACGCGAAATTTCGGAAATCTCGCCGGTGCGGTTTTCCTTGTGACCGGGCACCTGCATCAGCTGCAGGTAATCGATGACAATCAGGCCCAGGTTGTGTTCGCGCTTCAGGCGGCGGGCGCGGGCGCGCAGCTCGGTGGGACTCAGCGCCGGCGTATCGTCGATAAACAGGGGCGCCTCCGAGAGAATGCTGACCGCCGAGGTCAGGCGCGGCCAGTCATCATCGTCCAGCTTGCCGGTACGTACCTTGGTCTGATCGATACGCCCCAGCGACGACATCAGGCGCATGGCCAGCTGCTCGCCAGGCATTTCCATACTGAAAACCGCCACCGCGATACCGTCCTTGATGGCGGCGTGTTCGGCGATGTTCATGGCAAAGGTGGTTTTACCCATCGACGGGCGGCCGGCGATGATGACCAGGTCGGAGGACTGCAAGCCGGCCGTCATATCATCGACGTCGGTGAACCCGGTCGCGACCCCGGTAAGCGGGTTGTCAAGGTGAAACAGGGTATCTATGCGGTCAACGGCCCTGGTCAGCAGGTCCTTGATACTGGCGAAGCCCGAGCCACGACTGTCACCCTGGTCGGCAATACGGAAGACCAGCTGTTCGGCATTGTCCAGCAGCGCGGCGGTATCGCGGCCCTCGGTGAAATAGGCGCTGTTGGCGATCTCGTTACCGACGTCGGCGAGTTGTCGCAGCACCGAGTTCTGGCGCACGATGGTAGCGTAGGCGCGGATGTTGGCGGCACTGGGCGTGTCCTTGGCGAGCGTCCCCAGGTAGGACAGGCCGCCGATATCTTCGAGGTCGCCCCGACCGTCCAGCCACTCCGACAGGGTGATGACGTCACAAGGGTCGCCGCGCTCGATGAGTTTACCCGCAGCGGCGAAAATCAGTCGATGCTCGCGCCGGTAGAAGTCGGTCTCGCTGACGAGGTCGGCGATCTGATCCCAGGCACGGTTGTCGAGCAGCAGGCCGCCCAGCAGGGACTGCTCGGCCTGGATGGAATGCGGTGGCACCTTCTGGCGGTCGCTGGCGAATTCGACGGTATTTGCCGATGGTACCGGTTCCGGCATTCGTCCTCCTTGGAGCATGTTCGGGTAGCGGGAAAGGGCTGTTGCAGAGTGCATACTAAAGCGCGGCGCCGGGCCGCTCAAGTACGCAATTTGTGCGCCTCTTTATCCCCTTTTCAAAAATATTTGCCGTCATTTGCCGGCCCGGGATTTCGGCACGACAGTGCTTCGCTGGTGCATCTGCTTGCAGCCTAAGCCAGCGAAGCACTGTCGTGCCGAAATCCGACCGGGGTTCGCTGAAGCAAGCAGGCTGAGAAACCCCGGGCGGGTATCAGGGTGCAGGCCGGCGGCTGACCGGCTTTGAGTTCCGGGGCAAATTCCGAGGGAAGGTATCCGATGAAAAAAACAACGCCTTGCCACGCAAGCGTGACCAGGCGTCATCAAGCAGTTCAGAACGTACTTATTCGGCTTCGACGACCACAGTGATTTCCGTGTTCACATCGGTGTGCAGGTGCACAGCCACCTGGTACTCGCCGATCTGGCGGAACGCACCCTCCGGCAGGCGGACTTCGTGGCGTTCGATAGCCACCCCCACTGCGGCGACCGCCTCGGCGATGTCGCCGGTGCCCACCGAGCCGAACAGTTTACCTTCGTCGCCCGCCTTGGCCTTGATGGTCACGGTCATGCCGTCCAGCTGCTCGCGGCGCGCTTCGGCGCCCGCCACGTGTTCGGCGGCGATCTTTTCCAGCTCGGCGCGGCGTGCTTCAAACGCCTTGATGTGCTCCTCGGTGGCCGGCGTCGCCTTGCCGCCCGGTATAAGGAAATTACGCCCGTAACCCGGCTTCACATTAACGCGATCACCCAGGTTGCCCAGGTTTTCAACTTTTTCCAACAGAATCACTTCCATCGTTCGACCCTACCCTATGCATTCGGCTTGAATTCAGTTTGACCCGGCCCCGGCGGTGCGTCGGCGCAGATCCAGCCAGGGATCCAGCAAGCCGATGACACTCACCAACATTAGCGCCTGCGGTAACAGGCCCATTAACACATACGCGACGATCAGCCAGACCTTCGCCGCTTTGATGTTTGCCAGGCTGGCGTGCAACACCGCCACTCCGACGAACAAAAATACCACCATGACAATCAACGACCATTGCATGGCTATGCTGCTGATCACGCCCAGCTTCAGCATCGCCAACGCCATAACAGCGATGCCGACCAGCGACAGGGCGCCGTTGAGCCGCAGCGCGTAAAACTCGATGCGCAGGGCGCCCGGTTTGACCAGCAGCGACTGCCACCAGCGGCCCAGCAGCAGGCAGGCCAGTGCCGCAAAACCCAGCCCCGCGGCCAGCGAGCCGGTCATCAGCGGTGCAGCCTGGGTCACGAATGCCGACAAGCTGTCGGTCGCCTCCTTGAATTCCGGCCGCGATGCCACGCTGTCGACCATGCCCTGCAACAGCTGTTGCCACCATGCCGTCGGGTCGCCAAACAACACATACACCAGCAGCACGCCCAGCATGGCCGTGCCGCTCAACACCAGCATGGCCATGGCCAGCGACAGGGTGGCACGCAATACGCCGGCCGCGATCCACACCGGCAGCCACAACAGCATGGCGGTGCCCACCACGGTGGCGCCGTGATGCATCACCAGCTGGGCCAGCAGGCCCGTGGCCGCGGCCGCACCCAGCAGCACCAGCAGGCCGCTCCTGACGCCGATCTGCAAACTGTACAGCGCCAGCGCCGCGCCCCCCACGTAACTCAACAGCGAGGTCAGTGGCGGCGCCAGAAAACTCAGGACGGTACACAGGGCGATCAGCCCCACCGCCTGTAGCGGGCCCGCGACGATCAGTCCGGCCAGTGCGTGCATTACTCAACGCCACCCCGGCCGGCCCCAGGCCCGGCCGTGCTTAACCCTTGTGGGAATCGCAATACGGCAACAGGGCCAGGAAGCGCGCACGCTTGATGGCCGTGGCAAGCTGGCGCTGGTACTTCGCCTTGGTACCGGTGATACGGCTCGGTACGATCTTGCCGGTTTCAGTCACGTAGTTCCTCAGTGTCTGAAGATCCTTGTAGTCGATTTCCTTGATGCCTTCTGCGGTAAAACGGCAGAATTTACGGCGACGAAAAAAGCGAGACATGTTCTTAACCTCTCGAATTAACCGTTCCCGGGAACGGTCTGAATATCCAATGCGTGCAACTCCACGCGCAAGTCCGGAGACCGGTAACCGGCCCGGCTCAAAAAGCCTGTCACTTTCAAGCCGCTGCCGGCCGGCAGATGCGCCAGCGCGGCAGTCAGCTCATCACCACTGGCGACCACGGTGAGGCGGCACTCAACGTCACGTAACTGGCCGGCCTCGGTGCGACGCGAGCGGTGCGCCAGAACAAAGCGTGCGATGGGGATGCCGGCCGGGGTGACGCGCAGGTCCGCGACCCTGTGCAGCTGACCGCTCAGGACCAGCTGATTTTCCGGCAACTCCACGGTTTCCCGGCTGAACGCCGTCAGCCGGCAGTCGCGCCTTCGCCGGCTTCGCCTTCATCGCGATCGCGCTGGCGCGGCTCATCCGTCGAATCGTCCGAATCGCCGCTGTCATCGTCGTCGGCAGCGCGGCGGGACGGTGCCTCGTCGCGGTCGTCGCCGCGCTTGGCCAGCAGTGACGGCTCGGTCACGGCTTCCTTGCGGGAAATGATCAGGTTGCGCAGTACGGCGTCGTTGAACCGGAACGCGCTTTCCAGTTCTTCGAGCTCTTCCGTGCCGCACTCGATATTCATCAGCACGTAGTGAGCCTTGGCGAGCTTCTGGATAGGATAGGCGAGCTGACGGCGGCCCCAGTCTTCCAGGCGATGGATCTTGCCATCCTTGGACTCGATGGTCGCGCGGTAGCGCTCGATCATCGCGGGCACCTGCTCGCTCTGGTCCGGGTGGACCAGGAACACAACTTCATAATGACGCATTGAATTGCTCCTTACGGATTAACAGCCTTCCGCCATTGCGAAAAGCAAGGAGTGTGCACAACAACGCTGTGCAAAAACGAGTGCATTCTACGTAACCTGGCGGCTAACCGCAAGACGGCAGGTCAGCCGCGCCGCTGGCGGCGGGCCTCGAACAGGCAGACACCGGTGGCCACCGACACGTTCAGGCTGCTGACCGACCCGTCCAGCGGGATGGAGACCAGGCCGTCGCAGTGCTCGCGCGTCAGGCGGCGCAGCCCCTTGCCCTCGCCCCCCAGCACCAGCGCCAGCGGGCCCGAGAGGTCGGTCTGGTAAAGGGTTGATTCGGCTTCCCCCGC
>JAJDOI010000128.1 GCA_022340245.1 Thiogranum sp.
GATGCCGCCGAGCAACTCGAGGCCGCCGGATTGCCGGCATTCCTGATGATCGACTTCAGTCACGGAAACAGCGCCAAGCAGTTCCAGCGGCAGCTGGCGGTGGGTGAGAATGTGGCCAGTCAGGTCGCCGGCGGCGATCCACATATCGTGGGCGCGATGATAGAAAGTCATCTCAAGGAAGGACGTCAGGACCGGGTGCCGGGCGTTGAACTGGAGTACGGCAAGAGTATCACCGACGCCTGCATAAGCTGGGAAGATACAGTGCCGTTGCTGGAGCAGCTTGCACATGCCGTGCGGCAACGCCGCGGGCAAGGGGTGAAGGCCTCGGCGTAGGAGGGGCGCCGCGCCTCGCAAGCCGGCGCGATCGCTAGGCAGGTGCCTTGTCGAGTAGTTTGCGTTCCCAGTCGAGGGACGTTTTTACAATAAAATCGATGTCATCGTATCGGGGTTCCCATCCCAGAACACGGCGGATCCTGTCAGCTCTGGCGATCAACGCCGGCGGATCACCGGCGCGGCGCGCTTCTTCCTTGACCTTTATGGGTGTGCCGTTGACGCGATTGACTGCGTCAATCACTTCTCGCACGCTGTAGCCGTGGCCATAGCCGCAGTTCAGTGTGATGGATTCGCCGCCATCACGCAGGTAGTCGAGTGCCTTGACGTGCGCATCGGCCAGGTCGTCCACATGGATGTAGTCGCGCACACCGGTACCGTCTGCCGTGGGATAGTCGGTGCCGAACACGTACAGTTGTTCGCGCTTGCCTACAGCCACTTCGGCCGCCACCTTGATCAGCAGTGTGGCCTTCTCGGTCGACTGTCCTATACGGCCTTGCGGGTCCGAGCCGGCGACATTGAAATAGCGCAGGATCGTGTGGCGCATGTCGGTGGCCTTGCCCAGGTCGCGCAGCATCATTTCACTCATGAGCTTCGATGTGCCGTACGGGTTGATCGGCGACAACGGGCTGTCTTCGGTGCACTCGGGGCCATCGGGGATGCCATATACTGCGGCGGTCGATGAAAAGATAAAATGTTTTACCCCCGCGGCCGAGCAGCATTCCAGGAGATTGCGCGTGGAGCAGGTATTGTTGCCATAGTACTTGAGCGGGTTTTCGACGGACTCGGGAACGATGGTATGTGCGGCAAAGTGCAGGACGGTATCGACACCGTGCTCGTTCAGCACCCTCAATACCACATCGCGGTCACCAGTGTCCCCGACGACCAGCTCGGCGCCCAGGACCGCATCGCTGAAGCCGGTGGACAGGTTATCCAGCACGACCACGGATTGTCCCGCGTCCGTTAACAGGCGTACAACGTGACTGCCGATATAACCGGCACCCCCCGTAACCAGAATCTTGTTGCTCATTGTAGTGTCTCTGCACAGCTGTGTATTTTGCTGCTCATGATAGCGGCTGGGCCGCCGGCGCGCCACCCGGGCCTGGCGGTTTCAGCGCTGCCTGCCGTGCTGCCCGGCCGCGGGCGGCACGGTATCCGCGGCGTACATATCTTCGAGCGATATCGAGCGCCCGTCCTCGGTGACGATGCGGGCGTGGAAGCGGCGCAGCTGCCGGGGCTCACGAGCACCGCAGGAGTGTGCAATGGTGCCGACTTCATAAACCATGTTGCGCACATAGTTGGCAACGCGCTCGGCCTTGGCTGTCGGATTCAGCCCCTTCTGCAGCCGCGGGTTGTGGGTCGTGATGCCTGTCGGACAGGTGTTCTTGTTGCAGTGCAACGCCTGTATGCATCCCAGCGAAAACATGAACCCGCGCGCCGAGACGATGAAGTCGGCACCCACGCACAGGGCCCACGCGACTTCGGCCGGGTTGATGAGCTTGCCCGAGGCAATCAACTTGACCCGATCCTTGAGGCCGTAGGCCAGCAATTTGTCGGCGACCAGGGGCAGACTCTCCCTGATGGGCAGACCCATGTAATCCATGAGGCTCATCGGCGCGGCGCCCGTTCCGCCGTCGGCGCTGTCGATGGTAATGAAGTCCGGTGCGCTCGTTTGGCCACGCTTGTTGATTTCAGCGAACAGTTCGTCCAGCCAGCCGTAGGCACCTATAACCGCTTTGAAGCCGACCGGTTTGCCCGTCACGGTACGAATATGATCGATCATGTCCAGCAGGTCGGACACCGAGTTGATGTCGGGATGCCGGTTGGGACTGATCGAATCCTGGCCGGCGGGAATGCCGCGAATCGCGGCGATTTCAGCGGTGACCTTCAGGCCTGGCAGGATGCCGCCCTTGCCTGGTTTTGCGCCCTGACTGAGCTTGATCTCGAACATTTTCACCTGGGCGTGGGCGGCCACCTCGCGCAGCTTGTTATCGCTGAGATGGCCGTGCTCGTCGCGCACGCCGTACTTGGCGGTACCGATCTGAAATACCAGGTCCGCGCCGCCTTCGAGATGAAAGGGCGACAGGCCGCCTTCGCCCGTGTTCATCCAGCAACCGCTTTTCGCTGCACCGGCCGACAATGCCAGCACCGCCGGCCTGGACAAGGCGCCGTAGCTCATGCCGGAAATATTGAACAGCGAGCCTGTCGTATAAGGGTGTTTGCAGTCCGGGCCGATGGTGATGGCGCCGACCTGGGCGGCGTCTGTGCCGAGCGTGGGGAAGGCACAGTTCACGAACAGCACCGTCCCGGGCGGTGACAGGTTGCGCGTGGATCCGAACGCGGTGGTGTTATCCAGATCCTTGGCGGCGCGGTATACCCAGGAACGTTCCGCGCGGTTGAACGGCATCTCCTCGCGATCCATGGCGAAGAAATACTGGCGGAAAAAGCCGCCAAGGGTTTCGAAAAAATAGCGGAAGCGTCCGATAACCGGGTAGTTACGCCGGATCGCCTGCGTGGTCTGGGTGACGTCGATAATGTAAATCACCACAATCGCTGCAAACGACAGGCCGATAAAGATCACGAAAAAGCTGGCCAGAAACTCCAGTGACCGCAGCATGAAGCCGGTATCCGGCAACGTCATCGCATTCTCCTTGTCTCCAATCCCGTGGCGCCCGCCAGGGCCCTCTGTTTGTATGCCGGTTTAGCGGCTCGTTGTG
>JAJDOI010000132.1 GCA_022340245.1 Thiogranum sp.
GTGCATGCGTGCGGCAATGGCCTCGCCCATGGTCACGACGTTGCCGCCGCTGACGGTGGAGACGCCGAGGCCGATCGCCAGGTTGCCGTCGTAGCGCAATATCCGGTCCTGGGGGTCGACATAGCCACGCTCGACGCGCGCCACGTCACGCAGGTAGATCTGCCGGTCGCTGCCCTCGCCGCTGATCAGCAGGTTTTCGAAATCCTGCACCGAGCGGAAGGTGCCGGTGGGACTGATGGCGATAAACTCGGAACCGACCTCGGCGCGCCCGGCATCCACCACGATATTCTTGTCCCGCAGATGGCGGCTGATCTGCTCGGGTTGCACGCCCAGCTGCGACATGCGGTCGCGGTCCGGCACCACGTACACCGCCTCGGTACGCTCACCCCAGAGTTCCACCTTGGCGACATCCTTGACCAGCGACAGCTCGCGGCGTATCAGCTTGGCGGTTTCCTTCAGCTCGGCGTAGCTGTACTCCGGGCCGTACAGGGCCACGAACAGGCCCCAGACGTCGCCGTAGTCGTCATTGACCACCGAGGGTCCCGCGCCGGGCGGCAGCTGGTTCTGCATATCCCCGACCTTGCGGCGCAGCTCGTCCCAGATCTGCGGCAGCTGCTCGCGGCGGTATTTTTTCTTGATGCGCACCGTGACCGTGGACAAACCCCGCACCGAACGCGACTCGACCTCCATCAACTGGCCGAGCTGCTGCACCGCCAGTTCGATCTTGTCGCTGACTTCCGTCTCCACCTCGGTGGCGGACGCGCCCGGGTAGGGCGTGATGACCAGCGCTTCCTTGATGGTGAATTCCGGGTCCTCGAGCCGCGACAGGTGGTTGTAGGCATTGATGCCGCCGACCACCAGCACGACGGTCAGAACCAGGGTTGTGACGCGATTGCGGAGGGCGAATGCCGCGATGTTCATGACGAGGTTCCGCTCCCCTCAGTCGCCGAAACGCCGCACCTGCATACCGTCCTGCAGAAAGTCCAGGCCGGAGACGGCGATCTCGTCGCCGTCCTGCAAGCCGCTGCGGATTTCCACCTCGTTGCCCTGCAGGTCGCCCATTTCGACACGGATCGGCATGACCGTCATGGAGGTCGGGTCGACTTTCCACACGATGGCCTGATATTGCGTGTTGGAAACGACCGCGGACACCGGGACAAGAATGCCGGTGCCGTTCACCCCCCGGGTGCGAACCCGCGCGGTCATACCCGGAAGAATCGACACGTCATCGGGCGGATCGAATATCAGCGTCACCTGAAAGGTGCGCGTATCGGGATCTGCCGTGGTGGCGATCTCCTTGATGCGCGCCGGGAAACTACGCCCCGGAATCGAAGTGATGCTGACTTCGGGTTTCAACTTCGCGGTCAGTGCATCCAGATCATGGGTGCGCTCACGCCCGACCATATCCCGCTCGGGCACGCTGACCTCGACCTCGAGCTCTGATATGTCCTGCAGGATCAGCACCGGCTCCTTGGCCTGCACGTTGGCGAAATCCGCCACCAGCTTGCGTGCCACGTAGCCGTCGAAGGGTGCCCGCAGCAGGGTGTCCTCGACCGCTTTTTCCGCCTGTTGCACAGAGGCGTCGGTCACTTCCTTGGCGCGCCGGTCGCTGTCGATGGCCCCCCTGGATATGGCGCCCGTGTCCTGTTTGTAGATCGACAGGCTGCGGTTGAGGTCGGCCAGCGCCTTGCGCTGGTTGGCGCGCGCCTTTTCCAGTTCGTACTGGTAGTCGCGGTCATCGAGACGCGCCAGCAGGTCGCCTTTCTTGACCCGCTGGCCTTCATTGACCAGGAATTTCTCCATCCGCCCCGCCACCTCGAAACCCATGTCGGCCTGTTGCGTGGCCTTGATGGTGGCCGGATATTCACGCTGCCCGGCTGCTCCGCCTGCCTGAATGGTGAGAATCTTGACCGGGCGCACCACCGCCGGCTGTTCGGCCGGCGGTTTCTCGCAGCCGCCGGTAAACAACACTATGCAGACCACGACCAGACCTGGCAGCAGCGAGCGCCGTGAAAGATCAAGCCTGGGATGTTGCCTGTGCATGAATAGTAACCCCCTGTATTGCCGTCTTATATTTCTGTAGATGTTACCTAACTGCCAGACGGATGGCACACAATACATCCCGCGCACAGTAATTGCGCGGGATCGCTGTCTCAGCAAGCTGCCCGGTCAGGATACACAATCTTTTCGTCTAAACGAACCACCGGGTTCGCCAGCAGAGCTGCGATCGGTCGCCGTCCTGACCGGCAAAATGCCTTCTTCGTGGCCATGGCGGGCACCATCATTGCCGGTCTCATGTTCGCCACCCTGCTGACCATGGTGTTGGTGTTGTACGCCGCATTCTACGCTGCTGCCTGATGTCCGGCAGGGCCGTATCGTAAGGCAGGCCTATAATCCGTAGAAGCGGGCTTGCCCGCGAAGGCGCAGGCTGTGCAATATCCGGTTCGCAAGCACCCGTAACACCGCCGGGCACAAACAAGCCCACTCCTGCAGGGCATCAGCATCGACGCATTGAGGATCAACGTATGAAACGGTTCAGACTGCTATTCGTGCGGAACACCAGCTGCACCGTGCTCATGGTGACGGCCGCCCTTATGCTGCTTGTCGCGCTTCCGTCCCTTGCCGCGACTGACGATAAACAGCCCATTGACTGGCTCACCCTGCTGATGGGACTGTTTGGTGGCCTGGCCATGTTCCTGTACGGCATGGAGCAGATGTCGGAAGGGCTCAAGGCGGCTGCAGGAGACACCCTCAAGAACGTGCTGGCACGACTGACCAGGAACCGTTTCATGGGTGCAATCACCGGGGCGTTTGTCACCGCGGTGCTTAATTCCTCCTCGGTGACCACGGTGCTGGTGGTCGGCTTCATCTCAGCCGGTTTCATGACGCTGGCGCAGTCAATCGGCATCATCATGGGGGCCAACATCGGCAGCACCTTCACGGCGCAGATTGTCGCGTTCAACATCACCCGGTACGCCCTCATCCTGGTGGCGTCCGGATTCTTCATGCTGTTCGCCAGCAAGCAGGAAAAGATCCGTCACTACGGTGCGATGATCATGGGCCTGGGGCTGGTGTTTTACGGCATGGGCGTGATGGGGCAAGGCATGGCGCCGTTGCGCAGCTACCCGCCGTTCATCGACCTGATGGCGCGCATGGAAAACCCGCTGCTGGGCATCCTGGTGGGGGCGGTATTCACCGGTCTGGTGCAGTCCTCCGCCGCCACTACGGGCATCGCCATCGTCATGGCGGCCGGCGGCCTGATCACCCTGCCCGCCGGTATTGCGCTGTCCTTTGGCGCCAACATCGGCACCTGCGTCACGGCCCTGCTGGCGGCGATCGGCAAACCCACCGACGCGGTGCGCGCCGCCGTGGTACATATCGTGTTCAACGTCGCCGGCGTGCTTGTCTGGGTCCTGTTCATCCCGCAACTGGCGGATTTCGTTGCCGCCATCTCGCCTGCCGCACCCGAACTCACTGGCAAGGCGCGTATGGCGGCCGAGGTGCCACGCCAGATCGCCAATGCCCATACCGTATTCAACGTCGCCAATACCTTGCTGTTTATTGGCTTCACCTCCCATTTCGCGCGTCTGGTCGAGCGACTGGTGCCCGGCAAACCGGAGGCAGAAGAGAAAGTCATCGTGCGACCCAAATATCTCGATGCCGAAATGATCGCGATTCCGGCCATGGCACTGGAGCGGGTGCGCTTTGAAATCGGTCACATGGGCGAGATCATCTCCGAGATGATCTCCCGCCTCGACGAGGGCTTCCTGGAGCGTAACAAGCACAAATTCGACGAAGTGATGATGCTGGATGACAAGGTCGATGTCCTCAACGACGCGATCCTGGCCTACCTCAGCGAGGTGCGCCAGCAGCCATTGACCGACCAACAGAGCGATGAGTTCCAGCGGCTGATGAGCGCCGCCGTCAATCTGGAAGGTCTGGCCGATGTCATCGAGGGCGAGCTGGTCAGCACCGGCAGGGAATTCCTCGACCAGGAGCTTCGTCCGAGCGATACGACCCGCCTGCTGCTGCGCGAGTTCGCCGGCCAGATCATCCTGGCGGTCAACGGGGTCATCAAGTCGATCTGTGAAAATAACGAAACCGCAGCAGCGGAGGTCATCGCACAGAAAGACGAGATCCGGCGCCTGGCCGGTGAGGCTCTGCGGCACCAGTCGGAGCGCATTGCCATGCGGGAACCGCAGCACCTGAAACTGGTCCAGCTGGAGATGGAACTGCTGGAGCACCTGCGGCGTATCTACACGCTGGCCAAGCGGGTGGCGAGGGATTTTGTGCCGAAGCAGGTCGCAAGCAATGCCTGAACAACGCTTCCCGATTTCCACATGTCCGCACAGCCTGTTAGGGCCTGTTAACACTTCTATGATCGCCGCGTTGCTGCCGCAAATCCGGCCAGGCAAGGCGCGAGGAGTGAAGTTTGGTGGTTCCAAATGAACGGCGAGCAACGCCGTATGGCCGGATTTGCGGCGCAACCCGAAGGGACGGGACCATTTTTCCGCAATCCTGCGTTAGCGCGCATTTGTGTAGCCTAACTACGCGGCATTCGCGCTGCCTTGTCTTGCGAAAAAAATGGCCTCCGTCGCGACAACCATAGAAGTGTTAACAGGCCCTAGTTTCGCCAGCACCGAATCCACGACTGAAGCCTGGAAAAACCCGGATGTGCCACCTTGAACAGGCGGGTCATTCAGAGGACGCTACGCGCCGTCAGCGCACGAAGGCGCCACGCCCGGCATAGACCGCGGAATCGCCCAGGTATTCCTCGATGCGCATCAGCTGGTTGTACTTTTCCACCCGCTCGCCCCGACA
>JAJDOI010000039.1 GCA_022340245.1 Thiogranum sp.
GAGAGGCCGCCCCCGGGCAGTTCGGCGCCACGGCGGTTTTTGTCGGCACCATGCGTGAGTTCAGCGCGGGCGACAATGTGCAGAGCATGGTGCTCGAGCACTATCCCGGAATGACCGAAAAGCACCTGGAAAAAATCTGCGGACAGGCGCGCACGCGATGGGAACTCAACGACAGTCTGATCGTGCACCGTGTGGGCGAGTTGCACCCCGGTGATCCCATCGTCCTGGTCGCGGTCTGGTCGGCACACCGCAAAGCGGCCTTCGAAGCCAGCCGCTGGCTGATGGAAGAGCTGAAGACGCAAGCGCCGTTCTGGAAGAAAGAACAGTTGGCCGACGCGAGTCGCTGGGTGGAAAAGAACACGCCGGGCTAGGCCCAGGAAGACCGCCGCAGCTACGTAGCCAAGGCTCGTAGGTTGGGCTGAGCAACGCGAAGCCCAACGTCAGGTGGGGTACTTGTTGGGCTTCGCGTTGCTCAGCCCAACCTACGGTGCTCAGCCCAACCTGCGGTTTGGTGGAAGAAAGAACACCTGCGCGAAGATGTGGCCGGGTAGAGGAAGTCCGTAGGGAGAACCTCAAATCCGCTGAAACTGTGTTCACCAACTATGCCGGGCGGGCCCTAGGGTGCTGCCAGCGGCTCGCCGGTGGCTTCCAGCTCAACGTCACGTATCACAAATGTCATGGTGTCCAGGTCGCCGAGCACGTAGGTTGCCGGTGCGGCCACGCCGCCCACGGTGCCGGGATTGACAACCGGCGTCTTGCCGCCCTTGATGTTGTCCAGGAGTTCGATTCTGGCCTCGTGGTCGTGGCCGCAGCACACCAGATCCCAGTCACCGGTGGTTGCCATGGCGCGGGCGTAATGCGGATAGTGCACCAGGAAGATCCTGCGTCCGCCGAGTTCCAGTCCCGCGTCCTGGCCATAAAAGGTCACCTGGTTGGCCGGTGCGCTGGCGATGCGCGTCATCATGTACAGGTCGCCGGAGTTGTTGCCGTAGATAACATGCACCGGCAGGCCCAGCGGTTTGAGCACGCTCAGGGTGCTGGGGGCGACCACGTCCCCGCAGTGCAGCACCGCCTCGGCGCCCTCGGCCTTGGCCGCGCGCACGGCGGCCTCCAGCAGCGGGCGGTGGTCGTGACTGTCGGAGACAATGCAGACTTTCATGGCTCAGAAGTTCGGCGTTTCCGGTGCATTCTTGAACATCTCGACGCTGTCGAGGATTTCCTTCTTGGCGTCTTCCACGCCGGCCCAGCCTTCCACGCGCACCCACTTGCCTTCGTCGAGGTCCTTGTAGTGCTCGAAAAAGTGCGCGATCTGGTCGAGGGTGCCCGGTGACAGGTCGCGGAAGTCCTGCACGCGGCGGTATTCCTTGCACAGCTTGTCGATGGGTACGGCCAGTATCTTGGCGTCGTCACCCGATTCGTCGGTCATTTTCAGCACACCCACCGGGCGACAGCGCACCACCGATCCGGTGACCAGGGGATAAGGCGTCAGCACCAGAACATCGACCGGGTCGCCATCTTTCGACAACGTGTGGGGAACGTAGCCGTAATTGCAGGGATAATGCATGGCGGTCGTCATAAAACGATCGACGAACATGGCCCCGGTGACCTTGTCGACCTCGTACTTCACGGGGTCGGCATGGGCCGGGATCTCGACGATGACATTGATGTTGTTGGGGCAGTCTTCGCCGGAGGAAACGCGGTCGAGATTCATGGCGGATTCCCGTCAAATCAAGCAAAAGGGCCGGTAATTATACCGGCCCTGTATCAGAAAAACCTAATTTCTGGTCCCGGCTGCGCGAATTCGGCTGGTAACGGCCGCCGGGTGTCGTAGGTTGGGCTGAGCAAAGCGAAGCCCAACATTCCAGCGGCGCCGTATTGGGCCGAGCATAACCGAAGCCCAACATTTCCACCGCGCCGTGTTGGGCTTTGCTTTGCTCAGCCCAACCTACGGTGTTTTTGCGGGTCGCAGGCGTCGAAAGCGAGACCTCGCTTACAACAGCGGCACGATCAGCAGTGCGACGATGTTGATGATCTTGATCAACGGGTTGATGGCAGGGCCCGCGGTGTCTTTGTAGGGGTCGCCCACGGTGTCACCAGTGACCGCGGCCTTGTGCGCATCCGACCCCTTGCCGCCGTAGTGGCCGTCTTCGATGTACTTCTTGGCGTTGTCCCAGGCGCCGCCACCGGTGGTCATGGAGATAGCCACGAACAGGCCCGTGACGATGGTGCCGAGCAGGACGCCACCCAGTGCCTTGGGCCCGAGGACCAGGCCGACGACCACCGGTATCACTACCGGCAGCAGCGACGGAATCACCATCTCCTTGATGGCCGCGCGGGTCAGCATGTCCACGGCTTTCGAATAGTCGGGTTTCTGGGTGTGATCCATGATGCCCGGCATTTCCCGGAACTGGCGGCGCACCTCGTTGACAATGCCGCCGGCCGCCCGGCCCACCGCTTCCATCGCCATCGAGCCGAACAGGTAGGGGATCAGGCCGCCGATAAACAGCCCGATGATGACCATGTGATCGGACAGGTCGAAGCTGAGGTGCAGGCCGCGCGCCTCCAGCCCGTGCGTGTAGTCGGCAAACAGCACCAGTGCCGCCAGGCCCGCCGAACCGATGGCATAGCCCTTGGTAACCGCCTTGGTGGTATTGCCGACGGCGTCCAGCGGATCGGTGATATTGCGGATTTTCTCGTCCAGTTCGGCCATTTCGGCGATGCCGCCGGCGTTGTCGGTGATGGGGCCGTAGGCATCCAGCGCGACGATGATGCCGGTCATGGAGAGCATGGAAGTGGCGGCGACCGCGATACCATAGAGGCCCGCGAATTCATGGGCGCCCCAGATCGAGGCGCATACCGCCAATACCGGTGCCGCGGTAGACTTCATGGATACGCCGAGGCCGGCGATAACATTGGTGCCGTCGCCGGTGGTCGAGGCTTCGGCGATGTGGCGTACCGGCGCATACTCGGTCGCCGTGTAGTATTCAGTGATAACCACCATCGCCGCGGTCAGCGCCAGGCCGATCAGCGAGCAGTAGTACAGGTCCAGGGTGGAGTACACACCGTTGTCGCCCATCACCGCATCGGTGACGAAATAGAACGCCACGGCGGCAAGTAGCCCCGCGACAATCAGGCCACGGTAGAGGGCGTTCATGATCTTGCCGCCTTCGCGCGCCTTGACGAAATAGGTGCCGATAATCGAGGCGATGATGGAGACCCCGCCCAGCACCAGCGGATAGGTGGCTGCCTGCACGGCGAAATCTTTCAGCAAGAGCCCGCCGAGCAGCATGGTGGCGACCACGGTGACCGCGTAGGTCTCGAACAGGTCGGCGGCCATGCCCGCGCAGTCGCCGACATTGTCACCGACGTTGTCGGCTATCACCGCGGGGTTGCGCGGGTCGTCTTCCGGGATACCGGCTTCGACCTTGCCGACGATGTCGGCGCCGACGTCGGCGCCCTTGGTGAAGATGCCGCCGCCGAGTCGGGCGAAGATGGAAATCAGCGAACCGCCGAAAGCCAGGCCGACCAGCGGGTGGATGGGATCTTCCACGCCCATGCCCAGCAGGATGGCGTAGTAACCGGCGACCCCCAGCAGGCCCAGGCCAACCACCAGCATGCCGGTGATGGCGCCGCCGCGGAAAGCGATCTGCATGGCCGCGTTGAGCCCGTCGTTGGCGGCCTCGGCGGTACGCACGTTGGAACGTACCGAGATATTCATGCCGATGTAACCGGCCATACCGGAGAATACCGCGCCGATGGCGAACCCGATCGCCGTCGGCCAGCCGATGAAGAAGCCGATCAGCAGCAATACCACGATGCCGGCCATGCCGATGGTGGTGTACTGGCGGTTGAGGTAGGCATTGGCGCCTTCCTGGATGGCGCTGGCGATTTCCTGCATACGCGCGTTGCCGCTGGGTTTGGCGAGTATCCACTGCACCGAGAAGACGCCATAAAGAATGGCGGCACCGGCACAGACCAGCGCGAAGATCAGTTGTGTTGACATAGCGTTTCCTCCGACGACGATATTAAAGTTACTGCGTCAGGGGGCAGGTCACTGGAAGAATAGAATCACTGCTGCAATTCTTCGGCGAAGAGCCTCCTGCTGAACAAAAATTTTCAGCCCGGCCTGTTTGTTTCGCGCGCCCGACGGTTCGCGCATCGCAAACCCGGGTAGCACACCTGGCGCACGTAGGTTGGGCTGAGCGCAGCGCAGCCCAACACCCACGCGGCGCCATGTTGGGCTTCGCTTCGCTCAGCCCAACCTACGGGTGGTTATTTAACTTCGAAGTCGCCCAGTTTTCTGGCCACCGGGGGGTTCTTAAGTACTACATACTTGGGCATACCGTTCTTGCCGTAAGGGGGGTAATCCTCGCCCTTGATCAGTGGCGTCAGGTACTCGCGACACTTGTCGGTGATGCCGAAGCCGTCCTTGCTGATGAAATTCTTGGGCATCATCTTCTCGACATTGGCGACCTTGGCAAGCGGGGCTTCGCCGATGCTCCATTTGTAGGGTTTGCTTGATTCGCGCACGACAATAGGCATGACCGAATTCCTGCCTTTCAGCGCCAGCTTGACGGCCGCCTTGCCCAACGCGTAGGCCTGGTCGACGTCGGATTTGGAAGCGATGTGGCGTGCGGCGCGCTGCAGGTAGTCCGCAACTGCCCAGTGGAACTTGTGCCCGAGGGCGTCCTTTATCATGTTGGCGACCACCGGCGCTGCGCCACCCAGCTGGGCGTGACCGAAGGCGTCGCGGGTCCCCTGCTCGGCCAGGAACCTGCCGTCCGGGTAGTGGCAGCCTTCGGATACCACGATGGAGCAGTAGCCGTACTCCTTGACCTTTTTGTCCACCGCGGCGAGGAAGGCTTGCTGATCGAATTCCACTTCGGGGAACAGAATGACAATCGGCAGATCGCAGTCTTCGTCTGTGGCCAGGCCGCCCGCAGCGGCGATCCAGCCGGCGTGGCGCCCCATCACCTCGAGGACAAAGATCTTGGTCGAGGTCTTCGCCATGCTGGCAACGTCGAAACTGGCTTCACGCGTTGAGATCGCGATGTACTTGGCCACCGAGCCAAAACCCGGACAGTTGTCGGTAATCGGCAGGTCGTTGTCCACCGTCTTGGGCACGTGGATGGCCTGGATGGGGTAACCCATGCTTTTCGACAATTGCGAAACTTTCAGGCAGGTATCCGCGGAATCCCCGCCGCCGTTATAAAAGAAGTAACCGATGTTGTGGGCCTCGAAAACCTCGATCAGGCGCTGGTACTCGCGCTTGTTGGCTTCCAGGCTTTTCATCTTGTAGCGGCAGGAGCCGAAGGCGCCGCTCGGCGTGTGGCGCAGCGCGGCAATGGCGCGCGCCGACTCCTTGCTGGTGTCGATCAGGTCTTCGGTAAGGGCGCCGATGATGCCGTTGCGGCCGGCGAGCACCTTGCCGATCTTGTCCTTGTGCTGGCGGGCGGTTTCGATGACACCGCACGCGCTGGCGTTAATCACTGCCGTGACACCGCCCGACTGGGCGTAAAAGGCATTCATTTTTCCTGTGGATTTCGCCATCAGAATACTCCTGTTGCGTGTTTGATTTTGTGCTTTTTGCCGATTAACCCAGGTCGCCGGCTGCGTGTTCGTGCGCGTGGTGGTCGGCCTGCACCTGTAGCAGGGTGACCATGCACTCGGTCAGGTCGTCATATTCCTCGACGCCGGTGCCGTACATCTGGTGAATACGGTAGAAAAACTGGCAGCGGTAGTTGCGGTCACCGGTTTTGACGACCACGAAGTGGCAGTCACCGGCTTCCCAATATACGGTCGGGCAGGTCACCAGCTCGGTTTTGCCGCGGTTGAGGCGCATTTCGGTCTCAGCCAGCTGAATTTCCGGCGATTTGCCGTAGCGTTCTTCCAGCGTGGACTTGATAATCCATAATTCGCTGTCCGAAATATCGGGGATTCCGCTCATTTTTCTGCTGCCCGATCCCTGCCGGTTTGAAAGAGGCGCCCAAGCATAGAGCAAAAAGCAATGAAATTCAGGTGCTTTGTTTGACTGGACGTAATGCAGGCGGTAGCTTAATCACTGTTTTGATATTCAGCCATGTAAAATATTGAATATCCCCATGAAAAATCTTTTATTGCGAAAGCCCCCACGGGCGGCCATTGTTTGCGGAGTTTTTTAATAAAAATCAACGACACAGCGAGCGTGACACCAGGATGAGGATTGTATTGTTAGGCGCGCCCGGCTGCGGCAAGGGCACGCAGGGACACAGGCTGGCCCGGCATTATAAGGTGCCGGAAATCTCCACCGGCGACCTGCTGCGCGAGGCGGTTGCCGCCGGAACACCGCTGGGCAAGGCCGCCAAGGCGGCGATGGATGCGGGTCAGCTGGTATCCGATGAGATTGTGCTGGGCGTGATCCGCCATCGGATTGACAAGGCCGATGCGCGTAAGGGATTCATCCTGGACGGTTTTCCGCGAAACCTCGCGCAATCTGAACAGCTCGACGAGTTGCTCGATCAGCTGGGTAAGCCCATTGACCTCACGCTGGTGATCGACGTTGACGTCGACGTGATCCTGCAGCGCCTGCTGGGACGTCGCACCTGCGTGTCCTGTGGCGCCAGCTACAATATTTTTTCCGCGCCGCCGCGCATGGACGACCGTTGCGACGAGTGCGGCGGGCGTCTGAAGCGACGCGCGGATGATAACGAAGAAACCATCGGTAACCGCCTGCGCATCTATGACGCCCAGACTGTGCCGGTCATTGAGCGTTATCGCGAGCAGGGCCGTCTCCGGGTTGTGCAGGGACTGGGCGAGATCGCCGACGTATTCAAGGCCGTGAGCAAGGCCATTGAGGAGGCCCGGCCCAGCTTCGGGGAGGACCGTTCCGCGGCTATCCGCCGCGCGGTCGAGCGCACCCAGCTTGCTCAGCAGGAGGAGCAATCGGCAGGCGCCGCGCCGGCACAGCAGGAAACGCCATCGCCCACCGAGGCCGCACCGGAAAAGGCGGGGCGTGAGGTCAGGAAGCCGCAGGCGAAAAAAGCCGCCAAGGCTGTTGCGAGCGCGACTGGAGCAAAGAAAACCGCAAACGAGCCGGTGAAGAAGAAGCCGGTAGCGAAAAAGACGGCGGGCAAAAAAGCCGCTGTGAAGCGGAAAACGACCGCAAAGCCGCCGGCAAAAAAGAAAGCCGCGAAAAAATCACCTGTCAGGAATAAGCTGGCGACCAGGAAAAAACCGGCCGCGAAGAAGAAAGTGGCCACGAAGAAAGCGGTGGCCGTCAAGAAGAAAGTAGCCACGAAGAAAAAGGTGGCCGTCAAGAAGAAGGCCGCCACCGGGAAAGCGGTGAGCAAGAAGAAGGTGGTGAAGAAAGCGTCCGCCCGGAAAAAACCGGTCACGAAAAAGCCGGCGAGAAACAAGCTGCCGGTCGGGAAAAAGACTGCGGCGAAAAAGAAGCCGGTAGTGCGCAAGAAACCCGCGAACAAGAAGTCGCCGAACAGGAAACCGGTAAAGAAGAAACCGGTAAAGAAAAGGCCGGTGAAAAAAGCCTCAGGCCGAAAGCGCTAGCCGCAGCCCGGGCCGGGCCGGGCTCCATGGGCGGGACGGCTAGACATCCCGTGCCAGGCCGGGGATTTTTCGTGCAATGTCCAGGGGGAGGCGCGCGCCAACGCCCGAACGGTCCGGGTCGGATGCCGGCCAGCGGCAGCGGGTATTTCCCAGCAGCAGCTCGTATTGGCGTATCTGGCCCCAGCGCAGGGCGGCTATCTCGCTGGCGAGCAGGAACTCCCAGTGGCGGGTCCAGGTTTCGCCGAAGCGCTGGCTGATCGCGGCGCGTCTGCCGTGGTAGCGCTGTGCCTGCGATTCCAGGTCGCGGAGCAGATACCCGGAGAGATCCTCCGTCTGCAGGGCGCGTAGCCCGGTGTGTTCCACGGCGCTGTTGATATCGGACAGCAGCGGCAGGCTGTGGCGCGTCGGCAACTGCCGCTGATGCCAGCGATTGCTCAGCGGGGTTTCCCGACTGCGTCCCCTGACCTGCAGCCAGATCATGCCATCGTCCTGCAGCAGGGTTTCGAGGCGCTTGAACAGGACACGGTAAGCCGGCTCGGGGTGGTGTTCGAGAAGGCCGCTGCCGAGGATGCGGTCGAAACGCCCGCGGCACTGGTAAAAGCCGCCCAGGCGGAAGTGTACCGTGCCGTCCAGCCCGCGGTGGCGCGCCTCACTGTGCGCAAATCGCAGTTGTTCACGGTTGGAAACCAGGGCGGTGACACGCACGCCTGCGTGTTCGGCGAGGTACAATGGCAGTGCGCCCCAGCCCGCATCCAGGTCCAGCAGGTGCAGGTCGGGGCCGAGTTGCAGGCGCGCGATCAGGTGACGGGCGCGCACCCGTTGCGCTTCCTCCAGGCTCATTCCCGGTTCGCTGTAGTGGCCGCAGCCCTGGAAAATTTCGTCGCCGAGACAGGTGCGCGACAGCCACAGGCTGAAATCTCTCCAGCGTGGTTGTGGCGCCTCCTGACGCACGTGCGGCAGATGGGTAAGCAGGCGGCGCAGGAACGGACGCTTGTGCAACAAACCAGGCGAGGTATTGGCAGGGATCAGCGCCTGTATGAGGGTGGCCAGCTGACGCATGTCGATGTCCCAGTCGCCCCTGACGTAACTGCTACCCAGGGTACGCTGGGGTTTTTTCAGTAGACTATGCAGCGTAGTGCCGGAATGGATATGCCAGTTGACCACAGGCCCGTCGTGTCCCAGGCGCAAAACCTGGCCGTCGGCCTGATGAATGTCGAAGCGCACACCGAGCAGCTGCTCCTCCAGGGTACGTAAGTCCATTAAGGTCGCCTTATAATCAGGATCTACCCTCAGGTCTCTTCTAAAATAGACAGGCTTTGCAGCCTTGTAAAGAAAACGTAACAATGCGATGAGTTTGAACAAAGTAACAGGTTGGCTCGGCTCCTGGCTGGAACAGGCTTTGCTCAGGCGTGCCCCCCAGGATGACGGATTGTCCTATGGCGCGCTGGTGGCGGCACTGCTCGCCTATCTGTGCATTGACCTGCTACAGGGCATCGGCAGTGCGGCAGGACGGGCTGCGTTCACCATTACGCTGACAGAGATGCTGGTTATGGCCGCGTTCACCTGGGCGGTGCTGCAGTTTGCCGGAAAGGCGGCGCGCCTGGTGCAGACGCTGACGGCGCTCGCCGGCACCGGGGCCGTGCTGGGTGTGGCCTCCCTGCCGTTGGTGCTGCAGACGGCCCGCGCTCACCAGGCCGGGGCAACGCCGGCGGCCCTTGTCATGGGTTGGCTGGTGTTGCTGGCCTGGGGCATTGCCGTGGAGGCGCATATTTTCCGCCACGCGCTGGCGACCCGCTACGGTATCGGGCTGATGGTGGCGGGCCTGCACACGGTGTTGGCGATCGGTCTGTTGAACATGATTTTCCCCCAGGTCATGGGGAATTGACTCCGGCCATGGAATCCATATGAAAATTCACATTCTCGGTATATGCGGCACCTTCATGGGGGGGCTCGCGGTGCTGGCCAAACAGGCCGGTTTCGACGTGGAGGGTTCGGACGCCAATGTCTACCCGCCCATGAGTACCCAGCTGGATGCACAGGGGATAGGGCTGAAGCAAGGCTATCTCGCCGAGCACCTCGACCCGCCCCCGGACCAGGTGGTGGTGGGCAACGCCATGAGCCGCGGCAACCCGGCAGTCGAATATATGCTGGAGCGTGGGCTGCGCTACACCTCCGGGCCACAGTGGCTGTGCGAACAGGTGCTGCAGGACCGTTGGGTGCTCGCCGTGGCAGGCACGCACGGCAAGACTACAACCGCCAGCATGCTGGCCTGGATTCTGGAGTTCGCCGGTTTGCAGCCGGGGTTTCTGATTGGCGGTGTACCCAACAACTTCGGGATTTCCGCGCGGCTCGGCGAAGCGCCTTTTTTTGTCATCGAGGCCGACGAATACGACACAGCGTTCTTCGACAAGCGTTCCAAGTTCGTCCACTACCGCCCGCGCAGCCTGGTGCTGAACAACCTGGAATACGACCACGCGGATATTTTTCCCGACCTGGCGGCCATCGAGCGGCAGTTTCACCACCTGTTGCGCATCGTTCCGGGCAACGGGCTGGTGGTGGTAAACGCCAACGACGGTAATCTTTCGGAGGTTCTCGATATGGGTTGCTGGACGCCGGTCGAAACCGTGTCCGCAGGCAGCTTTCCGGCCCGCTGGCAGGCCGAGCCCGTGGTCGCCGATGGCAGCGTTTTCCGCGTTCTTCTGGATGGCGAGTCGCAGGGGAAGATCCGCTGGCAGCAGCTTGGTGACCACAATATGCACAATGCCCTGTCGGCTGTCGCGGCGGCCCGGCACGCGGGCGTACCGGTCGAGCAGTCGATTGCGGCGCTGTCGTGCTTCACCGGTGTCAAGCGGCGCATGGAAGTGCGCGGCGAAGCCGGTGGCGTGACCGTTTACGACGACTTTGCCCACCACCCCACGGCGATCGCCTCGACGCTCGCGGGCCTGAAGCGCCAGGCAGGTGGCGGGCGCCTGCTTGTCGTACTCGAACCGCGTTCGAACACCATGCGCCTGGGTGTTCACCGGGGAGATCTGGCCGGATCGCTGGGTGATGCCGACGCCGTCTGGCTGTACCAGCCGGAGGATCTTGCCTGGGACATCCACGAAGTCACGGCGGCACTGGGAATGCCCGCGACCGTGTCGGCCGACGTCGACACGCTGGCGGCTTCGGTGGCAATTTATGCCCGCGCTGGTGACCGGCTGGTGGTGATGAGCAATGGTAGCTTCGGTGGTATTCACGAGAAAATTCTCGCCGACCTGGCGGTTGAGGAATGACCGACAACGAGCGCCGAAACGGAGGGCGCACGCGAGTATTTGGTTGCGCGGGTTCTGTTGTTGAGCATTGTACTATGGGCGACCATGGTAGGTTGGGCTGAGCGCCAGCGAAGCCCAACGTCAGTGGCCTTGACCTGTTGGGCTTCGCTGCGCTCAGCCCAACACGCGGGAATCGGCTGTTCAGGTGCTATACAGGGCGTAATAAGTGGTTAATCTTTCAAGTCGGGGTAAGCTAGCACGGTGAAATCTCCAGACACGCCACTGGCCCTCGCTATCACCGGCGCCTCCGGCGCGCCGTACGCGCTGCGGTTGCTGCAGGTGCTGCTGCAACGGGGCGAGCGTGTGGACCTGATGGTGTCGGCCCCCGGCCAGATCGTGATCAGCATGGAAACCGGGCTCAAGCTGCCCGGCCGGACGGCCGAGATCCAGCGTTTCCTGTGCGAGCGGTTCGGTGTCGCCGAGGGGCTGCTGCGCGTCTTCGGACGCGAGGAGTGGACCGCGCCGCTCGCCAGCGGCTCCAGCGCGCCGCGGGCCATGGTCGTGTGCCCCTGTACGACCGGCACCCTGGCTGGCATCGCCGCGGGCACCAGCCACAATCTCATCGAACGCGCCGCCGACGTGACCATCAAGGAAGGGCGCAAACTGGTGCTGGTGCCCCGCGAGACACCGTTTTCAGCCATCCACCTGGAAAATATGCTCAAACTCGCGCGCCTGGGGGTGGTCGTTCTGCCCCCCAACCCCGGCTTCTATCAGAACCCGGCGACTGTCGATGGTCTGGTTGATTTCGTGGTGGCGCGTATTCTCGATCAGCTGGGTATCGACAATGACCTGTCACCCCGTTGGGGGGAGGACTGAGCCGTGAAGGCGATGCACGACGGCGACGAAATCCCCCTGTTCCCGCTGGGCGCCGTGTTGTTTCCCGGCGGCTTGTTGCCGTTACGGATTTTCGAAGCGCGTTATCTCGACATGGTCGGCGAGTGTATGCGTGAACAGAAGGGCTTCGGTATCTGCTCGATCAAGTCGGGCAGCGAAGTCGGCCGCGCGGCCAGCTGTTACAGCGTGGGAACCCTCGCGGTCATCCAGGATTTCGATCGGGCCGAAGACGGTCTGCTGTCGATTGTGGCGCGGGGCGAACGACGTTTTCGTATCCTCCACAGCCGGGTCGACCCCAACCAACTGTTGCGTGCCAATGTCGCCTGGCTGGACGATGCCGATGATACGCCTTTGCCGCCCCAGCACCGGCCGATGGCGGATTTTCTCGCCCAGTTGATACAGCGTGCCGGGGCCCCGTTTACCGGGATCACCGCAGATTTCGACAGTAGCGCCTGGGTTGCCGGGCGGCTGGCCGAGTTACTGCCGTTTGCGCTGGCCGACAAGCAGCGCTTGCTGGAAATGGACGCCGCGCTCGACCGGCTGGACTTGATCTACGGCGAGCTGCTGGCCGAGGAACTCAGTCACCACCGATAAGCAGGACCTTGCCCGACCACTGCATGCCCGACTCCCCGGAGGTCGCGTCGCGGCGTTGCACCAGCCGCTTGTCGAGACCCTCCACCGCGGGCAGGAAAGCCTGCAACGCGCCGGCGTAATCCGGGTCGGTATGCAGGAAATGCAGCAGGCGAAAGTGCGTGTCGACCGACAGGTAACTGACGTTGCCGATCCACAGCGGGTGGCCGGTGCCCGCCTGGCGGAAGTGTGTTCGCCACAGGCGCAGGGTCAGCAGACGGTTACCGTCCGGTGTGTCGTGCACCAGCAGGATCTGTTGCGTCTCGCCATGGTGAACCTGCGGCAGCACCGGTAATTCCTGCAGACCGGTGTCGCTGCTGAACAGGTCCAGCAGGCTCATGCTGTCGGCTCTGCGCGGCGCCTGCCAGCCGCGGCTTGTCAGCCAGGTTTCGATCTGCTGGCGCGAAGCCAGCCACTGAATATCCAGCGGGTGTGTGTGCCGCCCGACGAAGTCATCGCGGTGCACCGGTAAGGATCGCCAGGTTGTGGTAAGCCAGGTGTCGCTGTCGATAACAACTTCCCTGGCCGGCTGAAGTTTGTCGACGGCCAGGTCGTGGTCGAATCGCTGGCTGGTGTAAATGCCGGCCGCCAGCGCGAGGCTGGCAAGCGCCACCGGGGCAAAGACCTTGGCGGAGATCGCTGCCGCGGGGTGCTGGCGGTAGGCAATGCCCATCAGCGCTACCCAGGCCAGTCCCAGGCTCCAGCCGCCGAGGATGTCGGAGAACCAGTGCGCGCCGAGATAGAGGCGCGAAAAACTGATGGCGACCACCAGGAATACCGCGCTCGAGTAGGGCACCCAGTGCCAGTTACTGCGCAGTTCGCGGGCGATGGCGACGGCAAGAAATCCGAATACCGCAATCGATACCGCGGCGTGCGCGCTCGGGAACGAATGGCCCAGCGCCGCGGCGTCCACTGCCGGCGGGCGTTGGACAGCGGTGTAGGCTTGCAGCGCCAGCGTCATGAGCGAAACGCCGGCGATGGTGATCAGCCAGTGCAGCGTAACGCGCCAGTGCCGTTGCCATAACAGCCAGGCGCTCATCAGTGCCGTGAAACCGTACAGCACCCAGCCGCTGCCGAGTTCCGTGATGAACACCAGTACCTCGTCTCCGAGCGGTCCGCGCAGGTTCTGCAGCTGGTGGTACAGGTACAGATTGAGGTTGCCGAGCCAGGTATCGGGTGTCAGCTTGCCGGGCAGCAGTGTCAGCAACAGCCAGCTGGCGATCACCAGCAGCAGGGTCAGCACAGTCATGCCGCGGGCTTCCGGGTGCTCGGGGTCGAGCAGGGCCCCGGCGAGCGGATGCAGCCAGGGATGGCGGCGCGACCAGTCCAGTACGCCGAGCTGGAGGGTCTTGGCATGTGGTTGCAGGCTGCGGGTGAGGCGCCGGACCAGCCACCAGGAGAACCACAGCAGGGCCAGTAGGATCACCAGCAGCAGGGCCAGGTGGCCGGCGATCTCGGCGGCCACGCCCAGTGATGCGCCGAACAACACGCCCGGCAGGATATAGGCGGGCGACCACAGTACGGCCGAGAGGCTATTGAACAGGAAAAACCGCCGTGCGGGCATGTCCAGCATGCCGGCCACCGCGGGTAACAGCGGTCTGACCGGGCCGACAAAGCGCGCCAGGAAGATACTCTTGCCGCCGTGCCGGTGGAAGAAGTCCACGCCGCGCGCGATCATGTTCGGGTATTTGCAAAACGGCCAGATGACCCGCAGGCGCTGGTGATAGTGGCGGCCGATGAGGTAGCTGCTGCCGTCACCGAGCAATGCGCCGACAGCCGCCCACACCAGCGTTGGCACCAGCTCCATGCTGCCGGCGGCGATAATCGTGCCGATGCCGAACATCACCACGGTGCCGGGCACAAACAGGCCCACCACCAGGAACGATTCCAGCGCCGACACCACCAGGACGAACAGACCCGCCCAGTTAGGGTGTCCGTGTACCCAGGTCATCAGGTCGGTGAGAAAGGCTTCCATCGGCTTTCAGGCAATGAGCAAACGAACCACAAGACCCTCGCACGCCGGCGCACGGCCCGGCGGTGAGAGCGAGTCCGATTGCAAAAACAGCGATCCCGACATTGAGCCAGACTGCGCAGCCAGGGAGGCGCTATAGCGCCGCGAACGCCTGTGTGGCTGCCTGTAGCGTCGCCTCGACAGCCGCCGCGTCGTGTGCCGAGGAAACAAACCCGGCTTCGAACGCCGATGGCGCCAGGTAAACACCGGCGTCGAGCATGGCATGGAAGAAGCGGCGGAAGTGCTCTACGTTGCAGGCACTGACGTCGGCAAAATTGCGTACCACCGGTGCATCGGTGAAGAACAGGCCGAACATGCTGCCCACCTGGTTGGTCGTGAAGCCGATGCCGGCGGCCGCAGCGCGCTGTCGCAGGCCGTCCAGCAGGGCGGCCGTGGTTTTTTCCAGCTGGTCGTGGAACCCGGGCTGTTGCACCAGCTGCAGGGTGGCGAGTCCCGCGGCCATCGCCACGGGGTTGCCCGACAGCGTGCCCGCCTGGTAGACGGGACCGTTGGGCGCGATATGTTCCATGATATCCCGGCGGCCGCCGAAAGCGCCTACCGGCAGACCGCCGCCGACTACCTTGCCGAGCGTGGTCAGGTCGGGCATGACGTTGTAATACTGCTGTGCGCAACCGGTGGCAAAACGAAAGCCGGTCATGACTTCATCGAAAATCAGCACCGCGCCGGACTGGCCGCAGACTTCGCGCAGTGTTTGCAGGAAACCCTCGGCGGGCGGTACGCAGTTCATGTTGCCGGCGACCGGTTCGACAATAATCGCGGCCACCGAGTCGCCCATCTCTCGCATCAGTGTGCGTACCTGCTCGGCATTGTTGTATTCCAGCGTAATCGTGTGCCGGGCCAGGTCGGCCGGCACACCCGGCGATGTCGGCACGCCCAGGGTCAGCGCGCCCGAACCCGCCTTGACCAGCAGCGAATCCGAATGGCCGTGGTAACAGCCTTCGAATTTGACAATGTCGTCGCGTCCCGTGAAGCCGCGCGCCAGGCGAATCGCACTCATGGTTGCCTCGGTGCCGGAGCTGACCATGCGCACCATTTCCAGCGAGGGCACCAGTTCGCACAGGGTGTCAGCCATGCGCGTCTCGATAGCCGTCGGGGCGCCGAAGCCGAGCCCGTTGGCGGCCGCCTCCTGCACGGCGCGCACGACATCCGGGTGGCAGTGCCCGCCGATCATGGGACCCCAGGAACCGACGTAGTCAACATAGCGGTTGCCGTCGGCGTCATACAGGTATGGTCCTTCACCGCGGCTGAAAAACACCGGGGTGCCGCCGACTCCCTTGAACGCCCGTACCGGTGAGTTGACGCCGCCGGGGATGTGGATCTGGGCCTGGGCAAAAAGTTGTTCTGACTCGGACATTGATGCTTTCCTGTTTGAACTTCGGTCAATACCTGCAACTACCCCGGCCCTCAAGGCCGGAACCAAATGACGGGTTTAACCCGTCACGATGCGCTTAATCCGTAGGTTGGGCTTCGCTGTGCTCAGCCCAACCTACGGCGTGCAGCCCAACCTGCGGTGTGCGGCCCGACCGGGGCCGTTCACCCCGAGCTGCGTGCCGAAGGCGCGCCGTCATTGTGGTGACGGTTAAACAGCGCTGCGTAGCGGGTCGCGGCCTCGCGTACATCGGCGGCCGCAAACACCCCCTGCACCACGGCCAGCATATCGGCGCCGGCGCTCAGTAGCATTGCGGCATTGTCCGCCGTAATGCCGCCAATGGCGGCAATCGGCAACGGCCAGCGGCGCTTCGCCTCGCGGATCAGCTCGAGGTCCGCCTGAACCGCGTCGGGTTTGGTCTGCGACGGGAAGAAACGCCCGAACGCCAGGTAGTCGGCACCCTGGCCGACGGCGGCTTCCGCCAGCTCGAGGCTGTTATAACAGGAGACGCCGATAATGGCCGTGTTGCCCAGCCGCTGCCGTGCCGCGGCCAGGCCGGCGTCATCCCTACCGAGGTGCACGCCGTCGGCACCGCAGGTGGCCGCCAGTGTGACGTCGTCGTTGACAATCAGGCGTGCACCACGCGCCCGGCACAGCTCGACGAGAGCCTGTGCCTGTTCCAGCCGCAAGCGCCTATCCGCGGATTTGTCGCGGTACTGGATAATACTTGCGCCGCCGTCAATGGCCAGCGAAACACGCTGGTACAATGTGTCGGGCGACTGCAACCGGGCATCGGTAATGGCGTACAGCCCGCGCAGGCGCTCGCATGCAGGCTCCATGGCGTGCCCGGTCCCTAGGAGCCTGTCGGACTTGGGAACAATCTACTCCCCACGGGCAGGGGACAAGTGCGCTGATGGGAGAGCGGCCCAAATGCCCCTGATTTTTCGTTGCGCAGGTCCACTATGCGCCTCAAAATCATAATCATTTGTCCTCGCTCTCCCACCATGCTCGCTACGATTGCCTAAGTCCGACAGGCTCCTAGCTGTCTTCGTCCCGGGCCCAGAACAGGCGGTTGGGAATACGTTGGCCCATGCCGATGCGGTAGCCTTCGGAGAGTGCCTGCCAAGTGTACTCCTGGGCTTCGTGGATGGCGGTAAAAGGCTCCAGTCCCTGTGCCAGCAGTCCGGCGATACTCGATGCGAGCGTGCACCCGGAGCCATGGAAACTGCCTTCCAGCCGTTCCCAGGTGAAGCTGTCCATGACGCGGTTGTTGGCGTACAGCGTGTTCACGACATTGGGCGTGTTCTCGTGTGTGCCGGTGATCAGCACAAACTCGGTTCCTCGCTCCAGCAGCGCCATGGCGCAGGCATCCAGAGAATCGGCTTCCGACGCCAGAACCCGGGCCTCCCGGCTGTTGGGTGTCAGCACCGTGGCCTGTGGCAGCAGTAGTTCGATCATGGCGTCGATGGCGTCGTCTTCGGCGATCACTGTACCGCTGCCGCTGGCGATCACCGGGTCCATGACCACCGGGATATCCGGGTAATCGCGCAGAATAGAATGCACGGCCTCCACCGCTTCACTGCTGGCGAGCAGGCCGAGCTTGAAGGCGCTGATCGGCATGTCCTCCAGCACGGCGCGCGCCTGTTCCACGATCAACCCGCCGTCGAGCGGCGTGTAGCCGATGACATCCTGGGTGTCCTGTATCGTCAACGCGGTCACCACCGGCGCCGTATGACAACCGTGGCTGATCAGCGCTTCGATATCCGCCTGAATGCCGGCACCGCCACTGGGATCATTGCCGGAAAACACCATGACAACCGGCACGGAGCTCTGCTGTGTGCTCATTGGCGGCGGTCCTGCCGGTTATCCGGGAAGGTCGCGGAGGGACTGTGTTGGTTTGGCGTCATGCGTTGATAACCTTTTGCGTGGCGGGCTATTGTAGCACCGCCCAGGGCTGTTGTGGCCGCCGGGGGCATGGCTACAATAGCATCTGGAAAAACAGGGACAAACAATGAGCGACTACAAAACCTATATGTGTGTTATTTGCGGGTTTCTCTATCACGAGGCCGACGGGCTGCCGGAAGAAGGCATCGCGCCGGGAACACGTTGGGACGATGTCCCGCTTAACTGGGTCTGTCCGGAATGTGGCGCCGGCAGGGAGGATTTCGAAATGGTGGAGGTTTAAGCGGCGCAGCGCCAGCAATTTCCGCATTCCCGGCTACACTGAAAACAGATGGGTATGCACGGGAGGGCCGGCATGGGTGAGCTGGAACGCATCCAGTTCATGGAACTGGTCAAGACGGCGCGCGACTATTGCCGCCTGATCGACCGGATCCCCGGACGTGAGGACTGGTTGTCGCCACTGTTTCAGTTACTGCCGCGGTTGCACGCCAACGTGGTTGCGGTGCCCGACCCCGGTGGCTCGGACCTTGCGCCCGAGCATTCCGATCTCGACGACCGGTTTGATCTTTTCAGCAAGTTGAGGGTACGCCTGGGCGAGCGCGATGGTTACTGGATGGAGTTCGATCAGCCCCAGGATGTGTTGGATAACGGCGAACACCGCACCGGCAGTCTTGCCGATGATTTGACCGATATCTATTTCGAACTCAAGCGCGGTCTGCGTCTGCTCGAGGCGGCGGGGCCGGACGCCGTGGCGCACCTCTGGGAGACAGGGTTCAATCAACACTGGGGGCAGCACCTGATCGATGCCGAGCGGCATCTGTATGCGCTGAAGGTCAGCGACCAGTTGATGTGACAGGATTCGGGTGGCTGGCCCACCGCGCGCCGGAAACCCGCAGGTTGGGCTGAGGCGTGGTTGGGCTGA
>JAJDOI010000213.1 GCA_022340245.1 Thiogranum sp.
GCGCCTGCCGTTGCCGGCGCAACTGCTGGATCATCTGCAGGCCGGCGACCGGCTGGCGTTTCGCGACAGCCGTGCAAAGCGCCGCCGGCTGCGGGTGCGGGAACCGCTTGCGGGCGGCGAATGGCTTGCGGAAATCTCGCGTGCGGCCTACGTCAGGCCGGGCATGCCGCTCTACCTCGAAGCTTCTGCCGCCCGCCGCGCCGGCCTTGCCTCTGACGCCCCGTTCAGGGTCGGCGACTTTGACGGCAAGCCGACGGCGATGCGCGTGTTTCGTGGCGAGCAGCTGCTGCTCACGCGTAACGGCCGCCCGGGCCGGCCGGCGAGGATCGCCGCCGGCACCCCGCGTCCGGCGCAGATCAGCTGTTCGCACCCCGAAATCATTGGCCAGCTGCGGCCCGGCCACGCGGTGTGGATTGACGATGGCAAGCTCGGCTGTGTCGTCGAGCAGGTCGCGAAGCAGGGCGTCTTGCTGCAGGTGACGCATGCCGGCCCCAAGGGGGTGCGGATTCGTGCCGACAAAGGCATCAACCTGCCGGATACACCGTTGCCGCTGCCGGCGCTGACGGACAAAGATCTCGAGGACCTCGACTTCGTGTGCGCGCATGCCGACATGGTGGGTCTTTCGTTTGTGCGTCAGCTGGAGGACATCGATGAACTGCGCCGCCAGCTGGCTGTGCGCGGTCGACCGGATCTGCCGATCGTCCTCAAAGTCGAAACCGCGGCCGCAGTAAAGAACCTGCCGGACCTGCTGCTGGGTACCATGGGGCTGCATCCCATGGGCGTGATGATCGCGCGCGGCGACCTCGCCGTTGAACTCGGCAGTGTGCGCATGGCGGAAATCCAGGAGGAAATCCTGTGGATCTGCGAGGCTGCGCGCGTGCCGGTCATCTGGGCGACCCAGGTGCTGGAAACGCTGGCCAAAGACGGCCTGATTGACCGGCCGGAAATCACCGACGCGGCCATGAGTGTACGTGCCGAATGTGTGATGATGAACAAGGGGCCTTTTATCACCGATGCCGTGGTCATTCTCAACGATATACTCACGCGCATGGACGCGCACCAGTACAAGAAGGTGTCCCGCCTGAGGCGCCTGCACTGGTAACCGGTCGTGTTCAAGCCCGGATTTTGCAGGCGACCGCTGGCAGGGCAACCGAGCGGTAAAAAGCGACACTGACCGGCAAACCGCATGCCGCCTTACGCGCCGCGCCGGGACTCCTGTCAAGCGTTTACCCGCCACAGTCCGCGAACCGCCGCCGCGGGGCGCGGGAACCCCGCCGCCATGCTGTTGTCCGGTATAGGAACAGACCTTCGGAAACCAGGGAGATTCTATGCTGTTCAAACAATTGCTGGAGCCGGATTCCTCTACCTATAGCTACTTGCTGAGTTGTCCGGAAAGCGGTGAAACAGTGCTCATCGATCCGGTGCTGGATACGGTTGAACGCGATCTGAAAGTGCTGCAGGAGCTGGGGCTCAAACTGACCTATACACTGGATACGCATATCCACGCCGATCACCTGACCGGCGCACACCGCCTGCGCTCGATGAGCGGCTGTCGCGTCGCCTGTCCCGCCATCGATGAGCTGCCGTGCGCGGATATCGGTGTGGAGGAAGGCCGGCCCTTGCGTGTCGGACATATCGATATCCACCCGCTGTTTACGCCGGGTCATACCGACCACCACCATGCCTACCTGGTCGACAACGGCACCCAGAAGATGCTTTTCAGCGGCGACGCGCTGTTGATCGAGGCCTGCGGGCGGACCGACTTCCAGTCGGGGGATGCCGCGACCCTGTATGCGAGCATCCACGAAAAGTTCTTCAGCCTGCCCGACGAAACCCTGGTCTATCCCTGCCACGACTATGAGCAGCGCTTTGTGTCGACTATCGCCCAGGAAAAGCAGCGCAATCCGCGCCTCGGCGGCAACAGGTCGCTGCAGGAGTTCGTCGCGATTATGGACGCGATGGATCTGCCGTACCCGCGCAAGATCGATTTCGCCGTGCCCGGCAACCAGCAGTGCGGCGTCTGCCCGGACAATGTGCCGGAAGCTTACCGCGGTCCCTGCGGCAAAGGTGATCAGGGTTAGGCGCCTGTCGAACTCTGGAAAAATCTGCTGCGCGCCCCGTGCTCGCTACGATTGCCCGCGCCGAACAGGCTCCTGGCGGTTCGGCGCGGGCATGCGGTTGAAGTCCTCGGCAAGCGCCCGGTGCAGGCTCACCATCATCAGCAGCACCAGGACGGCGAAGGGCAGCCCCGCCGATATGGCGGCTGTCTGCAATGCGGTGAGGCCACCGCCCACCAGCAGGATAGCGGCCACGACGCCTTCGGCAGTGGCCCAGTAGATACGCTGTAGCACGGGCGGGTTGGGGTGTCCGCCGGCGGTGATGATGTCGATGACCAGCGAGCCGGAGTCGGAGGAGGTGACGAAGAAGCTGATGATCACCAGCGTCGCCAGTGTGCCGACAGCCGTCAGTATGACGGCCGGAAGCGTGCCGAAGCCGCTGGCCGAGGGCAACATCTCAAGAAACACGAACAGCGAGCTGGCGAGGTCGTGTTGTACCGCTTCGATCAGTCCGCCCGGGCCGGCCAGTTCCACGTACATGGCGGAATCGCCGAACACCGACAGCCAGACGAAGGTGAGCAGGGTCGACACCAGCAGCACGAAGGCAACGAATTCGCGCACGGTGCGGCCGTAGGAAATGCGCGCGATAAACATCCCCACGAACGGCGACCAGGCGATCCACCAACCCCAGAAGAATACCGTCCAGCCGTTCTGCCAATGACCCTGCGTATAGGTTTCGTTCCAGAAACCGAGGTAGAAAAAGTCGTTCAGGTACAGCCCCAGGTTTTCGACGAAGCCGTTGAGAACAAACAGGGTGGGTCCGATGAGCAGCACGTACAGCAGCAGGCACCCGGCCAGTAGCATGTTCAGCACCGACAGCCGCTTGATGCCCTTGTCCAGGCCCAGCACCACCGACAGCGTGGCGACGGCGGTAATGGCGACGATCAGCGCGATCTGCACGCCGGGTTCGACAGGCAGACCGAACAGGTGGTTCAGCCCGCCGTTGACCTGGGTGACCCCCAGACCCAGCGAGGTGGCCACGCCGAACAGGGTGGCGACAGTCGCCAGCACGTCGATAAGGTGGCCCCAGAAGCCGTGGATGCGCTCGCCCAGCAGGGGCTGGAAAATACCGCGGATACTCAATGGCTGGCCGCGGTTGAAGGCAAAATAGGCCAGTGCCAGGCCGGTCAGGGTATAGACACCCCAGGCGTGCAGGCCCCAGTGCAGGAAGGTGGTTTTGATGGCGTCCTTGTAGGCCGCGGTGGTGCCCGGTTCCGCGCCGTGCGGCGGATTTGCCAGGTGATACATCGGTTCGGCCACGCTGTAGAACATCAGGCCGATGCCCATGCCCGCGGAAAACAGCATCGCGAACCAGGCGGGGCGGCTGAACTCGGGTTTTGCGCCGCTGCCGCCAAGCCGGATGCCGCCGTATGGCCAGACCATCAGAAACAGCAGGTAACCGAGGATCAGGTTGACTGTCAGTACGAAAAACCAGCCGCTCTGATTGGCGATCCAGGCCTGCAGCGCGTTGACCGAGCGCGAGAAGTCGTCCAGGAACACCAGGCTGGTCAGTACGAACAACGCAATCAGCGCTGTGGCACTGATGAACACCCGGGGGTTGAGGTCGAATATGATACGCCCGCGACTGTTGCGGAACGCCCAGTTGCCGGGCGTTGTGCTGTCGTTTCCCACTGGCAGCGGCTCCCGTGGTCAGGCGGGCTTGCGAAAGTGCAGAATTCCCCAGGCCAGGTAACCGCTGTCGCCGGCATCAATCCAGTGACCGAGACCCGCGATCATCCGATCGATATAGGCGTCCGACACTTTACCCGACAGGTCTTTGCGCCGCTGTGCCAGTTCCTGGCGGACACGCCCGTAGTGAGTGACCAGTTGTGGCGTGAAATCGGTAATGCCGACCTCTTCCCAGCCGAGTTGCCGGGCCTGCTCGCGATAGAAGGCGAAAGAGCCGAGTGTTTGCAGGTGAATGCGATCGAGTACCGGTTGCAGCACACCTTCGGGACAATCGTCGGCCTGCATGGGGTCGGTGAAAATGAATTCGCCGCCGGGTTTCAGCACGCGATCGACTTCCGCGAGTACTTTGCCGCGGTGCCCGGAATGCAGAATGGCGTCCTGCGACCAGGCGATGTCGAACTGCCCGTCCGGGAAGGGGATCTCCTCGAAACTGCCGTCGATGACGTCGATCAGATCGGTGAGTCCTTCTGCATCGGTCAGGACCCGGTTGCGGGTGTTCTGCGCTTCGCTGAGGTTCAGGCAGCTGACGTGGCACAGGTAGGTGTGTGCCAGCCAGCGGGCGGCGCCGCCATAACCGGCGCCGATGTCGATAACGCGTGTCCCGGCATCCACGTTGTGCAGTCGCCCAGCCATGTTGCTGACCGTGCGTCCCGAGGCGGTGGCGATGTCTTCATCGGCGCTGGTATAACTGCCGATATGAATGTCCTGTCCGCCCCAGATGTGGAAATAGAAGTTGTCCGCATCGTCGCTGTTGTAGTAGTCCTGTGCGGTCTTGACGGCTTGCGAGTAGGCCTGGCTCATTCGGGTTCCTCCGGGCTGTACTGCTTTTCGGCAACATGAATGAAAAAGTCCGGCTCACCTTCGCGGTAGGTTTCCTTGAAGTCGCCGTAGGTGGTGACGCGCTGGAATCCGACTTCCTTCATCAGGCGCTGCATGTAGGCCTTGCGCAGGGGGAACATGTTGAGGTGATAGGTCGCCCCGTCGGAAAAACGGTAGCGGAAGCGCGCCAGTGACTCGTCGACGTGCTCGGGCGATGCGGACACATCCTCGCCGCAGTAGTAATAGTTGTGCGAGGGTTCGATCTGCTTGTCCAGGATGGCGTCATAGTTGCGCTGGTCCAGGATCAGGATGCCGTCGTGGCGCAGTGTCGCGTAGTATTCCGCGAGCGCCTTGCGGCGGTCGTTCTCGTCGTGCAGGTGGGTGAAGGAATTGCCCAGGCAGATGACCGCGTCATAGAGGTCGTGCACATCGCGGTTCAGCCAGCGCCAGTCGGCGTGCACCGTGCGCAGGATGTGGCCGCGGCTCCTGGCATTGTTGAAGGCCTTGGAGAGCATTTCCGGGCTACCGTCGGCACTGGTCACCTCGAAACCCGCTTTCAGCAGTTGCACGGAATGGAAGCCTGTGCCGGTCGCGACATCCAGTACTTTTTTCGCACCGTGCTCCTTGAGCGTACGGATGAAAAAGTCGCCTTCGGCCTGCGCACGGCCGTCCCAGTCGATCAACTGGTCCCATTTCTCGACGAAGGAATGGACGTACTCCTCTTTGTATTTGTCGGTATCACGGACACTGAGCGGATCGTGGCCGTAGTCCTGTTGAACGGTACTGTTTTTCATGGTGTTTCCTCGCGGTTGTGCTCTTCATGACAACCGGTCCCGCTCAGGCGTGCCAGCCAAGCCGGCTGGCGGTTTCTCTTGCCTGCCTGGGGATGTCTGCGGCAATAAAGTGCTGATGCAGTATCTGCACACCGAGCAGGTGATTGATGCTGGCATCGAGCTGTACCTGGGTTGCGGTTCCGGTTTCGGGTGCCTCGTGCAGCTCAAGCAATGCAGTCACGCCGGCATGGTCCAGTACGCCGGCGTCGGCTATTGCTGACGGGGTGAGATGGCGGGCGGCGAGGCTCTGAACGGCCGCCCATTTTTTGGGATCTGTGTGTGCGGGTGGTGCCATAAAGGCGAATTTCTCACGTTTGTACAACACTTCGGGCAGCAATCCTTTCATGGCTTCCCGCAGCACGTATTTTTCGGTGCGCCCGTGAATGCGCATGGACGGCGGCACCGTGGCGGCATAGGCGGCCAGGTGGTGGTCGAGAAACGGCGGGCGTGCCTCCATGGAATTGGCCATGTCGACGCGGTCGCCGCCCCAGGTAAGGATCTGGCCTTCCAGCATGGTCTTGATCCAGACATACTGGGCCTTGTCCAGCGGGTGGCGGCCGGCGAGCATATCGCCGTCGAACTGGGCGGCGATGGCGGCGCCCGGATCATAGTCGCCGAGTTCGCGCCTGAGGTCCTCGCTCAGCAGCCCCGGCACGTGTTGCGCCGCTGCCAGCCAGGGTTGCAGGCAGGACGGTGTGAAGCCGACCTTGGCGGTCAGCGCGGCATTGTCGACGGCATCCTCGGCCAGCATGGCGCCCTTGAACAGTTTGTTGCTCTCGGCAAGCAGCGATTCCCATTCACGCCGCTCCTGCGGCTGCAGGTGATCGAGTCCGTGCAGAAACATGTCGCGGCGAAACGCCGGGTAGCCGCCGAACAGTTCGTCGGAACCTTCGCCGGTAAGTACCACTTTGTAGTTGACCTCGCGCACGTGGCGGCTCATCAG
>JAJDOI010000043.1 GCA_022340245.1 Thiogranum sp.
CGCAGATTTTTTCCAGGTGCTTTTCGGTCATTCCGGGATAGTGCTCGAGCACCATGCTCTGCACATTGTCGCCCGCGCTGAACTCACGCATGGTGCCGACAAAAACCGCCGTGGCGCCGAACTGCCCGGGGGCGGCCTCTCGGGCGGTCTGGTACTCCGCCAGGATCGCCCAGGGATCAAATGCCTCTGCACGCACGGAAACCGTCATAACGCACCCCCCGTGACGGGCGGGAAGAAGGCCACTTCATCGCCGTCGGCAACCGGGCTGGAAACCTGGACATATTCCATGTTTCTTGCCGCCAGTACATTGTCTGGAATAGACTTTCCGCCAACCGCGCACGACCAGACCTGGGCCACGGTGGCACCCTCCGGCAAGGACACTTCAAGCTCGGAGACCCCAAGCCGCTCGCGCAGGCCGGCAAAAAAACGAACAGATACCCGCATCTTGCAAAACTGCGTTGCGCCCTACGGCGCAGCACCCTATAGTTAACCGCTAACTGTAAGTAATAATTCCAGATTCCGACCCTGAAAGTCTAACACATGGGGACCAAGGCAGTTTGTGAACCACGGGCATGACCGACCTCACACATTTTAACGCCGCCGGCGAAGCCCACATGGTGGACGTGGGCGGCAAGACCGCGACCGAACGCCGCGCGGTCGCCGAGGGACGGATTCTCATGGCGCCGGAAACGCTGGCGCATATTCGCCTCGGTGACAACCGCAAAGGCGATGTACTGGGGGTTGCGCGGGTCGCCGGCATCATGGCCGCAAAAAGGACCGCCGACCTGATCCCTCTGTGCCACCCGCTGGCACTGACCCGGGTGGAAGTCGACCTGCAGACCGGGGACGAGCCACCGGCCGTCAGCTGCCGTGTCACGGTGGAAACCCGCGACCGGACCGGCGTGGAAATGGAGGCGCTGACCGCTGTCCAGGTGGCGCTGCTGACTGTCTATGACATGTGCAAGGCTGTCGACCGCGGCATGACCATAGACCAGGTCCGGCTGCTGGAAAAAACGGGGGGCAAGTCCGGACGTTGGCAACGGCCACGCGCCGACTGAGGCGTGCAAACATTCATAATTGCCGAAGCGTAAGCCGGGCGAGAGCCATGCAATGCATATCAAAACAAGGATTGAGACAAGAAAGAAGTCATGGTGTTGATTATTGAAGACAATGACAGCGACGCGGCACTCATGCAACAGATTCTCGCAAAGCGAGTGTCGCCCGGTAGTATCCACCGCGTCAGCAACGGCTATGAGGCTTTCGACCTTCTGCAGCACTGGGACGGTGACACGCCGCGGCTTGTCCTGCTGGACCTGGACCTGCCGGGGCTATCCGGTCTGGAGGTGCTGAAACGACTGCGCGCCAGCCCCGAAACCCGGCACATCCCCGTGGTGGTCATCGGCAGCTCGGCTGACGGCGACGACGTTGCCCTGAGTTACGACCTGGGCGCCAACAGCTTTATCAGCAAAGCCGTCGAGACCAAACAGTTCGAATTTGCAATCGAGCATATCGCACCTTACTGGCTGGAGCTCAATCAACCGTATGTTCTGCCGGGAGCCAACCGCTGATGGGCACGCCGCTGCGTTTGCTGATGGTTGAAGACAGTGATGACGACGCACAGCTGCTGCTGGTCAAGGTGCGGCGTGCCGGCTATGAGCCGGACTACGTGCGCGTCGACAACGAACCGGATCTGCGCGAAGCGCTGCGCGACCCGAGCTGGCAGATCGTGGTCTCGGACTATGCCATGCCGGGTTTCAGTGGTCTGAAAGCCCTGCAGATACTGCGCGACCTCAACCCCGATCTACCGTTTATCCTGGTATCCGGCACCGTCGGCGAAGAAATCGCCGTCGATGCGATGCGCAATGGCGCCAACGACTACATCATGAAGGACAACCTGACCCGCCTGATTCCCGCGATCGAGCGGGAATTGCGCGAGTCGGTCGAGCGTGGTGACCGCCGGCGCGCCGAGGAGGCGCTCTACCAGGAGCGCGAACGCGCATTGATCACCCTGCACTCCATTGGCGACGGCGTCATCACCACCGATTCCCGGGGCCGGGTCGACTACATGAACCCGGTCGCCGAAAACGTGACCGGCTGGACCTACGGTGAGGCGCAGGGCTGTCCGCTCACCGAGGTACTGCCGCTGATCGATGAAGCCACCCGGCTCGCGGTCGAAAGCCCCGCCGACGTGACGCTGCGCACCGGCCGGGTGGTCAACATCACCGATCAGTGCGTACTCATCAACCGCAAGGGCCAGGAATTCAACATCGAGGATTCGGCAGCACCGATTTTCGACCGCGATAACACGGTGATCGGCGCCGTGCTGGTATTCCACGACGTAACCCGCGAGCGCCGCATGGCCCACCAGATGACCTGGCAGGCGACGCACGACAGTCTCACGGGGCTCGCCAACCGCAACGAATTTGCCGATCGTCTGGCCAACCTGCTGGACGGCGTGACGCGGAATCCCGCGCGCCAGCATGCGCTGCTGTATCTCGATCTCGACCAGTTCAAGGTGGTCAACGATACCTGCGGCCACGACGCCGGCGATGAGCTTTTAAAACAGCTGAGCCGTACCCTGCGCGCCAACGTGCCCGCCAGTGCCTCCCTGGCGAGACTGGGGGGTGACGAGTTCGGGATTTTGCTGGAGAGCGTCAGTCTGGAGCAGGCGGCGGAAATCGCCAACCGCCTGCTGCAGGCATTTGCTGATTTCACCTTCGAATGGGAACAGCGGCGCTTCGACGTCGGCGTGAGCATCGGCATGGTGCCGATCAGGCACGATACACCGGGTGCGTCATATGTACTGAGCGCCGCGGACGTGGCCTGTTACGTGGCCAAGGAATCGGGCCGCAACCGTGTCCACATTTACCAGGACAGCGACATCAACCTGGGCGAACGCCACAATGAAATGCACTGGGTTTCACGCATCAAGGAAGCGCTGGAAAACAACCGCTTCGTGATATTCAGGCAGACGATCACCTCGTTGCATGGGGACGACCCGACACCCCACTACGAATTGCTGCTGCGCATGCGCGACCAGGACAACAACCTGGTCCCCCCCGGGGCCTTCATACCCGCCGCCGAGCGCTACAATCTGATGAACGCGGTAGACCGCTGGGTTATCCATGCCGCCTTCAGCCATCTGCGCGTGACGCAGCAAGAGGGTGACCAGGGCATTTACTCCATCAACCTGTCGGGCAACTCGCTCAACGACGACGCCCTTCCCGTCTACATTCAGCGGCAGATCGCCGAGTACGGCATCAACCCGGGGCAACTGTGTTTTGAAGTCACGGAAACCGCCGCGGTCTTCAACCTGGAAAAAGCCAGTCATATGATCAAGTCACTGAAAAAGCTCGGCTGCCGCTTTTCGCTCGACGATTTCGGCAGCGGCCTGAGCTCTTTCGGCTATCTCAAGAATCTGCCGGTCGACTTTTTGAAAATCGACGGCAGTTTTGTCAAGGACATGAACAACGATCCGATGAACCGCGCCATCGTCGAGGCCATTCACCAGGTGGGGCACAGCCTGAGTATCCGCACCATTGCCGAATTCGTGGAAACCCGGAACATCGCCAACCAGTTGCGGGAGATCGGTGTGGATTTCGCCCAGGGCTACTATTTCAGCAAGCCCGAGCCGCTGATCGACACCGACACTATCGCGAGCCGGCGCAAAACGCTCTGACCATCAAATAATAATAAATAATAACAAATGGTTACGAAATCTTCCGGGCAGTCGATGGCTGCCGCTGGCGGCTCGACCGGTTGATTCCGTATAATCATCCTATGCAATGGTTGACCCTTGTGCCGGAAGACAGTGGCGTGCAACGCCTGAAAGCCGCTAACCGCAAACCGGCGGTGACAGGCAGCGTCGACCCGGTATCGCCCTATCCGCCCGCGCAGCCCACCCACTCCGGCGAACAGATCGAAAGCCGGCAACGGCCCGTGCACGACCGCCGCCAGGGCGAGCGTCGCGGTGGCGACGAGCGCCGGCGTGAACAGGTGCCGGTGCTGCTCGACACGCGCTGCCCGCGGGATCGACGCGCCATAGAGAACCGGCGCGCATCGGCGGCGACCGGTGAACATCCGCCGACTGCGCGTCTGCGCATCAACCTCTACGCCTGAGGGGCCGTTGCCGATCCCGACCCGGTCATATTCCCCAGTCCCATCCCCGTGCATACGCAACTGTTGTCTGCGTGAGGACGATGTATGTCTGGGTTGCTTCCGCAGCCTGGATGAAATCATCGCCTGGGGTACGGCGGACGACGAGCACAGGCGCGAAATACTCGACCAGGCTCTGCAACGCCAACAACAAGCCACGCGATAACATGACAGCGTTATGAATACCCGCTCGCTCAACCAGCAGCTGATTGATTTTATACAGGCATCGCCAACGCCTTTTCACGCCACCAGCCAGCTGACATCGCTGCTCAAAGCCGCGGGCTTTGTGCAACTCGACGAAGCCGGCCACTGGCAACCGGAGACCGGCGGCAGCTATCTGGTCACGCGCAACGATTCATCCATCGTGGCGTTCAGACTCGGCGAGGGCGACCCGGTCGAGCATGGCATACGCATGCTGGGCGCGCACACCGACAGCCCTTGCCTGCGGGTAAAACCGGAACCGGAGACCGTAAGCAACAACTACTATCAGCTTGGCGTCGAAGTCTATGGCGGCGCCCTGCTCAACCCCTGGTTCGATCGCGACCTGTCGCTGGCGGGACGACTCAGCTACCGCAACGCCGGCGGGCGGCTTGGCAGCACCCTTATCGACTTTCAGGCGCCCGTGGCGGTGATCCCCAGCCTCGCCATCCACCTCGACCGCGACGTCAACAAGTCGCGCAGCATCAATGCCCAGCAGCACTTGCCGCCCATCCTGATGCAGACCGGTGACGCGGCGCCCGTTGAGTTCCGCCGCCTGCTGCTGGAGCTGGCTCGCGAGCAGCACCCGCAGGAGGGTATCGAGGCGGTGCTCGAGTTCGAGTTGTCACTGTATGACTGTCAGCCTGGCGCACTGATCGGCCTGCAGCAGGAATTCATCGCGAGCGCCCGGCTGGACAACCTGCTGAGCTGCTTTGTCGGTGCGCGCGCGCTGATCGACAGCGAAGGCGGCAGGGGCGGTCAGCTGCTGGTCTGCAACGATCACGAGGAAGTCGGCAGTGCCTCGGCCAGTGGTGCCGACGGCCCGTTCCTCAAGTCGGTGCTGCAACGCCTTTGCCCCGACCCCCGCGACCTGGCCCGCTGCATCAACCGCTCCTGGCTGGTGTCCGTGGACAACGCCCACGGCATACATCCGAACTTCGCCGACAAACACGATGCCAGGCACGGTCCGCTGCTCAATCACGGACCGGTGATCAAAACCAACGCCAACCAGCGCTATGCCAGCAACAGCGAAACCGCCGGGCTGTTCCGCCTGCTGTGCGAGCAGTCCGACATCCCGGTACAATCCTTCGTGGTGCGCAGCGACATGGCCTGTGGCAGCACGATCGGCCCGCTCACCGCGAGTAACATCGGCGTGCGCACCCTGGATGTGGGCGTGCCGACCTTTGCCATGCATTCCATCCGCGAACTGGCCGGTGCGCGCGATACGGACTACCTGCACCGCGCCCTCAAAGCCTTCCTGACCTCCCACGAAGACCGTATGTCGGGCTGAACCCGCTGGTTGGGCTGAACCCGCAGGTTGGGCTGAGCCCGTAGGTTGGGCTGAACCCGCAGGTTGGGCTGAGCAAAGCGAAGCCCAACATGGCGCCGCAACCGTGTTGGGCTTCGCTGGCGCTCAGCCCAACCTACATCCAGATACCCGCCGTGCTGACGCCGCCGGACAATTCAGGTACATTCTGATCCCAGTCCTCCTCGCTGCAGCGAGTCTCTCAGGAAGCGTGATGCCGGAAAAGAAACGGGTACTGGTTGTCGACGACTCCAAATCTGCGCGGCTGGTTCTGCGACGCATGCTGGAGAAATACGCGCTGCTTGTTGACACGGTCGAGTCAGCCGGCGAGGCACTGGAGTTTCTCACCCACGAGCGCCCGGATGCGATTTTCATGGATCACATGATGCCGGGCATGGACGGCTTTCAGGCCGTGAAGGCCATCAAGGCCAACCCGCGGACAGCCACCATTCCGGTCATGATGTACACCTCCAAGGGCGGCGACCTTTATATCGGGCAGGCGCGGGCACTGGGTGCGGTCGGCGTCCTGCCCAAGACCGTCGCCCCGGCGCAACTGTTCGAATCGCTGCGCAAAATCGGCGTGGTCGGCGAGCGGCGCAGCGACACCCGGACCCTGGACGAAGACGGTGCGTCGGAGCGCGCCGAAGACCTCCAGGAGCAGTTCCCACCGCCGGCTTACACGCTGCCTTCCGGGGAACCAGAGGCCAGCCAGGCGCCCGCAGGCGAGCTGCAGCTGGAACAGCTGCGCAGCCTGCTCGAAGAGCAGCGCGCAGAGTTTCGCAAGGACGTCCTGCTGAGCCTGGAAACGGTCGCGCGCACGACGGGCGTGAAATTGCAGAAGGAGGTCGAGGAACACGTCGACCAGCTGCAGACCGACAGCCGCCCCCCGGCCCCGGCCTCGCTGGCACCGGCGGCGATACTGGCAGGGCTGCTGGCGCTGTCTCTGTTGACCAACCTGTTCATCTACCGTGACCGTCAGCCCGCCGACCAACCGCTGCCACCGGTCGGCGGCGACAGCCTGGCCGGACAGGTGCAGGCACAGACGCTGGCGATCGCCGACCTGGAAGCCCGACAGGCCGAAACGAGCAAACAGCTGCAGGACAGCTGGACAACTACCGGCTGGGCGATCAACCAGTCATTGCAGTACGGCTACGATGAAATCGCCCTGGACGACGCGCGCATCGATGTTATCGAAGCCCTGCTTGCGAAATTAACGGACAGCGGCTTCAGCGGCAAACTGGTAGTGCAAACGCACGCCGGCGAGTTCTGCCTGCTTGGCAGCCAGGACAATGGCTTCCGCCTACCGGCGCCGGACCTGTCGGTCGACAAGTGCGAGTTCGTCGGTAACCCGGCGCAGGCCGTCGACACGCCGTCGGCCCAGCAGTCATTGCGTTTCGCCAACTTCGTTGCCACCACGCCGCTGCTGAATAACGACCGCATCAGCCTCGAGGTCCAGACACTGCCGCGTGACCAGGAACTCTCGCCCTACCCGGAAAAATCCGCCGAAACCAGCGCCCAGGCCTGGAACCGGGCCGCACAGGCCAACAACCGCGTGCTGGTCGAAATCATTCCCGCAGAAGCCGCGACCGCGACGCAATAAGACCCGGGTAGAACGCCGCCAGGTTGGGCAGAGCACGTAGCACGTAGGTTGGGCTGAGCGTAAGCGAAGCCCAACATCTTTGCCGCGCTATGTTGGGCTTCGCGATGCTCAGCCCAACCTACTGCGTTCTGTTACACTCTGGACAGGGTAAGCGAGGGCTTTGTCAGGCCTTTTTGTAAATCTCCGCACCGCCTTTGACAAACTCAACGGCCTTTTCGATCATCCCCTGGTCGAGCGCTTCCTGATCACTCATACCGTGCTCGCGGGCGTAGTCGCGCACATCCTGGGTGATTTTCATCGAACAGAAATGCGGGCCGCACATGGAACAGAAATGCGCCACCTTGGCCGAATCCTTGGGCAGGGTCTCATCGTGGTATTCACGTGCGCGCTCCGGGTCCAGGCCGAGGTTGAACTGGTCCTCCCAGCGAAACTCGAAACGCGCCTTGGACATGGCATTGTCGCGCACCTGCGCACCCGGGTGGCCCTTGGCAAGGTCGGCGGCGTGGGCGGCGATCTTGTAGGTGATAATACCCTCGCGCACATCGTTCTTGTTCGGCAGGCCCAGGTGCTCCTTGGGCGTGACATAACACAGCATCGCCGTACCGTACCAGCCGATCTGTGCGGCGCCGATGGCCGAGGTGATATGGTCGTAGGCTGGCGCGATGTCGGTCGTCAGCGGCCCTAGGGTATAGAAAGGCGCCTCATAGCAATCGTGCAATTCCTTGTCCATGTTCTCCTTGATGAGCTGCATGGGCACGTGCCCCGGACCTTCGATCATGACCTGGACGTCGTTGTCCCAGGCAATGCGCGTCAGTTCACCCAGGGTTTCCAGCTCGCCGAACTGCGCCGCATCGTTGGCGTCGGCGAGCGAACCCGGACGCAGGCCGTCGCCCAGCGAGAAGGACACGTCGTAGGCTTTCATGATTTCGCAGATTTCGGGGAAGCGGGTGTAGAGAAAACTTTCCTGATGGTGCGCCAGGCACCACTTGGCCATGATCGAGCCACCGCGCGAGACGATACCGGTGACGCGGTCGGCAGTCAGCGGCACATACTGCAGGCGCACGCCGGCGTGAATGGTGAAATAGTCCACGCCCTGCTCGGCCTGTTCGATGAGGGTATCGCGGAACAGCTCCCAGGTCAGTTCCTCGGCCTTGCCGTCGACTTTTTCCAGTGCCTGGTAGATCGGCACCGTACCCACCGGCACGGGCGAATTGCGCAGGATCCACTCGCGGGTTTCGTGGATGTTCTTGCCGGTGGACAGGTCCATGACCGTATCGCCGCCCCAGCGGGTCGACCAGACCATCTTTTCGACTTCCTCGGCGATCGACGAGCTCACCGCGGAGTTGCCGATATTGGTGTTCACCTTCACCAGGAAGTTGCGCCCGATAATCATCGGTTCCAGTTCCGGGTGATTGATGTTGGCCGGGATGATGGCGCGCCCGCGGGCGATTTCGTCGCGCACAAACTCCGGTGTCACCCAGTCCGGAATCGTGGCGCCGAAGCTGTGGCCCTTGTGCTGTCGCAACAGCGCGCTGTCGCCCAGCTCTTCCAGGCGCAGGTTCTCGCGGATCGCAACGTACTCCATCTCCGGCGTGATAATGCCCTGGCGCGCGTAGTGCATCTGGGTGACATTGGCGCCGGCACGGGCGCGACGCGGCTTGCGGATGTGCTCGAAACGCAGGTGCGCGAGCTGCGGGTCCTCGGCACGCCGCTGACCGAACTCGGAACTCGGTCCAGCCAGCCACTCGGTGTCACCGCGCTCGTCGATCCAGTTGCCGCGGACATCGGCGAGACCCTTGAGCAGATCGATACCGGCATCGGGATCGGTGTAGGGCCCCGAGGTGTCATACACCGTGATCGGCGGATTGGTCTCCGCACCGAAGCTGGCCGCGGTGTCCGCCTGGCGGATTTCGCGCATGCCGACGCGCAGGTCTGCACGGCTGCCCTGGACGTAGACTTTGCGGGAACCCGGAAACGGCCGGGTAACCTCAGCCGACAGTTTGCCGGCCTTGAGAACGAATTCTTCCGGAATGGCGCTCATAGTCCTTTCCCTCTTTCATGAGTTGGTACGCGGGGGAAAGACTGATGCAGATGTCAGCTTCCCTGCGCTGGTATTAACCGGATCAGGTTCAAAGGGTGTGTCTCAGCTCCACCCGCGGCGGAGCACCCCTAGCTGCGGTCAATAACGGTATCGAAACGATTGATAGAATGCAAGCGCGCCCATCTTGCTCCGCGTTGCCAAAGACCGTACCCTGCTGGCGAGATCGACAGCGGAAAACCACAATGAATCAGATGAATCTCGAACAGGCCCGTTACAACATGATCGAGCAGCAGATCCGAACGTGGGACGTGCTCGATGACCAGGTGCTGGGGGTATTGTCTGTGACCCCGCGCGAAGACTTCGTCCCGCCGCAGTACAGCGCCCTGGCGTTCTCGGACATCAGCGTTCCGCTGGGCAACGACCAGTACATGATGCCGCCCAAGCTGGAGGGTAAGCTGCTGCAAAGCCTCGCAATTCAGCCCACCGACAGCATCCTGGAAATCGGCACCGGCAGCGCCTACGTGACCGCCTGCCTGGCGCGCATCGGCCAGAGCGTGCACTCCGTCGACCTGTTTGCCGACTTCGCCGAGGCTGCGCGTGAAAAGCTGGCGCGGCACACCATCGACAATGTCACGCTGGAGACCGGGGATGCAGCCGCCGGCTGGAACACCGACAATCGCTTTGACGTTATCGCGGTGACCGGTTCATTGCCCACCCTGCACCGCAATTTTCATGGCCTGCTGAACCCCGGCGGCCGTCTGTTTGTCATAGTCGGCAGGCCGCCGATCATGCAGGCGCTGCTGATTACGCGCGCCGGTGAGCAGGAGTGGAACCACGAAAGCCTGTTTGAAACGTCGATACCCGCGCTGCTGAACGCACCGCAGCCCGAGGATTTCAAATTCTGACGCATGCGCGAATTTTCTGCACAAGAATTGCACGCCTACCTGAATGTGGCGGCAGAGCAGCCGCTGTTGCTGGACGTGCGCGAACCCTGGGAGTTCGACAAGGCACGCATCGAGGGCGCGACGCTGGTGCCGATGCGCTCGGTCCCCGATCGACTGCAGGAACTCGACCCGGCAAGGGAAACGGTAGTGATCTGCCACCACGGCATACGCAGCCGGATGGTCGGACACTTTCTCGAAAGCCAGGGCTTCAGCAATATCATTAACCTGAGCGGCGGCGTGGCTTCCTGGGCCAGTGACGTCGACCAACAGATGCCCACCTATTGAATGATGCGCCTTAAACAGTCATTGATACTTCCGTTGCTGCTGCTCGCCACCCGGGCTTCGGCAGTCGACCTGATCGAAGTCTACCGGGAGGCGGCGGCCACCAACCCGCAAGTCGCCGCCTCGCTGGCCAACCTCGAAGCCGTGCGCGAACAGCGCCCGCAAGCGATGGCCGGACTTTTGCCGACGCTGGGCGCCCGCGGCACCTATACACCCAACCGCTACAAGAGTCTCAGCCCTAAGCAACCAGCCGAAACCAGTAACGACAAGCTCGCAAGTCTGAACCTGACCCAGCCGCTGTTTCGCTACGACCGCTGGATACAGCTGCAGCAGTCCGACAGCGAAATCGCCCGCGCCGAAGCCGACTACCTGGCCGCCGAACAGAGCCTGATGGTGACGGTAGCGGAACGCTACTTCAAGGTGCTCGAGGCGCAAAGCAACCTGGAATTCGCCGAAGCCGAGAAAGCCGCCATCGGCCGCCAGCTCGACCAGGCGACCCAGCGCTTCGACGTCGGCCTTATCGCCATTACCGACGTCAAGGCCGCGCAGGCCCGTTATGATCTCTCGGCCAGCCGTGAGATCCAGGCCGTCAGCGGCCTGGTGGAAGCCAAGGATGCGCTGCGGGAAACCGTCGGCACCTATTACGACAAGGTTGACCTGTTGAAGCCTGAACTGGCACTGAGCAACCCGGAACCGGATTCCGCGGATGCCTGGATCGAGCAGGCCAAGCAGCACAACCTGAGCATTCTGTCGGCCCAGGCCGGCGCCGAAACGGCGAAACAGCAGATCGACCTGCAGCGCGCCGGACACCTGCCCACCCTGGACCTCAACGCCAGCGCCACCTATAACGAGTCCGGCGGCGCGTTTCCGCGCAAAGGCGAGAGCACGCAGATCGGCGTTGAACTGAACGTGCCGCTCTATGAAGGCGGCGCGGTCAACTCGCGTACCCGCCAGGCACGCAGCCGCTTCCAGGAAGCTACCGAGAATCTCAGCCAGGCCGTGCGCGCAGCCGAGCTGGAAACCCGCAACGCGTTTCGCGGGGTCAAGACCGACATCGCCCAGGTCAACGCGCTGGCGCGCTCCCTGGAGTCTACCGAAGTCGCGGTACAGGCCGAGGAAGCCGGCTTCGAAGTCGGCACCCGTACCATCGTCGATGTGCTCAACGCACAGCAGGAGTTTTACCTGGCGCGCCTCAACTATGCGCGTGCCCGCTATCTGTACGTCGTCGACCAGCTACGGCTGAAAAAGGCCGCGGGCACCCTGTCGGAAGATGACCTCGCCGAAGTCAACAAGGCACTGATCACGCCGCCGCCCGCCCAACCGGCGAAATAACCATGGCCGAATCCCTGGTGCCCGAACTGCCCGACTTCGACGACCCGCTGGCGGTGCTGCGCGCCTGCCACGAGCGCATGCTGGCGCAGTGCGACATGTTGCGGAAACTGCCTGCACACATCGCCGCCAATGGCGTCGACGGCGAAGCGCGCAGCGCCGTCAACCGAATAGTGAGCTACTTTTCCACCAGCGCGGCGCACCATCACCAGGACGAAGAGCAGGATCTGTTCCCCATCCTCAACCACCAGTCGCTGAAACTGGCGGACATTGTCTACCGCCTGAAGCAGGATCACGAAAAGCTCGATCAGCTGTGGCAGCAGTTGTTGCCGGATTTGAACGAACCCGGGGCACTGGCCGAAAACACCGACTTTGCCGGCCACGCGAACGCCTTCTGCGAAGCCTATGCCGAGCATATCAACATCGAAAACAAGGAACTGCTGAACATGGCGCAGCATATCCTCAGCCACAAACAGTTGCAGGATATCGGCAGGGCCATGGCTAGGCGACGCGGCTTGCGGCGTTAGCACCGGTGCAGTAAGACACCCGCAAAACCCTTCGACGAAACAGCCTGTTGGGCTGGGCTTGTTGGGCTTCGCAGACTCAGCCCAACCTACGGCGCTGCGATCCTTCCGCGATAAACAGATCGCTCTTTGTAGGTTGGGCTGAGCGCAGCGAAGCCCAACAAACTCAAACCCACCCGTCGGTCAGCGTCCCGTATCGATCACTGCCAGTACGCGGTCCAGCGCCCCCCGGTTTTTCCCTGCAACTTCCCGCCCTGCGCTGACGGCGCACGCGCGGACCTGCGCGTCACCGAACCACTGCAGCACGCGCGCCGACAGTTCTGTCGCGGAGCGGACAGTGAATGCCGCCCCCGCCTGCAAAAATTGCGCATAGAGATCGGCAAAATTATCCACGTCTGGCCCGCTGATGACCGGCGCCCCGGCCACTACGGCCTCGATGGGATTGTGTCCGCCCTTTTCCACAAGACTGCCGCCGACAAACGCGACGTCGGCGAGAGCATAGCAATACACCAGCAGCCCCAGTTCATCGACAATGATGACTGATACCCCGTCAAACGCCGGCTCGCTGGAGAAGCGACAGAAGAAACCTGTGCCGCTGCATTGCCGGCCGACAGCGCCGGCTCGTTCCGGATGCCTCGGCGCCAGAATCAGCAGTGC
>JAJDOI010000057.1 GCA_022340245.1 Thiogranum sp.
TGGGCGGCCGTCGGCCGGGTCCCGGGAAGGCTGCGCCGGCGCAATTTGCATACTGTTTATTTTTACAGTAGTGTGAGGCATACTGTGTTGCACGCGGTGGCCAGACCACCGGGTGAACGAGTCGACCATCAACCCGTGGGGCAGGGAGTGCCCCGGACACGAACGTTACCGGAGGAGTTTTATGGATGATCACAAACGCAAGGCGCTGAGTGCGGCGCTGGGTCAGATCGAGAAGCAGTTTGGCAAGGGTTCGGTCATGCGCATGGGCGATGTCAGCGCCGCGCGTGATATCGACGTGATCTCGACCGGTTCGCTGGCGCTCGACGTGGCGCTGGGCGTCGGCGGGCTGCCGCGCGGGCGCGTTATCGAGATTTACGGCCCGGAGTCCTCGGGCAAAACCACCTTGACCTTGCAGGTCATTGCCGAGGCGCAGAAAGCCGGCGGTACGGCGGCCTTTGTCGACGCCGAACACGCGCTCGACCCGAGTTATGCCGAAAAGCTCGGCGTGCAGATCGACGATCTGCTGGTGTCCCAGCCGGACACCGGTGAACAGGCGCTGGAAATCGCCGACATGCTGGTACGTTCCGGGGCGGTGGATATTGTCGTCGTCGACTCGGTGGCAGCCCTGACGCCGAAGGCCGAAATCGAAGGCGAAATGGGCGACTCGCACATGGGCCTGCACGCGCGCCTCATGTCCCAGGCGCTGCGCAAACTGACGGCCAACATCAAGCGCTCCAATACGCTGGTTATTTTCATCAACCAGATCCGCATGAAGATCGGCGTGATGTTCGGCAACCCGGAAACCACCACCGGTGGCAATGCCCTCAAGTTCTACTCCTCGGTGCGCCTGGATATTCGCCGCACCGGCGCTATCAAGAAGGGTGACGAAATCGTGGGTAACGAGACCCGCGTCAAGGTGGTCAAGAACAAGATGGCACCGCCCTTCAAGCAGGCCGAATTCGAAATTCTCTATGGCGAGGGTATTTCCCGGGAAGGCGAGCTGATCGATCTCGGCGTCAAGCACGATATTGTCGACAAGGCCGGCGCCTGGTACAGCTACAACGGTGATCGCATCGGTCAGGGCAAGGACAATGTGCGCACCTTCCTCAAGGACAACCCGGAGATGGCCGCGGATATCGACAAGCAGCTGCGTGACAAACTGCTGGCCAAGCGACCGGCCAGAGACGAACTGCCGGACAATGTCGAGCAGCTTGAGTCTTCCACAGGCTGACAACAGCGACGCCGCGGCGCGATACCAGGAGGTGTACGCCACGGCGTTGCGCCTGCTGGTGCGCCGCGAGCACAGCTCCCAGGAGCTGCGCCACAAGCTGAAAACCCGCGGTTGTCCGCAAGCGCTGGTCGATCAGGTGGTGATAGCGCTGACCGACGAGGGAACCCTCAGCGACGGGCGATTCGCCGACATCTACGCCCGCGGGCGGTTCGAACGCGGCTTCGGCCCCTTGCGTATCGAGGCGGAACTACGCGAGCGCGGGGTGGCGCAGGCCTTGATTGAGGCGGCCCTCGCGGACTATGCCGCGTACTGGCAGGACTCGGCCTGCCGCCAGCGCCACAAGCGTTTTGGCCGGCACGCGCCGCGGGAGTTCGGCGAGCGCGCGCGGCAGATGCGTTTTCTGCAGCAGCGCGGCTTCAGCGGCGAACAGATTCGCGTCGCGCTGGCCGACGCAGTCGAAGCCGACCTCTGACAGGGCGACGGCGAGCGGCTTTTTTGCCGATTTCCACGCCTTAAGAGTAGGAGTCGCTTGTACTTTTTGCCGTTTATCCTGTACCTTTCGGCGCCATGAGCAACACCAACAGCACGACCGCAATTCGCCAGGCATTTCTGGATTTTTTCAGGGAGCGGGGCCACGAAGTGGTGCCGTCGAGCCCGCTGGTGCCAGCAAACGATCCTACCCTCCTGTTTACCAATGCCGGCATGGTGCAGTTCAAGGACGTGTTCCTCGGTAACGAGAAGCGCAGTTATGTGCGCGCTGCCAGCTCGCAGCGCTGCGTGCGCGCCGGGGGCAAGCACAATGACCTGGAGAATGTCGGCTACACCGCGCGTCATCACACCTTTTTCGAAATGCTGGGCAACTTCAGCTTCGGCGATTACTTCAAGCGCGAGGCCATCGCTTACGCGTGGGAGTTTTTGACGGACGTCATCGCGCTGCCACCCGAACGTTTGTGGATCACCGTGTTCGAGGACGACGACGACGCGGCGGATATCTGGCTGAAGGAAATCGGCGTCGATCCGGCGCGTTTCTCGCGCATCGGCGCCAAGGATAACTTCTGGTCCATGGGTGACACCGGGCCCTGCGGGCCCTGCACGGAAATCTTCTACGACCACGGCCCGGAAGTGCCCGGCGGGCCGCCGGGCACGCCGGAAGAAGACGGCGACCGTTATATCGAGATCTGGAACCTGGTGTTCATGCAATACAACCGTGACGCCGGCGGTGAGCTGACACCGCTGCCCAGACCCTCGGTGGACACCGGCATGGGGCTCGAAAGGCTGGCCGCCATTCTCCAGGGCGTGCACAGCAACTATGAGATCGACCTGTTCCAGAACCTGATCAGGGCAGCTGCCGCCATCACCGGCACCGGTGATCTCGAAAGCAAGTCCCTGCGCGTTATCGCCGACCATATCCGCGCCAGTGCGTTCCTGATCGTAGACGGCGTGATTCCGTCCAACGAAGGCCGCGGTTACGTTTTGCGCCGCATCATCCGCCGCGCCATCCGTCACGGTCACAAGCTGGGTATGCGCGAGAGTTTCTTTCACAAGCTGGTGGCCCCGCTGGCCGGGGAGATGGGCGACGCCTATCCCGAACTGGTGAAACAGCAGGGTCAGGTCGAGCAGGTGCTGGAACAGGAAGAGCTGCGTTTCGCCGAGACACTGGATAACGGCATGAAGATTCTCGAAGAGGCCATCGCCGCCTTGCCGGGCGACGAAATTCCCGGCGATACCGTATTCAAGCTCTACGACACCTATGGCTTCCCCGTCGACCTGACCGCCGACATCGCCCGCGAGCGCAACCTGCGTATCGACATGCCCGGCTTCGAGGCCGAAATGGCCGCGCAACGGGAGCGGGCGCGCGCGGCCAGCCATTTTGCCGCCGCGGATACCGCTGGCCTGACGATCGCCGGCAGCTGTGAGTTTACCGGTTACGAGTGCGAGGCTGATGAGGCAGCGGTGACCGGCCTGTTCGTGAACGGCAAGGCGGTGGACAGCCTGCAGGCCGGCGATCAGGGCATCGTGGTGCTGGATCACACCCCGTTTTACGCGGAATCCGGTGGCCAGGTGGGTGACCGCGGCGTGCTGCGCAAACATGGCGGGGTGTTCCGGGTGCTGGATACCCGCAAGCAGGGTGAGGGCGCCATTATCCATGTCGGTGAACTGACCCAGGGCGCCATCGCGGTGGGTGATCAGCTCGAAGCGCTGGTCGACCACGAGCGGCGCGCGGCTACACGTCTCAACCATTCCGCGACCCACCTGATGCACGCCGCGCTGCGCGAGGTGCTGGGCGAGCACGTGCAGCAGAAAGGCTCGCTGGTCGACCCGGACCGGCTGCGTTTCGATTTCTCGCACTTCCAGCCGCTGTCGCCGGAAGAACTGCAGCGCATCGAAAATCGGGTGAATTCGCAGATTCGCGCCAACGCCGACGTTGAAACACGCGTCATGCCCATCGACAAGGCCATGGAAGCCGGCGCCATGGCCCTGTTCGGCGAGAAGTACGGGGATGAGGTGCGCGTGCTGTCTATTGGTGACTTTTCCGTGGAACTCTGCGGTGGCACCCACGCGCGCCGCGCGGGCGATATCGGCCTGTTCAAGGTTGTCTCCGAAGCCGGCGTCGCCGCGGGTGTGCGGCGTATCGAAGCGGTGACCGGCGAGGCGGCGCTGACCTATATCGAAGGGCTGGAAAAGAACCTGGACGAGGTCGCCGGCATGGTTAAGGGCACGCCCGGTGAGGCCGCCGCCAAGGTCGGTCAGCTGCTCGAGCGCAATCGCAAGCTGGAGAAAGAGCTGGAAGCACTGAAGGCGAAACTGGCCAGCTCGCAGGGCAGTGATCTCGCCGGGCAAGCCCGCGAGGTCGAGGGCATCAAGGTGCTCGCGGCCAGGCTCGACGGTGCCGACGCCAAGGGCCTGCGCGAGACCGTGGACCAGCTGAAAAACAAACTGGGTGCCGCCGCGGTTATCCTTGCTGCGGTCAACGGCGACAAAGTCGCGCTCGTAGCGGGGGTGACCAAGGCCGAGACCGGGCGCGTAAAAGCCGGTGAGCTGGTCAATCACGTGGCCACCCAGATCGGCGGGCGCGGTGGCGGTCGGCCGGATATGGCGCAGGCCGGCGGCAGTCAGCCGGAAAACCTGGATGCAGCGCTCGCATCGGTCGGCGACTGGGTGAAACAGCAGCTTGCCGGGTCCGCGACCGCCTGAAATTTGTCGCAAATTCTTTTATCCCGCCCCGATTTGTAGTTTAATTCCGGCTTTTCGCGCCCAGTAATCGATCTTAGTCCATGGCACTTATCGTCCAGAAATACGGCGGCACCTCGGTGGGCACGCCGGAGCGTATCCACGCCGTCGCCGAAAAGGTGATCCGCTACCGTCAACAGGGCCACCAGCTGGTGGTTGTGGTGTCGGCCATGAGCGGCGAAACCGATCGCCTGTTGACGCTTGCCTCCAGCATGACGGAGCGCCCCGCGCCGCGCGAACTGGACGTGCTGCTGGCCACCGGCGAGCAGGCCACCATCGCGCTGCTGTCCATGGCGCTGCAGGCGCAGGGCTGCCCGGCCCGCTCCTATACCGGTGCGCAGGTGCACATTCTGACCGATGGCGCCCACAACAAGGCGCGCATCAAGGAAATCGACGGTGCGCGGGTCAATGCGGATCTGGCGGCCGGCCGGGTGGTCGTGGTGGCGGGTTTTCAGGGTGTCGACGAGAGCGGCAACATCACCACGCTCGGCCGGGGCGGTTCGGATACCACTGCCGTGGCCCTCGCGGCGGCGCTAAAAGCCGATGAATGTCAGATATTTACCGATGTTGATGGGGTGTATACCACCGACCCCCGGGTGGTGCCGGAAGCGCGTCGTCTGGAGCGGATCACCTTTGAAGAAATGCTCGAAATGGCCAGTTTGGGCTCAAAAGTGCTGCAAATTCGTGCTGTCGAGTTCGCCGGCAAGTACAATGTGCCCTTGCGCGTGCTGTCAAGTTTCGAGTCAGGCGATGGTACGCTGATTACCTATGAGGACGAAGGTATGGAACAGGCCCTGATTTCCGGCATCGCGTTCAACCGCGACGAGGCCAAGCTGACGGTTGTCGGCGTGCCGGACCAGCCGGGCGTCGCGCACCTGATACTGGGGCCGATTGCCAGGGCCAATATCGAAGTCGACATGATCATCCAGAACGTCGCGCCCGACGGTCAGACGACGGATTTCACCTTCACCCTGCACCGCAACGACTACCAGCGTGCCCTGGAAATCCTGCAGGAAGTTGCGGGTGAACTGGGTGCCCGGCAGGTATCGGGCGACACAAAAATTGCCAAGATCTCACTGGTGGGGGTAGGCATGCGCTCGCACGCCGGCATTGCGTCGACTATGTTTGAGGCATTGGCTAAGGAAGGCATCAACATCAAAATGATTTCCACATCCGAAATCAAGGTGTCGGTCGTCGTCGACGAGAAGTACCTCGAGCTGGGTGTGCGTGCGCTGCACGAAGCCTTCCAACTGAGTCAGGCCGCTACCGCCTGACCGTCCCGGCAGCCGTTAGCTGCCTTGAAATAGCCAATAAAAACAGAAATCTGCTGGCTGGTTATAGTTTTATAGTCGGTGGCCGACAACAACTCTGTTGGCTGCCTGTACAGGATCCGCCAACTGCGATCACCGTGAGATTGGCAAAGAAAAGCAGGTCAAGGAGACGATAGGAATGTTGATACTTACACGCAGGGTTGGCGAGACCCTGATGATCGGTGACGAAGTCACGGTTACCGTATTGGGCGTCAAGGGTAACCAGGTTCGCATCGGTGTAAACGCGCCAAAGGATGTGGCAGTGCACCGCGAGGAAATCTATGAACGGATCAAGCGTGAGCAGGATGCTGAAAGCCCCGCGGAAACTACCGATTCCTAGTTTTAACTTTACCTCATGACCAAGCGCCGGTATCCTACCCGCCTTCTGCAAACGACCCCGCCGGGGTCGTTTTGGCAGACGGGAGAGCTGGCCGAGAGGCTGAAGGCGCACCCCTGCTAAGGGTGTATGGGTTAACGCCCATCGAGGGTTCGAATCCCTCGCTCTCCGCCACTTGATATAAGCCCCGTACGGGGCTTTTTTCATTTGGCGCCGGGTACACAAAGCGCCTCACCAGCCTTGAGTTTTAGTCCTCGCTAATGGATAATCCCGCGCTTCCACTTCGCGCCCGTAGCTCAGCTGGATAGAGTACCTGGCTACGAACCAGGCGGTCGGAGGTTCGAATCCTTCCGGGCGCGCCATATTCAAGTGCTTACAGCTGCCTCCACCAGGTGGCTGTCCAATAGATACCGATTTGTCCAATAGAGTTTATTCGCCTGCTTTTTTGCAACGGCTGGATACGGGCCGGTGGGAGACATGACCGGGAAACGATAGTTCTGACGCGGACGATGGTTGTTCGTTTCAGTTAGCTCATGCCGGTGTCAGCGCACCAGCCTATGCGGCCTTTCCTAATCCAGAAATGAGCATGTGAGCCGTCGAGTTGTCGCACGGAAGGCCTTTGTGATGCCGCCATTTCAGGCTGCCGTCGATAGCCCGGGTGACGATGACGCAGCGTCAACTTGACGTAGATACCTTGAAGTTGACTCACGTACGGATGGATAAATTTCAGCGAGCATATTTGCTGCAAGCAAGGCCGCGTTTTTCGCACCCTCCTCGCCATGTGAGAGCGCACAGACCGGAGTTCCCGCCGACGCATTCCAGGATGAGAACGAAGAATCTGCAGCACCGGGTTCTTTGGGTTGCCCGATTACGCCTAACACGGGCAGCGACGTCGCTGATACGAGGTCATCCGATATCTTCACGGAATCCCCCTCACACGCGATAAGGATTTTTATTCCCCGTTTTGCTGCGGATTCTGCATACTGGCGCAGCGTCTCGGGCTTCTTTCGCGGCGATATGATGCGTACTTCGTGACTTATGCCTAACGAAGCCAGTGTTTTGTTCGCTGGTTGAATAGTCTTCCAGTCCGATCTGGAACTCATGATTACACCCACCAGTGTCTCCACTACTCCTCCCGCAACCCGATTCTGAATTGCCTGGAGGATAAGCGGACTGCTGAAATCGATCCAATTGATATCGTTGGGCCAACCTGTAGATAATAATCTATTAGCGTGACCAAACCGGATATATGTTCGGTTTATTGGAACGGGCACGGCAACATCCGTGCTGCAAACTGCGCTTGCAGACATATCTATAGATAAAACGCTATCCAAGCAATTTAAATTATCGAATTTATATTGTCCTTTTCGTTCGTAGACTTGGCCTCGTGAAAAAAACGAGATACGGACGACATGAATTGGCGAACTGACAACAACGATCCACTCCCGCCGGTGTGCGCCGACGTAGCATCAGTTGCGCCGGCCTGGTCTTCCAGGCCGGCTCCACCTGACGGCGTCGATGGCACGCGCCCGGCGTGCTTCAAGGCTGGAAAGAACTGATGGACGCGCTGGTGCCGCTCGTGTTCCTGGTGCCGCTCGCCTCGGCACTGTTGACGCTGACGGCTTTGCAGGGCCTGCACCGGGACAGTGCGCGCATCAGCATCGTTGGCGCGTTTGCGACCTTCCTTTGCGCGTCCAGCCTGCTCGGTCTGGCACTGGCGGGCCACACGTCCGACGAAATCCGGTTCGGCACCACCTGGGGCGTTCTGCTGTTCGATCCCCTGAGCAGTCTGATGGCGTTCGTCGTATCCGGTATTAGCCTGATAGTGCACGTGTATTCCCGGCGTTACATGGCCGAGGAACGGGGCTACGCGACGTTTTTTGTGCTTCTCGATCTGATGACGGCCGCGTTGTTGCTGATGGTAACGGCCGGAGACCTGATAACGCTGCTGATCGCCTGGCATCTGATCGGGGTGTTGCTGTACTTCCTGCTGGGCCAGGATTCGACCAGCCATACCGCGCATCGCTATGCCGCATGGACACTCCTGACCTACCGCTTCGGTGATCTGCTGCTGTTGCTCGCTGCCGCATTGCTCTATCACGCTTTCGGGACCTGGTCGCTGCACGGCATCTTCGAACAGGTTGCAGACGCACCCGACGTCAGAACCTTGTTTGGCCTGCCGTTGGTAGAAACCGTCGCCGGCCTCGTCGCGCTGTCGGCGTTCGCCCGCTCGGCCCAGTTCCTGCTGCATATCTGGTTGCCCTACACGATGAGCGGTCCGACACCGGTGTCGGCACTGATGCATGCGGGCATCGTCAATGCGGGCGGTTTTCTCATAAACCGTTTTGCGCCGCTGTTCGTCCATACCGACGGCGTGCTGCACTGGATCTTCGTCGTGGGACTGGTTACCGCCGTGATCGGTTCGGTGTTGATGCTCGCCCAGAACGACATCAAAAAAGCGCTCGGCTATTCGACCATGGGCCAGATGGGGTTCATGATCATGGAGTGCGGCGTGGGTGCGTTCTCGCTCGCGGTGTATCACCTGATAGCGCACGGTCTGTTCAAGGGCACGCTGTTCCTCGGTGCCGGCGGCGTGATCAGCGAGGCCCGCGAGGACGACGGCGTGCCCAAGGACGACCTGTACACGTTCGTCGTCGAGCGCCGGTCCGCCCGGCAGCGCCAGCCCTGGCTGCTGATGGCCGCGGTCACGCTGGTGGTGCCGGTGACCATCCTGGTGCTGGCTCACTGGCTCGTCGCCGAGGACTTCTTCCAGAAGCAGGGCGCGGTCGTGCTGCTGTTCTTCGGCTGGGTGACCGGCGCGCAGCTCATTTTTTCCACCTACCGCATGCGGACCGAGAACATCTGGCGGCTGATGGGCATGATCCTGTTCTCGTTTACCATCGTCGTGCTCGGGTACACCTTCATCAGCCACGCGTTCGACGTCTTCCTCTATCCCGATGAGGCGTTCCGGTCGCAGATCTATGCCGCGGCCGGCATCGACATCTTCTGGTTCGATACCCTGGTCATCCTGATGTCGCTCGTCGTCGTGTTCGGCTGGCTGGTGACCTATTACACCGAACAGAACGGTCGCCGCTGGAAAGGGGCCTTAAGCACGCTCTGGCATGGCTTCTACACCCTGGTGTCGCGCGAGTTCTTTGTCATCAACGCCTATGCGCGGTTGTCCGGTTTTCTGGTCGCCGCCGCGACCCGGCTCAACGTGTTGCTGAGATGGTCCTGACATGACGCTGCTCGGTTACCTTGTCGTTGCGCTGTTTCTGCCGCTGTTCCCGATCAGCATGCTGTTCAATCGCCTCTATGCGCGGGTCGGCACGCTTCGGGCACGCGTGTTTCTGCTGCTCGTGTGGCCGCAGCTGGGGCTGCTGGTGCTCGCAGAGCTACCCGGACAACCGCCGACCTGGGTGGTCCACTGGGCGGTTGTGACCGCGTGTTTCTACGCCTTCCGCGCGGTGGCGCTGCGCGACCTCACGCTATGGATCGCCTACATGGCGACGTCCGCCTGGTCACTGCTGTGGGCCATGGCGCTGTTTGCACCTGGTGACATGCTGCTGGTCCTGCAGGCCCTCGCCTTCAGTGCGCCGTTCGTGCTGCTCGCCTGGCTCGCGTCCCGGATCGAGCTGTTGTTCGGCGCCGCCTATGCCGGCACTTGTGGCGGTCTCGGGCAGACGGCGCCGCGGCTGTCGGTGCTGTTGGTGTTCAGTATTCTGGCCGCGGTCGGCACGCCGCTGTTTCCCGGGTTCTTCGCCCTGCTGGCGACGACCGCCAACTTGCTGCCGGTCCTGCCCGGCGCGGCGCTGGTTATGTTGACCGCCTGGTTCCTGTGGGCCTGGGCGGGGGCGCAGATGACGCGTGGCCTGGTCGTCGGACCCGCCGCGGACGAACCCAAACCGGATCTCGGTCTGGCCGCCACCCTGCCGCCGGGCGTGCTGCTGGCGGTCCTGGCGGTCGCCGGTGTCACTTCCCTGGGGTATCTGACATGAGTCCGGTCATGGGCGCCAAGCTGCGGGTAAGGTCGATGATTTACGTCGCCGGTGAGCCGGTGCCGTTCTTCTGGCCGATGCGGGCATTCATCCATCACAACCCGTTGCACGGCTTCGAGCATCTGCCGTTCGACCAGGCAGTGGAAAAGGGCACGAGGCTGTTCCACGGCCGGGGCTATCTCCCGCGCGTGGAGTACCAGCGTTATCTCGCTGACGGCCAGGTGAACCGCCAGGCGCTGGAATCCGGCGTGCGCCGCTTCGTGGAAACGCAGCCAGCGCTTCCGTTCGACCTTACCGACTGGCTGATGGCCGAACTTGCGCAGCACGAACGCCCCGTTGCCGTGGAGCTGACGCTGGCCGGCGCCGACGAGGTCTATGCCGCGCTCCAGGGAGATGAATCGCCCGCGGTGACGGAGATCGCAACGGATGCGCTCGCCGCCGAACTTCGGGAGACGCTGCTGCGTGGCCGCCCCCTGTACGAAGTGGCCGACGCCCTGTACGGCACCGCCATCGGTCAGGAACTCGACGAGCAGGTGATCCGGGCGTGCCTCGATTTCTTCGACGAAGGCCAGTCGATCTGGACCATGCCGAACCGCGAGCGCGGGTTCTTCAGGGCCTGGCTCGACGTTGCAGGTAAGGACGTGCGACGCACGCTGGCGGATCTCATGCGCCGCGCGCCCGACGGCGGCGACGACGATCCCGAAAGCGTCATCGCGCTGGTGTTTGCGGAATTCGGCGTGCCCGAGGACGTCTGGCTCTCCTATGTCACACAGGAGCTTGCGCGTCTGCACGGTTGGGCCGGATTTATTCGCTGGCGCTCGAACGCGGGTCACTATTACTGGGAGCAGCGCTTTCCCGGCGACCTGGTCGATTACGTTGCGGTCAGAATGCTGCTTGCGCTGACGCTGTTGCGCCGGCGCTCTAACGGAAAACTGCCGGTCACCGTCGGCGCGCTAGCCGATGCCATCGAAGCTGATCCGTTCGAGTTCTACCTGAGGCGCGAGTTCTACGGGGCCGGCCCGTTCCTGCCGATGGCGCACCGGCTGGAAGACACACTGCTGCGCGGGAACCGCACGCACATCGCCGCCGTGTTCGCCGAATACCGCGCAGGCAAGCGCCGCTTCGAGGCCGAGCGTCAGGCCGATCGCCTGCGCCATTTTGCCGACCGGTCGGGCCTGGGCGATGTCCTCGGCCGCCTGGGCCGCGACGATCTAAGCGTGTTGCTCGACAGCCTGCGCGCGTTTCGGGCGCACGAAGGGATGATCTGGCTGCGCGCCATGGAGGCCAGCGCGATCGGCGGCCTGCTGCAGGGGATCAGCCTGCAGCCGCCGGCGCCGCGCGACAAACGCCCCTTCGCCAAGGCGCTGTTCTGCATAGACACCCGGTCCGAGCGGCTGCGGCGTAACCTCGAGTCGGTCGGTGACTACGAGACCTACGGCATCGCCGGGTTCTTCGGCGTGCCGGTCAGTTTCATGGAGCTGGGTAAGGGCAGCGAAAATCACCTGTGTCCGGTGCTGTTGACGCCGAAGAATCTCGTCATCGAAATGACCGCAAGCGGGGCGCGCGACGAAGCTGCGTTCTCGGCATTGGGCAAGGCGATGCACGAATTGAAGGAATCGGTGCTGACACCCTTCGTCACCGTCGAAGCCATCGGCCTGCTGTTCGGCTTTGACATGGTCGGCAAGACGATGCTGCCGACCGGTTACCACCGCTGGCGCGACCGCCTGCACGAGGAAAAGCCTCCGACACACCTGGTCATCGATAAGCTCAGCCGCGAGCAGGCCGACTCGATCGTGCGCGCGGTGCAGCGTGCGGTGATCGTCAAGGCCGTCGAACAGGAGTTCAACCTGGCCCCCGAGCGAACCACCGACGACATCGTCCGCGAGCTGCGCGAGGCGGCGCTGGATCACCAGGGCGGCGCCCCCGCGTTCATCGCCGCGTTCGGCCTGAACGAAGCGCGGGCTGCCGCGTTCATTGCCCGCCTGCGCGACGTCTACCGGATCAACCAGGCGTTTGCCCAGTTCCAGTTGGAGCGCCTTGGTCGCATCGGCTTTTCCCTCGAGGAACAAACGGGCTTTGTGCTGCAGGCGCTGCGTTCGGTCGGACTGACGGACGGATTCTCGCGCTTCATTTTGCTGGTCGGCCACGGCAGCAGTTCGGAGAACAACCCGTACGAGTCGGCGCTCGATTGCGGTGCTTGCGGCGGCAGCCACGGTCTGGTCAGCGCACGTGTCCTGGCGCAGATGGCGAACAAACCGGAAGTGCGCCGCCGGCTGCGCGCCAAGGGGATCGACATTCCGGATGACGCCTGGTTCGTGCCGGCGCTGCACAACACGACGACCGACGAGGTCCGTCTGCACGACCTCGCACTGTTGCCGCCGTCGCACCTGGTCTATCTCGATCGCGTGCGCAATGGTCTGGCGGCGGCCTCGCGCCTGTGCGCGCAGGAGCGTCTGCCGGGTCTCGATCCGCAGGCGCAGGGGCTGGACCCGGCCGGCGCGTACCGCAGCGCGCGGCGCAACGCGATGGACTGGTCGCAGGTGCGACCCGAGTGGGGACTGTCGCGCAACGCCTATTTCATCATTGGGCGCCGGGCGCTGACCCGGTCGAAGACGCTTGACGGCCGCGCCTTTCTGCATTCCTACGACTACCGCGTCGACCACAAACGTCGACTGCTGGAAAACATCCTGACCGGTCCGCTGGTGGTCGGCCAGTGGATCAACATGGAGCACTATTTTTCGACGGTCGACAACGAGCGGTTCGGTAGCGGCAGCAAGGTCTACCACAACGTCGCCGGGCGCTTCGGTGTCATGAGCGGCAACCTGAGCGACCTTCGTACGGGTCTGCCGGCGCAGACCGTGCTCGACGGCGGCCGTCCCTACCACCAACCCATGCGACTGATCACGGTCATCGAGGCACCGTTCGATCACGCGGTGCAGGCGGTCGAGAGCGTGGCCGTGGTCAAGCGCCTGGTTCGCAACGGCTGGGTCCGGTTGCTGATCGTCGACCCCGAAACGTCCATGGTCTGTCTGTACGACGGCGGCGAGTGGCGCCGGCGTGTCCATGCCGAAGATCACTTTCAGGAGTTATGCGGCTTATGAAGAACCTCAACTTCAGTCCGTTGAAGAAACTAGAAATCATTCTCGGCGGCGAGCACTGCAGTTTCGCGACTGACCTGCTCGACCGCGCCGGTGTGAAGGGCTACACGATTATCAACAACCTGTC
>JAJDOI010000065.1 GCA_022340245.1 Thiogranum sp.
ACGGGCAGGGCTCCGGTTGCATGTTGAAGGAGTACTAGTCCTTTAACAGCGACTTGAGAGCCGCGAACGGCTGATGGGTCGCGGTGGTGGTACTGTCGCTTTGCGTGGCTGAGGCGTTGCCCTGGTCGGCTTCCAGCAGCCGCTGGTGCTCGTTGTCGTGGCAGTACAGGCACAGCAGTTCCCAGTTGCTGCCATCGTCCGGGTTGTGGTCGTGGTTATGGTCGCGGTGATGCACGGTCAGTTCGTGCACGTTCTCGCGCGTAAATTCGCGCTGGCAGCGGCCGCATATCCAGGGATAGAGTTTCAATGCCTGCTCGCGATAACCGAGTTCGCGGGCGTCGCGATTGCGATGGGTTGCGGCGACCAGCTGATCCAGCCGGCTGTCACCGGAGGTCGGGTTTTTCGGCGTCATGCTGTCTCCGGGTAAATGCCTTACCCGCGCAGTTTACCGCAGCCCGGGCCCCGGCCACAGAGGGTCGGCCGGTCGGCTAGACTTAGTTTGAGGGCCGCGTTGTCTGGTAATTGGGGTTTGTGGTGCATGTGGCTAAAAATTATAAGGATTTCAATGCTCTTCCTGGCGTTACCCTGGTTGATCGGGGGTACCGAGTGCAGCTTTGTCGCGACCTCCGGCGGCAGCTCGTCAGATAACGAGCAGCGCAACGGTCTGGTGATCGTTATACAGGACGGGCAACTGGTGGACGCACCGGTTGAAGGTGTGCGTTTTGAATCCGGCACGCTGAGCGGTGTCACCGGGCCAAACGGTGAATTCCAGTTTGAGGACGGCGCTACGGTGGCGTTTTTTATTGGCGATATTCCGCTCGGCGGCGCGGTACCCGGCAAGGCGTTGGTGACCCCCCTGGATCTGGTACCCGGTGGCAATATCGATACCCCGGCAGTGATCAATATCGCGCGGCTGTTGCAGTCGCTGGATGCGCTTCCCGGCGATGCGCGCATCACTATTCCCGCGCAGGTACGCGGTCTCGCCCGGCGCTCCAACAGCGGGCTCAGCGCATCGATTGATGCCCTGGATTTCGCTGATGACGCGGCGTTTGTGAATGCCGCCAGCCAGTTGGTGGCGACGCTGACTCAGGCGTACGGGTTTACCGCTGTGCTGGTGGACGCGGCCACCGCACGACAGCATTTGCAGGACAGCCTGCTGGAGGTGAATTCGCTCAGCGTGAACGCTGCTACAGCGCCAGTCCGCTGAAAGACAGTGGTGTTGCTTCGCGACCGACGCGGTCTTCCGGTTGCCGGTTGGCGAAAGCCACCTGGTCACGTGCGTCCACCAGGCGTGCGGCCCGGGTTGGTCCGTCTCCGTGCATTGGTGTCGCGCCCCCGCCGGCCGAGAAGAACCGCCAGGCTGCCATGACTATCTGGCGTGGCGCATGCGTGGCCGCCCAGCGATCGGCTTCTTCTTCCTTTTTTTGCACCGATATATCACTGCGTTCATAGTGCCGCAGGGCGATATGACCGTATTCGTGGTAGCGGTAGAACTCGCACAGATCGCGTCCGGCCTGCTTGCACAGAAAGGGGTTGTAGACGATGACCGGACCTTTGCCTGGCGCGTATTCAACAGCGGCGATATCGGGAAGGGAAGGGTCGGCCAGTTCCTTGATCGGCGGTAGCGCCTGCGCGGAGGACGCGGCGCACAGCGCCCACACCAGCAGCGAACACACAGTGCCGAATCCGGTTTTCACGCGCTTGCCTCGCCTGTAATCAACATATCTCCATGTATGTCGGTTACTTGGCGAATAACTGTACACCCTTTTTCAGCAAAACCATAGCCTTCTGATTGTTTTTTCATGCCGGTGTGATTGCCACCCGCCGGGCAGGGTAAAGCCCGCTCTCCGGATCGCCGTTACAGGTGTTATCACGGGATGTCTGATGGTGGCGACTATGGATACGCTGAACAATCCGTTTGTGAAACGCCGGCTGGACCGCCTGTACGCTGTCGAGCGCGAAATTATCCGGCTGTATGCAGAGACCTGTTACACCAACATTCAGGCCGCCTACGGCAATCTGTCCTGCATGGAACGCCTGCAGCAGCTCGGTGAGGCCCTTGACGCGGCGGGTCAGCGTCTGCGGGTGTTGAAACGCGGATTGCGGCGACTGGGGGTCCCGCCGCTGGCCATGATCAGCCTCGACGATCTGGAGCGCCTGTCGCTGTTCGAAGCGGATTTCAAACGCCATGATGCCGCTTTCGCGGTGCAGCACGAACGGTTCGGTCGGCAACAGCTGTACACCATGCTGAATGACATCGCCGGGGGCGACTCCGGCGACTAGCCCCGGTCCCCACAGAACGGCCGATCCATGCGAGCGCTCTCAAGCCGCTGAACGGCCGTCCCCGCAGACGCGAATCGATTATACTGACAACAGCTGAGGCGCTTTGGCGTCGGCCGCATTCAGCGGCAGTGACAGCGACAAAGGCGGGATTGCCAGTGTTTCCTCAGGAAGGCGACATTCCGGGGGTCGACCATGTATCGACGGTTACACCTGCGCCGGGCGCTCGCGCCTCTTCTCAGTCTCGTGCTGCTCAACCCGCCGGCCGACGCCCGGGAAATCTACAAGTGGGTGGCGCAGGACGGCACCACGCAGTATGGCGAGGTCTTGCCCGATGCCGCGATCGGCGGGTTCGAAGTGCTGGAGCTGCTGCCGGCGCCGCCGCCACCGCCGTCGGCGGTCGGGGATTATCGTGCGGTCCTGGAGTTGGCCGACAAGCTTGAGGCCGCGCGACTGGCGCGTGAGCGCCTGCGCCTGGAACGGGAAAGGCTCAGGTTGCAGCAGCGCCGCGCGCAGTTCGATGAGGCAGAGGCAGCGTCGGACGCTGAGCCGGCGCCTTACTACGTGCCCGTGTACCCCTACGCACGCAGGCCTTTCAGGCCGCCGCCGTATGCCGGTCATCCGCGACCACATCCGCCCTGGCGGCCGCCGCGGGACCGCAATGATGTACCGATGCGGGTCTATCCGGGGGACTAGGAGCCGGTCGGACTGACTCCTCTCCCACCATGCTCGCTACGATTGCCGAAGTCCGGCGGGCTCCCGGTTACCACTTATGCTTGATGGCAAAAAAGACCGCCCGGTTGTTTTGCGCGGCATCCTGGAGGTCTATTGCAAGTGACTTGGACGAGTTCAGGTACAGCGTGGCTTCCTGGCTGACGGCAGCCCCGGCGATGGCGCCGAGAACGTGGATGCCTGGTTTCGGTATCCCCCAGGACAGTAGCGTGTCTTCAGAATAGGTTTCGAGAAACTTGCGGATACGGTGCTGGTTGCGGTGGCAGGCCTGCCGGTATTCGTCGGCGCTCATGGTGGAGTCGACGGATTGCAGTTCAAAGTCGGCCGGTTCACGCGACTGGGCAGCCGCCATCCCGGAAAAAAACCAGGTCCCAAGCAGCAGCAAAAAAACAGCTGGATTCTTATGGATCACGTTGCACCTCCACGGCCTTCTGACGGGCCATTACATCGATATCGATCCGTGTTTTGTTACGACGCAACAAGCATAGACCATACCTGCCGATGGGTCTATAGATTTATTAAATAGTAATGAATAACAATAAGTTATTAGATATAATTAAAGTAAAATATAGATAAAATCCGGCGCTTTTCGTCACCGGGCGCCGCGGCGTGGTGCTGTGACAATGGTTCGTTGCGCCAGCGCCACGCGGATAATCGACGGGAAATCTTTCCCCACCCAGCCGCTTGGGGTATTTTACGCCGTCTTGATTCTTACCAGTAACTCCAGCGCTTTATGCAAATCCTGCAACGCGACAAGCTGACCCGCAAGAAGTTTGCGGGCGTCAGGGAATATCGCCTGGTATTCGATGAGCGGATTACACGCGACCAGACGCGGGGTGATGCCTGGCAAGGGTTCGGTAACTTTGTGTACCTGGCGGACGCGCGTGTGGTGCCACACGGTGAAACCGGACTGCAAGATCATCGTGGCGTCGATGTGATCTCCGTCGTGCTGGAGGGATGTGTCCGGCATGAAGGTTCGTTGCAGCATGGCGGTACACTGAACGTTTGCGATGTGCAGGTGCAGTGTGCCGGTAGCGACGGGTTTTCGCACAACCAGGTCAACCCCAACGACACCGAGAGCCGCATGCTGCAGTTGTGGCTGCTGCCTGAGCAGAGTCACGGCACAGCGGCGTATCGTGTGCTGCAGCCCGAACAGGGACGCGTCACACGCGTCTATGGCGGGGCGCAGGCGCCTGCAGCCGGTTCCGGGCCGACCTGTATCGATATCGCCAGGCTGAAGGGAGGACAAAGCCTCGATGTGGACAAGCCGGCGCTGGTATATGTCTGTGAGGGACGCGGGTTCGCCAACGAGGATGACGTGAGCGAGGGATGCTTGTTGCGCTGTGATCAACTGACGTTTGACGCAACCCAGGACACCTGCCTGATCCTTGTTCACCAAGCGCGTTGAATCCCCGCCAGCCCACCAGGCCCGCTGCGCTTGTCCGGGTCCGACAGGCTGCTAGTCCGCGGATCGGTTCTTGAGCCAGAGCGCCCTGGTCTTGTCGGCGACGCACTGGTCATAGGCCTCGCGGGCGGCCTTCAGTTTCTCGGCCCTGAGCGCGGCGCTGGCGTTCTTTGCTGCGGGGCGACTGGGTGGCTCGTTATAGACGCAGGCCTTCTTCGCCTCCGCGACATAGCGCCCGTATTCGGCTGCGTCTGCGTCCTGTCCCTTTGCGGTATCCGGGGCCACGGCTGAAGCATTGATTTCAACGCAACGGTAGATGCGCTCGGCATTGATCTGGCAATCGAGCAGAACGGCGCCCGCCGGCAACGGAAGCAACGGGAGCAGGGTTAAAATCAGTCGTGCGGCCGGTGTCTTCATCAGGTGTTTTCCTGTTCCTGGGAAATTGTTTGTGCTGGGGCCGAGTGTCTCACGAATCGCAGGTGTGCAAAACGGGTCGGCTAACGACGCCGGTCGCCTCACCGGCGAGTCAGGTCGCCGGGTCCGGCGGGGCGACGGGGTGTCGGCCGGCCGCGTTCTCCAGTATCTGCTGCCAGTGTTTGTCCGCGAGATATGCCCAGCTCGCGGGATCCTCGAGAATTCGCTCCTCGAAAAA
>JAJDOI010000033.1 GCA_022340245.1 Thiogranum sp.
TATCCGCCATGTACCGGCGTATTCTGGAAAAACTACTGACCTCGCCGCACGTTGACGCGCCGTGAGGAAATCCCCGCACAGGATGTCGGCATGAGATTGCCATTGCCAACAAGGACCCTGCTGATTGCCGTGCTGTTGCCCTGGCTGGGCGCCTGCAGCATGGGCCAGATGGTCGCCCGCAGCTCGGGGTCCATTCTCGACGGCAGCATCGAGGCCATGAACCGGGAAACAGACCTGCAGCTGGCGGAAACCGCGATTCCCGCCAACATCAAGTTGATCGAGGGCCTGATCGTCGAAGACCCGCACAACGCCGTGCTGCTGGTCAGCGCGGCACAAGCCTTTTACGGTTATGCCTTCGGTTTCGTCGAACTACGCGACCCCGAACGCGCCGCCGCGCTGTATACCCGCGGAATGCAGTACGGCATGCGCGCGCTGCGCGCTATGGGGTTACACCTTGACCTCGCGCATGCCAATCCGGCGCAACTGGATGCAGCACTGGCCCGGCTTAACCGCAAGGCGGTACCTGCCCTGTTCTGGACAGCCTCCAACTGGGCCAAGCAGATCGACCTTAACCGCACCGATCCCGCGCGGATCGCCCAGCTCGGCAACAGCGAACGCCTCATGCACCGCGTGCGGGAACTGGACGCCGACTACTACTACGGTGGCGTTTATCTCTTTTACGGCGTGTACTATGGCGGACGCCCGCCCATGCTCGGCGGCGACTATGCCGGGTCGGAACAGAATTTTGCGCTGGCGCGCGCGGTCACACAGGGGAAACTGCTGATTGTGGACGTCCTGCAGGCCGAATATCTGGAGCGCCAGCGACTGGATGCCGATCAGTTCCAGCGCCTGCTGAGCGCCGTCACGCAGGCGCCGCCAGACACTTTTCCAGAGATGGCGCTGGCCAACCAGATTGCCCGTCAGCGTGCCCGCGTGCTGCTCGAGCGGCAAAACGACTGGTTCTGAGGGAAACGGATAATGCTCACAAATCTTTCAGGCCGGGGATGGCTGCTGCTGGTACTCCTGCTGTTCTCGGCCGGTGGCCGGGCGGCACCCGAATACACCATCAAGTTCGCGACGCTGGCGCCGGCGGGCTCGACCTGGATGAATCTGCTCCACGACTGGGACAGTGAGTTGCGCGCGAAAAGCAACGGGCGCATCGGCTTCAAGTTCTACCCCGGCGGTGTCCAGGGTGACGAACCCGAGGTTCTGAAAAAGATGCGCTTCAACCAGTTGCAGGGGGGGGCATTCACCGGCTACGGAATCGGCCGAATGTATTCGCCGGCGCGGGTTATGGAACTGCCGTTCCTGTTCCGTGATACCGACGAAATTGACTACGTGCGCGGCGAGTTCATGCCGCAGTTCCGCCAGGGCTTCGAGAAAAACGGCTATGAACTGCTGGGCTGGATGGAGGTGGGCTTCGTGCACATCTTTTCGAAACAGCCAATCCGTTCGCTGGACGACATGAAGTCCAGCCGTGTCTGGCTCTGGCAGGGCGATCCAATGGGCCAGGCATTTTTCGATGCCAGCGGTATTTCCCCTATTCCGTTATCCATTATCGATGTCTACACCAGTCTGTCGACCGGGCTCATCGACACCGTCTATGCGCCACCGCTGGGAGCGATCGCCCTCCAATGGTTCACCAAAACACCCTATATCAGCACCGTCCCGCTGACCGACGGTATCGGCGGACTGATTGTCAGCCAGCGCTTCTATGCGTCCCTGCCCGAAGACCTGCAGGCCCTGCTCAGTGACACCGGCAGGGAAACGGGCGAAAAACTCATTGCCGCGACACGCATCGACAACCGCAAGAGCCTCACCACGCTCAAGGAACACGGCCTGACGTTTGTCGAGCCTGACGAGGGCATGAGCGGCAAGGTATTGCAGGACCTGCGCGATCGCGCCGCCGCGGAACTCATCAGCAAGGACTATATACCGGCACAACTGTTTGACAAAACCCGCGAACTGCTGGATCGCTACCGCGCCACCCAGGCGGGCGGGCACTGAGGGCTGCATCGATGTACCGATTGTGCAGTTGCTGATCAGACTTCGCGCATTGTTGATACGGATGGAGACCTGGTTCGCGGCCGGCAGCCTGCTGCTGTTGCTGCTGCTGGCGCTGCTGCAGGTAGTCACGCGCAATCTGTTCGACGCGGGTTTCGTCACAGCCGACACCCTCAGCCGCTACCTGGTTCTGTATGTCATGTTCTTCGGCGCGGCGCTGGCAGTGGAGCGCGACCGCCACATCCGCATCGATGTCGCCTGCAGCTTCCTGTCCGCTCGCGCCCTGGGCCGCCTGTACCGGCCGATGCGCGCCCTCGCCGCCCTGGTGTGCCTGCTTCTCGCCGACGCGGCCGTTCGTTACTGGAGCGACGCCTGGGTGTACGCCCCCGACAACGAACGCTGGCTGGTATTGGTCGGCCTGGTCATTCCGGTCGGCTTCGGACTGTTGACGCTGCAGTACCTGCTTGCGGTGCTGCTGGGACCGGAGCGAGAGACATGCTACCCGCACTAATCCTGCTGGTAGTGCTGGCGCTGTTCGGCCTGCCGTTGTTTGCCGTGCTCGGCGCGGTGAGCCTGCTGTATGCGCACCACGGTGGCCTGGACCCGGCGCTGCTGATCATCGAGCTCAACCGCCTGGCGACCTCGCCCAATTTAACCACCATTCCCCTGTTCACGTTCGCCGGCGTTGTGCTGGCCTCCGGCGGCGCGCCGCAACGGCTGATCCGCCTGTTCAATGCCCTGCTCGGATGGCTGCCCGGCGGGCTGGCGATCGTGGCGATTGCCGCCTGTGCTTTCTTCACGTCTTTTTCCGGCGCCTCCGGGGTCACCATACTGGCGCTCGGCGGACTACTGTACCCGGTGCTGAACAAGGTCCACTACCCGGAGCGCTTCAACCTGGGGCTGTTGACCACGTCAGGCTCCCTGGGGCTGTTGTTTCCCCCCAGCCTGGCGATCCTCTTGTACGGCATCGTTTCCGGCGTGAATATCGACCAGCTGTTTCTCGCCGGTATTCTCCCGGGCACGGTGCTGATGTTCATGCTGGGCATCTATTCCGCCATCATGGGCAGGCGTTTCAACGTCCGGCATCATGCGTTTGCCTGGCATGTGGCGCTGCGCGCGGTGCGCTCGGCGTTCGGCGACATCCTGTTGCCGATTCTCATCATCGTGGGGATTTTCGGCGGCTACGTCACCGTCAGCGAAGCGGCGGCCTGCACGGCACTGTACGTGCTGGTGCTCGAGGCGCTGGTGCATAAATCCATATCCCTGCGGCAGCAACTGACCGAACTGCTGGCCGACACCGCAGTACTGGTAGGCAGCATCCTCATCATTCTCGGCGTGGCGATGGGCCTGACCAACCTGATGATCGACGCCCAGCTGCCCATGACACTGCTCGCATGGATGCAAGAGAGCGTGGATAGCCAGCTCAAGTTTCTGATAGTTCTGAATTTATTCCTGCTGGCCGTGGGCGCAATGATGGATATCTTTTCGGCGACCGTGGTCATCGTGCCGTTGCTCCTGCCGCTGGCACAGCGCTTCGGCGTGGATCCGGTGCACCTGGGTATCATTTTCCTCGCCAACCTGGAGATCGGCTACTCGACCCCGCCGGTGGGCATCAATCTGTTTATCGCCAGTCAGCGCTTCGAAAAACCGGTGCTCAGCCTGTTCCGCGCCACGCTTCCGTTCCTGGGGTTGATGCTGACGTGGCTCATGGTGGTCACCTATGTTCCGGAACTTTCTCTATGGTGGCGATAACACCCCAATAAACTTAAATTAAATGGGAAACCCACCGCTAACAGCCTATGGTATGCCCTGGGCATCATTATTGCATTTAACCTGAACAATGGCCGAAGCAGCACTCTATATCCTCACCGGACTGACCCTGTATGCGGGCGGGCACCATCTGTACCTGGGTACGGGACGGACATCCGCCTACCCCCATTGGCAGCTGGGCGGCCTGTACCTGCTGCTGGCGGGTTTTGCGCTCGCCAACGGACTGACTTATCAATCGTCCACCCTGGAGACACTCTTGCCCACCGGCAAGCTCGACATCAGCTTCGGGATCATGCTGTGGACCGCAATGGTATGGCATGTTGCGTTCCGTACCGGCTACAAACCGCTGATCCTGCTGGATCTGATCACCGCGGGATGGGCCATTTTTCTGGTCCGCAATCTGATGGCACCCAACAGCCTGCTGTATGCCGATGTCACCCCGGTCGAACAGACCCTGTTGTCCGGGGAAACGCTGGGGTTTTTCTATACCAGCGTCAGTCCGTGGTGGAGCGCGGTGGAACTCGCCATGCTGGGCTCGCTGCTGTTCTGCTTCTATGCCTGCTACCGGCAATATCGGCACGGGCAGCAGACCGTGGCACTGGTAACGGCAACCGGTCTCGGGCTCCTGGGGCTGGTCGCACTGCACGACCATCTCGTCACCACGCAGGTCATACGCGCCGAATATCTGGCGCCCTACGGGTTTCTGCTGTTCCTGTTGCCCGCCAGTCTGCTCCCGCTGCTTACCCGCTGGCGCCAGCGGCGCGCGCGGAAAAAGACACCGCCAATCTACAATCTGCCCTATATGCCCGACCAGGCGTCGTTTCACACCGACGTGTCGCAACTGCGGGCACCGCTGCAGTTCGGCGCCGGGCGCCAGCGGCCCGCCGGCGCTGAATCCTCGGCAGCGCTGTTTACTGTCAAGCTGGCGTGCCGCGACGTTAACCACCCATCGGCGGGCGCGGCGCAACCCGCGCCGAAGCCGACTTCGGCAACTGCCGAGCCTGAGGTGACCGCCGTGCCGGCGATTGACAACCTGGTGCTGAACACGGTTACCGACAATCTTATCGATATCGCGGTTTTTGCGACCATGGCACTGAACCGTTTCAAGCGCGGCGACGCCGACCCGCAAACGCTCGAGGCCCTGTGTAAAAAGATCCGTACCCAGGCCATAAAGACCCGGAGGCTGACTCATCAGCTGGCACCACCGGACGGCGAAGCCGGGGCCAATAGCGCTACCAGCGACGACGCATGATCCCCGTCCGGGCGGGCCGACCCTACCCCGCCTGCCGACATTACCCCCGGGCTGCGTTTTGCCGTTTCTCTTTCGGCGCCCGGCTGCTAATCTTGTTGCAGGAAATTACGCTATCAATCGTCCCCGGAGCGGGCAAGGATCATGAGTTTGACACAGGAATTGCTCGGCATCCTTCGGCAGGGCAAGGCAGCGTTCGGACTTGCGGTGGGTATCGTCAGCCAGATCGAAGGGCAGGACTATCGCGTAGTGGCTATCGATTCCGATTACGAAGAGTTCCGCGTCGGCGATGCCTACGAACTTGGCGACACCTATTGCCTCGATGTGGCTTTAAAGCGCCGGGTCTCATGACCTATGCCGACGTGGCCCAGATCAGCG
>JAJDOI010000035.1 GCA_022340245.1 Thiogranum sp.
TCTATCGCTCAGAACATCCTACAGCAGCGACTATAAGGACTACTTTGCCGGTCTGCGTATGAATTTCTGACGTCGTCCTGCAAGTGAGGGGGTCTCGAAGCCCGCCTTCAGCCCGAAGGCGGGCTTTTTATTTTTGCTCGCCCCGGGAAACGCCCAGCAATACCCGGTCCAGGGTGCGGCTGCCAAGGAGGCGTTTCAGACTACCAAACAAATAGGTCGGGAACGTCACGTAGTAGCGCGGTTTTGGCCGAGGGCTTTCCAGGGCCCGGATGACCTTATTCAGGACCGCTTCCGCGGGCAGGCTAAAAGGCGCTGCGGGACCCTCCCGGGTCAGGCGCCGCTCAGTGGCCAGGTACTTCTCGCGGTGGACACTGTGCTCGATATCGATATTGCGCCGAAAGGCCGCCAGCGCGTTGGCGCGGAAACGGCTGACAATGGGGCCGGGTTCTATCAGCACCGCGTGGATGTCCGTACCAGCCAGCTCCAGCCGCAGCGTATCGTAGAGTCCTTCGAGGGCATACTTGCTGGCGTTATAGGCACCTCGGTAGGCCAGCGATACGAAACCCAGCACCGAGCTGTTCTGGATTATCCGGCCTTCCCCGGCCCGGCGCATCCAGGGAATCAGGCGGTTGGTGAGATCCAGGGTACCGAACACATTGGTCTCGAACTGGGCGCGCAATACCTCGCGGGAGAGGTCTTCCACGGCGCCGGGCTGGCCGAAACCGGCGTTGTTGAACAGGGCGTAGAGGCGCCCGCCGGTCACTTCACCGAGCCGGGCGACCGCTTCGCTGATGGCGTCGGGGGAGTCCAGATCGAGCTGGATACTGGTCAGGCCTTCCGCCCGCAGGCGTTCGACGTCCGCTTCGCGGCGGGCGCTGGCGACTACCTGGTAGCCGCGCGCCTGCAGCCCGTGCGCGGCGCAATAGCCGATGCCGCTGGAGCAGCCGGTGATAAGGATACTGCGCTTGTCCGGGGTCATGGAGGGAGATTGTAACCGATTATATTTATATGGAAATTGCCGGGAAGCGATCGGGTTCGTCTGCCCGGACGCGGATTCAAGAATCCGGCGTCGGCGGCGATATACCGGGTACGGAATCCGATTGTATAGCCACGGAGTAGAGCTTCATGGATCTTGCCACCCTGGTCGGGCTTCTGGGGGCTTTCGGCATCATCATCGCCGCTATTGTCGTCGGCGGCAGTGCCATTATATTCGTCAATCCACCCTCGGTGCTGATCGTCGTGGGTGGCACCCTGTTTGCTGTCTTGATGAAATTCCCCATGGGACACTTCTTCAGCGCCTTCAAGGTGGCTGCCAAGGCGTTTTTCAACAAGCCCGAAGACGCGATGAAACTGATCGAGGAAGGGGTTCAGCTGGCCAATATCGCCCGCAAGGAAGGTGTTCTGGGACTTGAGGGGCAGGATATCGACAACGAATTTCTGCAGCGCGGTATTCAATTGAGCGTGGACGGGCACGAGCCGGAATTCGTCCGCGCCATGCTGGGCAAGGACATCAACCTCACGATCGACCGACATGAGCGCGGACAGGCGATCTTCAAGGCTATAGGCGATGTCGCACCGGCCATGGGGATGATCGGCACCCTGATTGGCCTGGTACAGATGCTCTCGGCCATGGACGACCCCAAGGCGATCGGCCCGGCGATGGCAGTGGCGCTGCTCACCACGCTCTATGGCGCGGTAATCGCCAACGCTTTCGCGCTGCCTATCGCCGACAAACTCGCGCACCGCAGCCAGGAGGAACGGCTCAACAAGGCGCTGATCCTGGAAACCATCAGCGCCATTCAGGAAGGTCTCAATCCGCGCGTCATGGAAGAACTGTTGAAGACCTATCTGCCCACCAGCAAGCGCGACGTCGGCGGCGATGCCACTGCCGACGCGGCCTGACCTGCCGGACGGCCCGCGGGCGGGGGTAGATAGCGATGTTTGACGATGCCCCACGCGCCAGGGCCGCGGAAGGCGCGCCACCATGGGTTATGACTTTCGCCGACCTGATGTCGCTGCTGATGTGCTTTTTCGTGCTATTGCTCTCGTTCTCGGAAATGGACGTCTCCAAGTACAAGGAAATGGCGGGTTCGATGAAGGATGCTTTCGGCGTGCAGCGGGATATCAAGAGCAAAGAGCCGCCCAAGGGCATCAATGTCATCGCTCGCGAGTTCAGCCCGGGACGGCCGGAACCCACAGAGCTGAACGTCATTCGCCAGATGACCACCAGAGATTTGCGCGTTAACCTGGATCTGGGTAAGCGGCGCCATCGCCCGGCGCCGACGCCAAGGGCGAAACGCGACCCCGGCGTGGAAAAAACACCCGGTGCGCAGAGCCAGGCCGCGGGTCTCACAGCTGTGCAGCAGCAGGAACTGGCGCAAGCCAAGGCGCTCGCCGCAAAACGGCTCGAGGAAAAGCTGAAGGCGGAAGCACAACTCGCGGACAAGCAGGCTAAAGACAAGGCCAACCGCATCACCATCGACCAGACGTCGCTGGACGAACTGGTCGCGGCCAGGATCGCGGCACAAAAGCAGAGAAAGCTCGAACAAAGCGCGAAACTGATCAGCAACGCGCTGGGTCAGGAAATCAGGTCCGGCTCGGTCGACGTCGAAACCGCCGGTCAGAAAATCATCATCCGGGTGCGCGAAAAGGCCTCCTTCGGCTCCGGCCGCGCGGCGCTGAAAGAGGATTTCCGCCCCATCCTTGCCCGGGTGGCGGAGATACTCAGGGGCACGGACGGCAAAATCATTGTCGCTGGGCACACCGACAACGTGCCCATCTATACCGAACGTTTCCGCTCCAACTGGGAACTGTCCGCGGCACGCGCCGTATCGGTGGCGCACGAAATGATGCTGGCGACCAATATTCCGGCCGAACGCTTTCTCATACAGGGCTTTGCCGACACCGAGCCGGTGGCCAAAAACGATACTCCCGCCAACCGCGCAAAGAACCGCCGCGTCGAAATAGTCCTGCAGCAGGGCGACGATAAACAGTCCGGCGACCAGATCAGTGGCAAAAAATCCCCCTCACCGGGGGGGCGGCCCCTCTTGCCAGCTGCACCGGCTCAAGGGCACACTGCGGTCAAGCCCGACAAGCCAGGGTCTACGCTCGGTATCAGGGCGGGAGGGCATTAACCCCGGGGACTGTTATGAGTGACGAACGCAGGGAATACTTTCGCATCGCCGACGAAATTGCGTTGGACTACCGGCTGCTCAAGGACGAGGAGGTCGATGGGCTGCTGGAGCGCATGCGCTCGCGCCTGATGGATCGTTTTACGGCCGCGTCCAGCTTTGCCGCAACCACGCGGCAGATGGCGCACCTGATACATAAAGTGCAGACGGAGTCACCCGAACTGGCGCGTTGCCTGCAGGCCATTGACCAGAAACTCAACATGATCGCCCAGCTGTTTGTCAGTGAACAGATGGCGCTTGACGATCAGCCGACCCGCGAGGTGAGTCTCAGCGCCGGCGGCGTGGCGTTTCGTGCCCAGCATGAACTCAGGACCGACAGCCTGCTGGAGCTGCGCATGGTGCTGTTTCCCTCGATGATCGGCATCCTCACCATCAGTCGCGTGATCCACTGCGAACGGATGGATGACGGTAACAGCCAGTTTCCCTGGCAGGTGGCGGTGGAATACGAGCACCTGCGCGAGACCGACCGCGAACTGCTGGTGCGTCATATCATGTCGAAAGAAACCGAACAGCTGCGCGCGCAGCGCTCGGAAAACGATAACTGAGGGTTGTTCAGATAACAGCCTCGCGGGACTCTTCCTGCTGCTGCAGCTCCCACAGGCGCGCATACAGGCCGCCGTGCTCCAGCAGCTTAACGTGGCTGCCCTGTTCGACGATGCGCCCCGCTTCCATCACCACAATGCTGTCGGCATCGACGATTGTCGACAGGCGGTGGGCAATCACCAGCGTGGTGTGATCGCGTGCCGCCCTGCCGAGACTTTCCAGGATCACCTGCTCGGAATGGCTGTCCAGGCTTGAAGTCGCTTCGTCGAACACCAGCACCCGCGGATTTTTGAGTATGGCGCGGGCGATGGCCACGCGCTGTTTTTCACCGCCCGAGAGTTTCAGTCCGCGTTCACCGACCACGGTGTCGTAGTGCCTGGGTAGTTTTACAATAAAGTCGTGAATATTGGCTGCGCGCGCCGCGGCCTCGATGGCGGCCTGGTCGGCGTCCGGGCGGGCGTAGCCGATGTTGTAGCGCAACGTGTCGTTAAACAGCACCGTGTCCTGCGGCACGATACCGATAGCGGCCCGCAGGCTCTGCTGGGTGACTGCGCGCACGTCCTGGCCATTGATCAGGATGCGGCCCGAATCAACATCGTAGAAGCGGAACAGCAGGCGCGCCAGCGTGGACTTGCCGGCGCCGCTGGGCCCTACAACGGCTACCTTGTGGCCCGCCGGGACGCTGAAGCTGACATCGTGCAGAATCGGGCGTTCGGGATCGTAGGCGAAGCTCACCCGGTCAAACCGCACATCGCCTTTGCCCACATCCAGGGCTATCGCGTCGGTGCGATCCTGTATTTCCGGCTGCAGTTCCAGGACATCGAACATGGCGCGCATGTCGGCGATGGAGTGCTTCAACTGGCTGTAGACGATGCCGAGAAAATTCAACGGAATGAAAAGCTGCAAGAGGAAGGCGTTGATCAGTACCAGGTCGCCGATGCTGAGTGTGCCCGCCACCACCCCTTCAGAGGCCAGGATCATCGTCAGCGTGACGCCGACGGCGATGATGCCGGCCTGCCCGACGTTGAGTGCCGACATCGATGTCTGGCTTTTGACAGCCGCATCCTCCCATTCTTCCAGCGAGGCGTTGTAGCGCGCCAGTTCGTGCTGCTCGTTGCCGAAGTACTTGACCGTTTCGTAGTTGATCAGGCTGTCGATGGCCTGGGTATTGGCTCGCGAATCGGTGGCGTTCATCGTCACCCGGTATTTCATGCGCCACTCGGTGATTTTCAGGGTGAAGTAGATGTAAACCACCACCGAGCCGAAGGTGATGACTGCAAACCACGGGTTATAGTCCCGCAGCAGAATGCCGGCGATCAGGACCACCTCCACCAGTGTGGGCAGGATGCTGAAGGCCATGTAGTTGAGCAACGAGCTGACGCTGCGCGCACCGCGTTCCAGATCGCGGGAAATGCCGCCGGTCTTGCGCTCGAGGTGGTAGCGCAGGGACAGGCGGTGGAGTTGTTCGAGTACCCGCGTGGACACCTGGCGCATGGCCCCGTGGCGCACGCGCGAAAAGATCGCATCGCGCAACTCGTTGAACAGCGAGTTGGCCAGGCGCAGCACACCGTAGACGAGCAGCAGCGTCAGCGGCAATACCAGTCGGGTGTCGGTTTTTCCGAGGGCGTCGACGATCTGCTTGAGCACCAGCGGAATGCCCACATTGGCGACTTTCGACAGCAGCAGCGATCCGAGCGCCAGCGCCACCCGTCCGCGATAGTCCCACAGGAAAGGGGCTAATGATTTCAGGGTCTTAATGTCCTGCGCCTGGTTTTCCGGCAACTCTGTGTGGCGTACGTGCATGGCGCTATTCTACTGGCATTGGCGGCTTTTTTTCGCCCCTCGCCCCCTCAGTGGCCGCCCCGGCATCCCCGCGGGCGTTAAACAGACGTCGAAACACTGGCCTGTCCGCTGCTATAATCGCCCGCTTTGTGAATCCGGTGAGATTGGGTCATGCCGATTTATGAGTATCGCTGTGCCGAATGCGGGCACGAGTTGGAGAAGTTGCAGAAAATCAGTGATGCACCGCTGCTCGACTGTCCGGCGTGCGGCAAACCGGCATTGCAGAAATTGGTCTCGGCGGCGGGCTTTCGCCTCAAGGGCAGTGGCTGGTACGAGACCGATTTCAAGAAAGACAAAAAGAAAAACATTGCCAAGGGGGACTCGGCCAAGTCAGACAAGCCCGCGGCCAAGTCTGACAAGCCTTCGGGCGGCGATTCACCCAAGCCTTCGGGCGGCGATTCACCCAAGCCCTCGGGCGGCAGTAAGAAGGCCGGCTAGCCGCGGCTGTCCGGTTCGCCGCTGATAACGGATCAACGCACAACCCTGCTCAGGAAAAATAACGCCCATGCGTACGCATTACTGTGGAGAACTCAATACCGGTCACCTCGACCAGGAAGTCACTCTGGTTGGCTGGGCTCACCGGCGTCGTGACCACGGCGGCGTGATTTTTGTCGATCTGCGTGACCGCGAAGGTCGGGTGCAGGTGGTCTTCGATCCGGATACCGAGCAGACCTTCGCCACCGCCGAGCGCGTGCGCAGCGAGTTCGTCCTGCAGGTTGTCGGGCGCGTGCGGCGCCGGCCCGAAGGTACCGAGAACCCGGATCTGCCGACCGGCGAGGTCGAGGTGCTGGGCAAGCAGCTGACCATCGTCAACGCGGCCGAAACGCCGCCGTTCCACCTGGATGACGATACCGTCTCGGAGGAACACCGCCTGCGTTACCGTTACGTCGACTTGCGTCGCCCGGAGATGCTCGACCGTATCCGGCTGCGTTCCACCGTCACCCGCGAGCTGCGTTATTTTCTCGACAACAATGGTTTCCTCGATATCGAGACACCGATCCTGACGCGCGCCACCCCGGAGGGTGCCCGCGACTACCTGGTGCCGAGCCGCACCCACCCGGGAGAGTTTTTTGCACTTCCGCAGTCGCCGCAGTTGTTCAAACAGCTGCTGATGATCGGCGGCATGGACCGTTACTACCAGATCGTGCGCTGTTTCCGTGACGAGGATCTGCGCGCCGACCGCCAGCCGGAATTCACCCAGCTGGATATCGAAACGTCATTTATGGATGAAAACGCCATCATGACACTGATGGAGTCCATGATTCGCGGCGTGTTCGACAAGGTTCTGGGCGTCAAGCTGGATGATCCCTTCCCGCGGATGACCTACCAGGAGGCCATGCAGCGCTTTGGCTCCGATCGGCCCGATCTGCGGGTACCGCTGGAGCTGGTCGACGTCGCCGACCTGATGCAGGGTGTGGAGTTCAAGGTATTCTCCGGCCCGGCCAGAGACCCCGACGGCCGTGTTGCGGCACTGCGCCTGCCCGCGGGCGGTCAACTCACGCGCAAGGAAATCGATGAGTACACCGGCTTTGTCGCTATCTATGGTGCCAAAGGCCTGGCCTACATCAAGGTCAACGAACTGGCCAAGGGACGTGAGGGTCTGCAGTCACCGATTCTCAAGTTCCTGCCGGATGAGGTGATCGACGCGATCATGCAGCGCACCGGCGCCGAGGACGGCGACCTGGTGTTCTTTGGCGCCGACAAGGCAAGCGTGGTCAACGAGGCGCTCGGCGCCCTGCGCGTCAAGCTCGGCGAAGACCGCGGTGTCATGGTTGGCGAATGGAAACCCCTGTGGGTGGTCGATTTCCCGATGTTTGAATGGGACGACGACAACGACCGCTGGATGTCCCTGCACCACCCCTTTACCTCGCCCAAGGAAGAACATCTCGAACTGCTGGACAGCGATCCGGGCGCCTGTCATTCGCGTGCCTACGACATGGTGCTCAATGGAACGGAACTGGGCGGCGGTTCGATGCGTATCTTTCGCAGCGAAATCCAGCGCCGTGTATTCGAGTTGCTCGGCATCAGCGACGAAGAGGCCGAGGACAAGTTCGGCTTCCTGCTGACCGCGCTGAGATACGGGTGTCCGCCGCACGGCGGCCTGGCTTTCGGGCTGGACCGGCTGGTGATGCTGATGTCCGGTGCTGCGTCCATTCGCGAAGTTATGGCGTTTCCCAAGACCCAGACAGCCAGTTGCCTGCTGACCAGTGCGCCATCGGCCGTTTCCGACGCCCAGCTTGCCGAGCTGAATATCCGCTTGCGCAAACCACCGGAGAAAGGCGGCAGTTAGTGGCGATGAAAAGCGGATTCGCGATGTAGAGTCCCGGATTTGGGCATCTGTGAAGCGGGCGACGAATCCAGGCAGGTTGGGCTGAGCGTAGCGAAGCCCAACGATCGGCGGCATCGGTGTTGGGTTTCGTGCCTCAGCCCAACCTACATCTGCGCTTGCCGGCCCCTGCCGGGTGTTGGTCACTCCGACCCGAAAAGCCTGCCGGCCTTGTCCGGCTTTGCGGCTGCCCCTTGTTTGTTCGCGTGTTGCCATGGCGGATAGATCTTACAAGCGCCCGGAATCTGTGCTGGTGGTTATTTGCACGGCCGAAGGCGAGGTGCTGGTGCTCGAACGACAGCAGCCGGCCGGGTACTGGCAGTCGGTCACCGGCAGCCTGGAGTGGGGCGAGGCCGCGCCCGCCGCGGCGGTGCGCGAGGTGCGCGAAGAAACCGGCCTGGACGTCGAGCAAACGCTCCTCGACTGCGGCTATTCCAACCGCTTCGATATCATCCCCGCCTGGCAGGCCCGCTATGCGCCCGATGTCCGGGTCAATACCGAACACGTCTTCGCTGTGCAGTATGCAACTCGCCCGGTTGTTCGCATCAATCCGGCGGAGCATGTCCGCTATCAGTGGCTGCCGCGCGACCAGGCACTGGCGCGGGTCAGCTCTCGCACCAACCGGGAGGCGATCACGCGCTGCTTCGCGGTCCGCTAATGCGTTGTCAAGCGGATAGCTTGAGGGGATAGCCCCGTCGCCTGTCCGGACGCCCGAAATCATCGCCTGCCGATGGTGCGCGCCGGGTGAGCTGGGCAGCGTCGTCGATACCGACCGAAGACACGCAACCGGCGAGAATCGTGCTGACCCGTATATGGAAATTTTGCCCTGACGCACGCCCGGTGGGGGCAGTCGGCCACTGACGGCTGACGTTGCCGGCGCGACGGTGCTAGAATCTGCCGGATTTGAAACACCCCGAGAGGCAGACATGGCCGGACACAGTAAATGGGCCAATATCCAGCACCGAAAAAAGGCCCAGGATGCCAAGCGCGGCAAGGTATTCACCAAACTGATTCGCGAAATCACTGTCGCCGCGCGCGCCGGCGATCCCGACCCGGCCGCCAACCCGCGCCTGCGCCTGGCGGTGGACAAGGCGCTGGCCGCGAATATGAACAAGGACACCATTGAGCGCGCCATCAAGCGCGGTTCCGGCGCCCAGGAAGGCGAGAATTTCGACGAAATTCGCTACGAAGGCTACGGGCCCGGCGGGGTCGCGGTGATGGTCGACTGCCTGACCGACAATCGCAACCGCACCGTTTCCGAGGTCCGGCATGCGTTCACCAAGGCCGGTGGCAATCTCGGCACCAGCGGTTCGGTAGCCTTCCAGTTCGCCCACACGGGCATTCTCAGCTATCCCGCGGCCAGCGACGAAGATGCGATCATGGAGGCCGCGCTCGAGGCGGGCGCGCAGGACGTGGTAAGCAATGATGACGGATCCGTCGACGTGCTCACCGATCCGAACGATTTCGGCAGCGTCAGGGAGGCCATGATGGCCGTCGGTTTCGAGCCGGAAAATGCCGAGGTCACGATGCGCGCGGAGATCACCACGCCGCTTGACCGGGACGACGCGGAAAAAATGATCCGAATGCTGGAAACCCTGGAGGACCTGGACGACGTGCAGAACGTTTATTCCAACGCCGATATCGCCGAGGACATTCTTGCCGAGCTCTGATAGTCTGCGGGCATGACGCGCATCCTTGGCATCGATCCCGGATCCCGCCTGACGGGCTACGGCCTGATCGACAGTGACGGTCAGCACGCCCGCTATGTCAGCAGTGGCTGCCTGAAAATCAGCGGCGACTCCCTGCCGGGCAAACTGGGAATGATCTTCACCGAACTGAGTGCGCTGATCGGCGAGTTTCGGCCACAGCAGCTCGCCATTGAAAACGTTTTTATGCACCGCAACGCGGACTCGGCCCTGAAGCTCGGTCAGGCGCGCGGGGCTGCAATATGTGCTGCCGTGACCTGCGATGTTCCCGTGGCTGAATATGCGGCGCGGGAGGTAAAGCAGGCCGTGGTCGGCAAGGGCGGCGCCGACAAGCAGCAGGTGCAGCACATGGTGCGGGTGCTGCTCAACCTCGATAAAACCCCTCAGACCGATGCCGCGGACGCACTGGCTATCGCCTTGTGCCACAGTTTCCAGCAGCGGGTGCTCGACCGCGTGGCCCCGGCGCAGCGGATGCGCGGCGGCCGGTTGCGATGATCGGCTTCCTGCGCGGCGTTCTGATCGACAAGCAGCCGCCCAGCCTGTTGCTGGACGTGCAGGGTGTCGGCTACGAAGTCGAGGCGCCCATGACCACCTTTTACGACTTGCCGCCGGTGGGCGAGAGTGTGGCGCTGTTCACTCACCTGGCTGTGCGTGAAGATGCGCATACGCTTTACGGTTTCGGCAAGGCCTCCGATCGAAGCCTGTTTCGTTCGCTGATCAAGGTCAATGGCGTGGGCGCCCGTCTGGCGTTGACCATTCTGTCGGGCATGCAGGCGAGCGAGTTTGTCTTGTGCGTGCAGGTCGGTGATACGGCGTCACTGGTCAAGTTACCGGGCGTGGGCAAAAAGACCGCGGAGCGCCTGGTGGTGGAAATGCGCGACAAACTGTCGGACTGGGGCGGCGGCGCCGGTGTTGCCGGTGGACTGGCGGCAACAGCGCGGCCGGATGTGGTCAACCCCGTGGAAGAGGCGGTCAGCGCGCTGATGGCACTGGGCTACAAGGCGCACGAGGCAAGCCGCCTGGTGCGTGCCATCGATGCCCGGAACCTGTCCACCGAAGACATTATCCGCGCGGCGCTGCAGTCCTCGGTGAGTTAAATAGCAAATTCAGGCGACGGATACGGGTAGGTTGGTGCTGAGCGCAGCGAAGCCCGACACGACTGCGGAAGAAACGATGTATTTCGAGGCGCGGCACGGGCGGGTAGTAACTCCAGGGTTGTCGGCCGAGGCCGTTGGGCTTCGCTGTGCTCAGCCCAACCTGCCGCCTTGATCGGCCGCCTGGCCGATCAATCCAGCTTTCAGCCCGGTCGAGCATTCACGCCACTCAAGGACCCGTGTGCGACTGCGTTCTGGACGCTTTGTGCGACTCGCAAACGCGAGCCCCCGGCCCTGGCCGGGGCGGTACTTGCTTCGCGTCAATCGTCGGGCTGCGGCATCGGCAGGCCCGAGAGCTTGCACAGCTCGTGCACCGGGTCTTGCGGAAACAGCCTGTAGATATGTTTCTCGTAGGCTTTCTGGTTGTGGAACTCGGTGCCTTTCCTGCCCAGCGAGGTGACCATGGTATGCATGGTCGGGTTGACCTGGTTTTCGGTGTAATAGTCGCGGAAATACCAGATCAGCTCCCAGTGATCCACGTGTAAATCCAGGTTGTCCTCGCTCGCCAGTTGCCCGGCGAAGTCCTCGCTCCAGTCTGACAGGTTGCACAAAAAACCCTGTTCGTTCGTTTCGATGGTTTTCCCGTCAATGTGAAATTGTCTTGTCATTCACTACCCCGCCTGTTGTGTTATCACCCCGGTACTCCGATCCGCGCTATGCAGGTGTCGGTATCGGTTTCCAATCAAAGCGTAGACGACATTCGGGGACGGTCAAGGCAGCGTTGTGCTGTCAGCCGCGCAGTGCGTCCGCGTGCCATGCGAGGTGTTCGCCGATGAAGGTGGCGATGAAATGGTAGCTGTGATCGTAGCCTTCCTGCAGACGCAAGGTCAGCGGCACGCGGTGCGATTCACACGCCGCCTGCAGGTTTTGTGGAAACAGCTGTGTGGCGAGAAACTCGTCGGCGGTTCCCTGGTCGATCAACAGCGGCGGCGGCACGGCACCGGACTGGATCAGGCAGGTGGCATCCCAGGCCTCCCAGGCGGCGGGCTCGTCGCCGAGGTAGGCGCTGAAACAGCCTTCGCCCCAGCTGCACTGCACCGGGTTACAGATCGGGGCGAAGGCGGACACCGAGCGGTAACTGTCGGGATTTTTCAGCGCACAGATCAAGGCGCCATGACCGCCCATGGAATGCCCTGAGATCGATTTGAGGCCGGGCACCAGCGGCAGCTCGGCCTCGACCAGCGCCGGCAGTTCGCCGGTCACGTAGTCATACATGTGATAGTGCTTCGACCAGGGCTGGCGCGTGGCGTTGAGGTAGAATCCCGCGCCCTGGCCAAGGTCGTAACAATCGCCGGCGTCCGGTACGTCGCGGCCGCGCGGACTGGTGTCGGGAATAATCAGCGCCAGCCCCAGTTCCGCGGCGTAACGCTGGGCGCCTGCCTTGACGCGGAAGTTGTCGTCCGTACAGGTCAGTCCCGACAACCAGTACACCGCGGGTACCGGCGCCTGTTCCGCCTGCGGCGGCAGGTAGACCGAGAAAGTCATGCGGCAGCGGCAGCGGTCGGAGTCGTGCCGGTAGCGGTTGAGGTAGCCGCCGAACTCCTTGACGCTTTCGATTTTCTGCATGGCTACTGGTCCTGGAAGATGATGACCGAACGAATGCTCTTGCCTTCGTGCATCAGGTCGAACGCCTTGTTGATGTCTTCCAGCGGCATGGTGTGAGTGACCATGCTGTCGAGTTCGATCGAGCCGTTCATGTAGTTCTCCACGTAGCCGGGCAACTCGCTGCGGCCCTTGACACCACCGAATGCGGTGCCTTTCCAGGTGCGGCCCGTGACCAGCTGGAAAGGCCGCGTGCAGATTTCCTGGCCCGCACCGGCCACCCCGATGATGGTCGATACACCCCAGCCCATGTGGCAGCACTCGAGTGCGTCGCGCATGACCGCGGCATTGCCGATACACTCGAAAGAATAGTCAACGCCGCCGTTGGTCATCTCGACGATGGCCTCGGTAACGCCCACCGTCAGGTCGCGGGGATTGATGACGTCGGTAGCGCCGAGTGCCCGCGCCATCTCGAACTTGTCCGGGTTGACGTCGATGGCGATGATGCGCCCGGCCCTGGCCATGACCGCACCCTGGATGACTGACAGTCCGATGCCACCCAGTCCGAACACCGCCACGCTTGCGCCGGGTTCGACCCTGGCGGTATTCAGCACCGCGCCGATGCCGGTGGTGACGCCGCAGCCGAGCAGGCAGACCTTGTCCAGCGGTGCTGCCGGGTTGATTTTTGCCAGTGCGATTTCCGGCACCACGGTGTATTCGGAAAATGTCGAGCAGCCCATGTAGTGATAGATGGGCTTGCCCTTGTGTGAAAAGCGACGTGTGCCGTCCGGCATGTACCCGGTCCAGACGGTCGAGGCAATCGACTGGCAGAGATTGGTTTTCGTCGAGCGGCAATATTCGCATTCGCCGCATTCCGGGATGTACAGGGGGATCACGTGATCACCGGGTTTCAGGTCCTTGACGCCCGGGCCGCATTCGACGACTTCGCAGCCGCCTTCGTGGCCCAGCACGCAGGGAAAAGCGCCCTCCGGATCTTCGCCCGACAGGGTAAAGGCATCGGTATGACAGACACCGCTGGCGACCACCTTCAGCAACACCTCGCCCTCGCGTGGTCCCTCAACGTCGATTTCTTCGATGGACAGTGGCTGTTTCGCTTGCCAGGCAACCGCGGCTTTCGCTTTCATGCAGATTCCTTGTTTCCGGATGTTGACGGCCTGCTCCGGGCTGATGCCCGTGGTCCGGCCTGGGCGCCCTACACTAGCGCAATTGCGCCGCTGGAACAATTTGGATATCAGTCGCTTTCGCGTTGCAGCAGCGCCAGTGTCTCGACGTGGTAAGTCCGGGGGAAGAAGTCATAGGGCAGCAGGCGCTCCACCCGGTAGCCGGCGGCGCACAATTGGTCCAGGTCGCGGCGCAGGGTGCCCGCGCTGCAGGACAGGCAGGCCATGCGTGCGGGGCGGCAGCTCTCCACCAGCCATCGGCAGACCTCCGGCTCCAGACCGGTGCGTGGCGGATTGGCGTACACCAGGCGGAAACCGGGGCCCGAACAGCGTGCGGTGCGTTCCGCGAGCTGGGGCAGTCGCTGCGAGCAGCTGCCGCGCAAGGTGAGCGCACCGGGAACATTGTTCGCAGCGCAGGCGCAGGCCTCACCACTGAGTTCGACACCGACACTGTCTGCCCCCGCTGCATACCAGCGGCGTAACGAGCCGCCGTTGCCGCTGCAGAGGTCGATCAACAGATCGCCCGGTTCCGGCGAGAGGAAACGCTCCGCCGCATCCAGCGCCGCGGCCGCCAGGCCGGGTATTGGCTGCCGGAACGCCGCGGGTCCGTACCACAGACCGTCGTCGTCGCGTGAGCGTGCTTCACCCCAGAGCAGGTGCCAGCCCGGTTTGTTGAAAATCCGTTTGCCCACCGCGGGGTGCAGGTGCAGCCACAGGCCGTCGATGCCGGCTGTGCGCAGGGCCGCGACCGCCGCCGCGCTCAGCCAGTCGGTGGCCGGCAGCTGTGCGGTTTTCAGTACCAGCACCAGCTGACGGGCGTTTTGCACGAAGTAGGCCAGTGGGAACCGCGCGCCATCCGGCAGCACCGGTTTCAGTGCCGCCAGCGCCGCGTTGACGCGCGGGCTGTGCACGGGGCAGGCGGGCAGATCCAGGACATTGTCCTCGTTCAACGGCATGCCGATGTGCCAGCGGCTATCCAGCCATTGCGCCTTCAGGCAGACACGCTCGCGGTACCCGCGGCGCGCCTCGCCGCACACCGCGTGTATCGCGGCGAGCCGGTCGGCCCAGGGCGAGAGTTTGTCCGCCAGCCAGTCGAACTTCTGCCGTTCGCTGTCCTGCGCCGACAAGTGACGGTGCGCGCAGCCGCGGCAGCGTGGTTCGCAGCCGGGCAGCAAGGGCTGCGAAGGCCTCGGCGCAGGAGCTGGGGGACGGGCAGGTATCAAACCGGTAGCGATTCCCTGGAGTGGCAGCAGCAGCATACCTTATGCCGGCGCGCTCGCGAAAACGCGCCGGTTGGATACCCCTGTACCGGTGTGCGGCAAGCCGGTATGCTCATACACCATGATAGAACCCGACCGCCTTGTCACCGCCAGCGCCGCCGCCGAGGACGAAGCGCTGGATCGCGCCATCCGTCCGAAAAAGCTGGCCGATTATGTGGGACAGCCCCAGGTTACGGAGCAGATGGAAGTGTTCATCGAGGCCGCGCGGCGGCGCAAGGACGCCCTCGATCACGTGCTGATCTTCGGCCCGCCCGGACTGGGCAAGACCACCCTGGCGCACATTATCGCCAACGAAATGGGCGCCAACCTGCGCCACAGTGCGGGCCCGGTGCTGGAAAAGCAGGGTGACCTCGCGGCGCTGCTTACCAACCTGGAACCGCACGACGTCCTGTTTGTCGACGAAATTCACCGGCTCAGCCCGGTGGTCGAGGAGATTCTCTACCCGGCTATGGAGGACTACCAGCTGGATATCGTCATCGGCGAAGGGCCGGCGGCGCGTTCCATCAAGCTGGACCTGCCGCCCTTTACCCTGGTCGGCGCCACCACGCGCGCGGGACTGCTGACCTCGCCACTGCGTGACCGTTTCGGGATCGTCCAGCGCCTGGAGTTCTACAATGCCGCCGACCTCGCCCGCATCCTGAAGCGTTCGGCCTATATTCTGGGTATCGACATGGACGACGACGGCGCCGAGGCGCTGGCAAAGCGTTCGCGCGGGACCCCGCGCATCGCCAACCGTCTGCTGCGGCGCGTTCGCGATTATGCCGAGATCAAGGCGCAGGGTGTTGTCACCGAGCAGGTCGTGGAACGCGCCATGCGCATGCTGGACGTCGACGACCAGGGATTTGATGCGCAGGACCGCCGCCTGTTGCGTACCATTGTGGAAAAGTTCGACGGCGGCCCGGTGGGCGTCGACAATCTCGCGGCTGCCATCGGCGAAGAAAAGGGCACCATAGAAGACGTGCTCGAACCCTACCTGATTCAGCAGGGATTCATTATTCGTACACCCCGCGGACGCATGGCCACCAGGAACGCCTGGCTGCAGCTCGGCCTGGCGCCGCCGCGCCAGGCGGGCGGCACATTGCCGCTTATCGACGACTAGTCCGATGCGGTTGCTTCGCCCGGTGTTCCTGTATCGGCGCTAGCGGGCGGGATCAGGCAACGCTGCCGAGCCAGAACGCCATGTTCTTCTCCAGGAACTCGTCATAGCGCATATAGTGCGAACCGTCGCAGGAGAAGGTCAGGCTGATCATGCCGTTGAATATATTGATCGAAGCCGAGCGCAGGTAAATTACGTCATCGGCCAGGCGCAGTTCCCGCATGCCCTGCAGAATCGGCACGATAGCGGATTTCGGCATCAGCGCGTCGGCCGGGTAAGGGCAGCAGGGATAGACCAGACAGATATCGGGATCGGCCAGCGCCTCGTGGTCCAGGATACGGTAGCGGTAGGGGTCGTCGAGGAACCAGGCGGTGGCGCGACTGCTGGAAAAATGGATGACGCCCTGAAACATGCCGCGTTCAGTCAGCAGTTCTTCCAGTATGGAAAAGGCCTGATCCATGTTGCGGTCCATGGGGCTTTCCGCGCGGGTCTGCTGGAAGACCGTGCTTCTGATAGAGGGGTCGCCTTTGATCTGCCGCCAGTGGCCTGGCTCTTCATAGTGGGCGGCGGTGACGGGCAGGTTGCGCAAATCGAAATCCGCCCCGAGATAGCCGAGGGGCTTGTCCTGCGAGCGGATGACGTGCAGCGCGGTCAGCGACGGACGGTGCGCGAGCTGGCTGATATAGGCGTCGGACAGCAGAAAGCCCCACGCAGGCACCGCTTCCCGCATGTACGGTCGCTGCGAGCGATCGCGACCGAAATGCCCGGGCAGTACTCCGTCGCGGCTAATGTTGTCGCAGACCTGGACGCCGTTCAGGTCGAGCACGTAGAGATACGTGCAGTGCGGAATATCGGCAAAGCCCGCGAGCAACAACTGGTTGAGGCTTTCCCGGTCGCACCAGGCCGCTACGCACTGCGCCGCCAGCTGCGCCAACGGCTGGTGCAACAGGCTGGCGAGTTCTTCGCGCTGGCGGTAGATCGTTTCCTGCCAGGTATCGGCCATCATGGACTCCAGCTACCCCGGGGTGATCTACCCGGGAGCGGTTGCATATGCCGTTAACACGGGTCTCGTGCGAGGTTCAGTTCCGCTGACGACGGCCGGTCAGGGCAACCCGCTTGAGGGCCTGCGCCAGTGGACCGGGCGCCATTCGCGGCGTAGCTTAATTGCTGGTGTCTGTGACGGTCAACACCGGCTTTGGGCGCGACAGACCAAGCTGGCGTATGACGCGCATGGCCGTGGCGTGATGGGATGTGAGTTTCCCACCGTAGATTGTCACCAGGTTCGGCAGATGGGCGTCGCGGTGCAGCAGGGTATCGCGCGAGCGGTGAAACGGGTCGCCCCCACGGGTCGGCAGCACCCGCAGGCCCGCAAAGCAGTCGATGACGTCTGCGCGCGCGATCGGCTTTTCGAAGTAATGATTGCGTGTCTGGAGCAGATACTCGATTTCCGTTTCCAGCGGGGTGACCCCTGCCGGGTCGCCGCTATAGGGTGTTTCCGTGGTGCCGATCATCGTGTTGCCCTGCCAGGGCATGACGAACACCGCGCGCTGATCCAGCGGCGATTCGAGGTAGTAGATGCCGCGTTGCAGCGTACCCGGCACAATAATGTGCGTTCCCTGGACCAGTTCGATGTCCAGGGACGAAACCGCCGGGCTAATCGCCTGCAGTACCCGGTTGGCCCACGGGCCGGCGGCGTTGACGATGGCGTCCGCGCTGACGCTATCCGTGCCGTCAGCGGTTTCGAATACGATGTTGCAACCCGCCGCGGCGCAACGCGCGGACGTGAAGGTCGCTCCGTAGCATACGCGCGCCCCGCGGGATTCGGCGTTGCCGATAATGCGTTCGGTCAGGCGCTTGTCATCGGTCTGTGCGTCCCAGTAACGAAACACGGCCGTAAGCCCGTGCGTTGTCAAACCATCCAGCCCCGACCAGTCTTTCCGGGCGATGCGCCGGAAGCCTCCGCCGCCCAGCAGGGTGTACAGGCCGAGCCCCGCCGCGATGACCCAGGCGCTGCGGCGGCCGTGGCGGAAAACAGGGATATGGAATGGCGCCAGCGCGACCAGGTCCGGCTGCTCCTCGAGCAGCCGCCTGCGCTCGACGAGGCACTCGCGCACCAGGCGAAACTGACCGCTCTCCAGGTAGCGCAAGCCGCCGTGGATCAGTTTGGAGGATTTGCTCGACGTGCCGCACGCCGCTTCAGGATATTGTTCCAGGACTACGACCTTATGGCCGCGGGTGGCAGCGGCATTCGCCACGGCCGCGCCGTGGATGCCCGCGCCAATTACCGCCAGGTCATAGTGCGCCATGCGGGCAGGCGCGTTGCTTCAGTCGGCTATCCTGGAGCATGCCGCCGATATCGGCGGTTTCGATAAGGCTCACGCCGCGTGCGGCCCAGTCCACGGCCTGGTCGGGTTCGACGATATCGTACAGCATCCATTGCCAGGGACCCGGCCAGGGCGTTGCGTTGTCGGGCAGCTTTGTCTGGTTGCAGATCAGAAAGTCGGGTGCCAGCGCCTCGGCCCGTTTGCGGTGTGCCACGTCGTAGGCCTGCAGTACCCAGCCGACAGGGATCGCCGCCCGCTGTTGACACCATTCCAGCGCCTGGCTGTTGTAGGCGATCAGGGTGCATTGGGGCTGGTGTGACGCCAGCAGTGGCACGAGTTTCGTCATCACCGGCTCCAGTCCCCAGCGGTCGATACTCTCCTGTTTGATTTCCACCATGGCGCGGGCGACCGGCCAGTCGGCGAGCATCTGCAGGACCCCGGTCAATGTTGCCACCGGCGTTGGTGCAAAGCGCTCGGCAAAACGCTGCGGTTCGTGCACGCTGATGGCGATCCGGTCACTGTCGAGGTCGAATACCGACTGGTCGACACCGGCGGTACGCACAAAGTTGTCGTCGTGCAGCACCACGAACTCGCCGTCAGGGCACATCTGGACATCGAACTCCAGCCAGCAGGCCCCCGCCTCGAGCGCGGCCTGCAGGCCGGGGCGGCTGTTTTCCGGGTAACG
>JAJDOI010000044.1 GCA_022340245.1 Thiogranum sp.
CCGTCATCCCGCGTCGGATCGATATGGTGCCAGAAGTAGTCCAGGATTTGCGGGTAAGTGATCTTGTCAGCATCGAAGGTGACCTCGACTGACTCGACGTGCCCGGTGCCGCCGGCGGAAACCTGCTTGTATGTCGGGTTACCGACATGCCCGCCCGTGTACCCGGACACCACGTCCATCACCCCGTCGAGTTTCTCGAAATCCGCCTCGAGGCACCAGAAACAGCCGCCGGCGAGAATTGCGGTTTCCGTGTTAGATGCCGATCGCTGCGCGGCCGGGGGGGTGTCGGCAAACGCCGGCATGTAAAAAAGCAGCGCCAGTACACCTGGCAAAAGTGCGCGTATACGCATGGCGGGTATCCTTCAGACTCTGGTCTATTTTAGGCGTTTTACCCGCCAAAAAGTTCACCGCGGGGCGCGCCGCCTAGATATCGTGGTGTTGCGCGATACCCTTGTAGACAATGGCCGAGACGTTGCGGATCACGTCGCTGCGTGAGCGGATCCAGGCCGTGTAGTTCGGCGCGCTTTGCTGCTTCTCGATGATGCCGACCAGCGTATAGGGGTAACGCCTCCCGTCGGCGCCCCGGACGCTCAGAATGCCCATGTCACCGCAGACACGCGCCGTACTGCCCGTCTTGTCGTAAACCCGGGTGCCTTTAGGCACTTCGCTGACACCGGTGTAGATGCGGTCGGAACCCGGCAGCGCCATCAGACGCTTGATTTCGCGGGCACCGGCGATGTCGTCTTTCCAGACGGCATACAGAAACCGGCTGTAATCGTGCACCGAGGCCTTGTTGCGGTAAGTGCGCCCGTCGGCCGGGATGTACTCGACCAGGTGTATCTCCTGGAATATGCCGGGGTAACTGCGTTTCAGGATCCGTTCCACCGCCTGCGGGCCGCCCACCTGCCGGATCGCCCAGTTGGCAGCGGCATTGTCCGAACGCTGGATCATCAGTTCCATGTGGCGGCGGCTGTCGGGACCGTAAATGAGCTCTCCCTGCGCGACCTTGTGGAAAAACGCCGCGGCGATAAAGGGCTTGACCAGGCTGGCCGCCTGGAACTGCTCATCCTCGTTGATGGTGACGAGTTTTTCGCCGGTGGTGAAATCGTACACCGACCAGCCGGTGCGCTCGTCGGGTGCGATCTTGCCCTCCCGGCGCAGGCCGTCGATATAATTCTCAACCGCAACCTCGAGATTGTGTATCTCGCGGCTGCGCTCGCGGGTCGTCATCTTGCTGCGCGACACCTTCGGCGTGTCCAGCGATGCGATGGACACGCGCCGCGCCTCACCGCTGCCGACCAGCCTCCAGTCCCGTGCACGCACCGGGCTCGCCGCCTCCAGGCCGCGCGAACGCAGCAGCCGGGTATGGCTGCGCGCAACCCGGCTTGCGCCGGCGCTGTCGCCCTGGCGCAGGTAGACCAGACCGAACAGCTCGCCGCTGGCAACCACCTTGAGATCCTTCGCCACAGCGGGTCCCAGCACACTGGCAACGCGCTCCCGGTAGTCGCGTACTCCGGCAATATCGTGCGACCAGAGATAGGAAACGTCATACCCGTCCGCGGCAAACGCGGCCCGCGGCGTGGCTACCAGACCCGCCAGGGCGACAACCATATAAAGGAAAGGGCTGATGAGGCTTCGGCACATGATTCGCATCCTCACGAATTCCTGTTTTGACTCAGACCGTTGGCGTGTAATTCTAGAGTACTTTTGCAGCAATGAACAGCCTCGGCCGCAGCACAGACGCCGACCGGGAAATCACAGTAGCATCAACCGCAGGCACGGATGCCCGACGCTCCCGGGACGCGAAGCGGCCGGATTCCACGCCAGCCGCGCCGGGCGGCAGCACCCACGGACTGGTGGGCAGCCCATTTTTTGCGTCAATCAGCGCAGAAACCGTCGCACATACCAGCAGCTGGCTTCTATTGCGAAATCCTGTTCGCGCGCCCACGCAAGGCCGGCGCGTACCAGTTTTTCAGCGACACCCCGCCCGCGCAATGATTCCGGCACGAAGGTTAAGGTGAAATTAATGCCGTGACGGGGCAGCAGCTCATACTCCAGCCGCGACTCCTGGTTATCGACAACCGCAACGAAGCGGCACTGTTCAGGTTCATGAGTGATATTCATCGCAGGCTGGCCTCCAGCGCTTTCAAGAAAGTCTCCCGGTCGACGTATTGTATGGTCTGCATCCCCGCAGCCGCGGCCCTCGCCACATTGCCCGCGCTGTCGTCGACGAACAGTATCGACGCGGGAGGAAGGCCAAGGTCGGCGGCCACGTCGCTGAACAAAGAGGGGTCTCGCTTTCCCTTGCCCAGGTAATAGCTGTTGTAGATGCGGTCAAACAGCCTGTAGAAATGCTGCCGTGAATCCAGCCGGTCCAACCAGTCCGTCTGGTCACTGAGGATGCCGGTGACATAGCCCTGTGCCCTGAGTCGCTGCACCAGTTCCCGCATCCAGGGCCTGACAGTAAATCCACTCAGGATCTTCGCGGTCAGCGCCGCATCGTCGCCACGCAGTCCGGTGCGCTGACGCAGCAGCGACCAGAACTCCGACTCCGTCGCCCGGCCCAGTACAAAACCGGAATCATAAACCGCCCGCGCCCCCGCCGCGGTCATGTCCTGCACCTGCAACCCTTGTTGTTCCGCCAGGGATTCCAGAACATGGCTGAATCCCTCTTCGGCCAGCACGCCTCCAAAATCAAACAGGACTGCCTGAATCCCACTCATCGTCTATCCATCGGGCCACCGGCGGCAAGCTGTCGTGATCGCCCTGCTCCTGTGCTTGACGCTGCGCGAGCGAATGAGACGCAGCATAGCCCGGCCATTCTCCCTGTTACAAGCGGCTCACTTTCGCCTATAGTATTTCGCACCTGTTCGCGCTGACAGAACTTCGAGATGAAAACCATTTCTATTCATATAAAGACCCTGGTGTTAAGCGCAGGCGTCCTGGGAGCCGTATCCTGCTCGCGGCAAGAACCGCAGGACTTGATAACCATCGCAGACGCCCGCATCCACACCGCCAGATATATCGACACCGGTGAACCGGGAGACTCAGTGGGTGACATACTCGTTTTCGATCAGCCGCTGCTGGACGAACAGCGACAGACGATCGGCAACAACAGCGGTACATGCATACGCACACGCGTTGATCACAGCTACCAGTGCCAGTGGACACTGACGCTCGAAAACGGCAGCATCCAGGTTGCGGGGCGTGAATTCGACGCAGGCGCTTCGCAGATAAGCATCGTTGGCGGCACCGGCAAGTATGCAGGCATAGTCGGGGATATGCGGTCCGTCAACAATAACGACGGCACCTTTACGCAGACCCTGCGTTACCGGATTTGCCCCTGAGGACGCGGGAAGAGGCCGGAGGGATGGGGATCATTCCTCCGGCCGGTTTTCCTGCAGTGATGTCGCTAGGCGACGTTGATACGGGTACGCGCCGTACCCAGTACCTGACCGGTGACCCAGTGCTTGATATCGATCGTGACCGTATAGGTGCCGGAACGTGTCGGCGTGATAATGCAGTCATAGCGTTCGGCGGACACCGCATCCAGGCTCGTCACGTTTATCGCCTACGGCAACGGCCGGCCATCGGACGCCACAACCGAGGCGGTCAAACCGCCGAAGCGTATCCGCTGCGGCATGTAACCGGCACAGATATAGCGCACCAGCAAACGCTGCCCGCGGTCCATGTCGACCGCGACACCGGGTGCCGTCAGCGCCGACTGGGCGCCGTCGACACCGGTAATGACGAAGTAGTCGGGGTTTAGATCATTCAGCCCCACATCGCCGCCGCAGGTGCCCGCGGTCCAGTTCAGCGTATGCCAGCTGGAATCGATTTCATCCACCGCCCAGATGGCCTCCACGTCATAGGCCGGCCCGCCTTCGAAGGCCCGACCCGGTCCCTGCGGCAGGTCGACAATCAACGCGCCGTACATGCCCATTTCCGCGTGCAGCACCGTGTTGGTGTGGCAGTGGTAGAAATAGGTGCCGGCATGCATGGGACGCCACTGGTAGGTGTAGGTCCGGATGGTTATTGTTATTGACCGGGCATCCACACAGGTTGTGCAAAGCGGGGCACAGGGAAGGCAGACTTCGTAGATACACCAATCTTATTAGGGATTTGATGATAGCCCGAGTATTTTTTATGTCAACAAAAGCTATACTAATAGCCTATCCGAATATTCATAAGTACTTATTTATAAGATCTAACGACCTGTTTATTAATCTGATTATGGTTATATTCTGGCTGACAGCGAGCGCCCATGGAAGGCGTGCCCGACACCCTTGAATTGACCGACGCGCGAAACACCACCAGTCAGTTATCGCTGATAACGGTACAGACAATGTGGCGTTCTGAACGCGGACCATCGAACTCGCACAGAAAAATATTCTGCCAGGTCGATAATCCCAGCGCGCCGTCAATGATCGGCACCGTTTCGGATGGCCCCACCAGGCCGGCCTTTAAATGCGAGTCGCCGTTTCCATCCTGCCTGTCGTGAAGCCAGACCCCCTTGGGAATGATTTTGCGCAGAAAATTGACCACATCCGTCTGCACACTCTCGTCCCAGTTTTCCTGGATCATCACTGCGGCCGTGGCGCCCTGCGCGTACACACTCACGACGCCATCGGCAATGCCGCTGGCACTGACAACCCGTCTCACCTGTTCGGTAATATCAACCAGTGTTTCGCGTTTGTCAGTGGTAACGCTGATGATTTCCCGCAAGTTTATATCCAGCCCTGTCAGTCAGTACCCGTTTGAGCGGCGTTGTCGCATCCTGGACGGCGTGTTCTGACACCGCTTCCTTATGCTTACTTTAGTCAGCAAAATCCTTCTCATCCAGACGCTAGCGCTCGATGGCCTGCTCCCGGGTGCCCGCTCGCAGAAGGAGAGCAAGGTACTATTCTTTGATTGCTCCGACGCTCTTTTCCAGTATTTGCCGATTTTCCATCGGAGCGCTGTTGGAAATCCACATGATCCAGATCGTACAACGCTACAGGCCTAACGCGCGTGGCCGTGATTTTGTCGTCAGCGACATTCACGGTTGTTTCGACAAACTGCGCGAGGCACTGGACGATGTGGAGTTTATCGCGGAGAGCGACCGCCTGTTTTCCGTGGGCGACCTCATCGACCGCGGCCCCCGGTCCACGGAGACACTCGACTGGCTGGCGAGGCCCTGGTTTCACCCCTGCATCGGAAACCATGAGGATATGGCGCTGAAGTCGCGACATGACAATAACGTCCTGTCCGGCTGGGTGTCGATGAACGGTGGTCAATGGTGGCTGGCGCTGGATGCCGGGACGCGCGAAAAATACCTTGCGGCGTTCCGGCAGCTGCCAGTGGTCATGGAAATCGAAACCAGATACGGACGCGTTGGCATCGTTCACGCAGATATACCGGAACAGTTGAGCTGGCAGGCGTTTCTCGATGCACTCGAAGCGGGCGACGCCGCCGCGCGTGAGATTGCCGTCTGGAGCCGGCGGCGTGCCGACGGCCTTGTCACAGGCCCTGTGGAAGGGATCGACCAGGTTGTATGCGGGCACACCATCATGTCCGACCGAAGAATTTATCGCTCCGCCAACGTCTGGTTTATCGACACCGGGGCATTTCTACCTGTCACTGAAGACGGACACCTGAGCCTGCTGACGCTCGACAGCCTTTTCGACGACAGCGCCCCGACAGCCGCCAGCGCGGATGACCTGTTCAGAAAGTGGTGAAGAAGCGAAGAGACCAGCACCTGCTGTAACGCGGACCACGCCAGAACGTCGCAGGCCACCGTTGCCTGAGCCTCCTGTATGGCACGCCTTGAGGACCACCGGGAAATCCAACACACTAGCCGCATGCTGGTACTCTCGCAGGTTTCCAAACGCTACGGCGGCACCGAGGCCCTGACAGCCACGGATATTCAGGTCTCGAACGGCGAAACGCTGGTGCTCATCGGCCCCAGCGGTTGCGGCAAATCCACACTGTTGCGCCTTATCGCCGGGCTGGTTCAGCCCGATTCGGGCACCATCACCTTCGAGGGGAGCGCCGTGACGCCGGCAAGTATACTGCTGGCACGGCGGCGGATGGGTTATGTGATTCAGGAAGGCGGCCTGTTTCCCCACCTCAATGTGCGCGAAAACGTCACCGTCATGGCACGCTACCTGCGCCGGGATGCTGCCTGGATCGATGGCCGGCTCGCCGAGCTGGCCCAACTGGTGCGGCTCCCGCAGGAACTGATGACACGTTTTCCGGCCGAGCTGTCCGGCGGCCAGCGCCAGCGGGTCAGCCTGATGCGCGCACTGATGCTGGACCCCGACCTGCTGCTGCTGGACGAACCGCTGGGCGCGCTGGACCCCATGATCCGCTACCAGCTGCAACAGGAACTCAAAACCATCTTCGCCGAACTCGGCAAGACGGTTGTGCTGGTCACCCATGACATCGCCGAAGCCGCCTTTTTCGGCCAGACCCTGGTGCTGATGCGGGACGGGCGCATCGTACAGACCGGCTCCTTCAGGGATCTGGCCCGGAACCCGGCGGAAGCCTTCGTCGAGGAATTTATCTCTGCACAGCGCGAACCCATGGCGCAGCTCGCCGCGGCGCTTGGATGAAACTGACCGGCCGAATCATCGCGGCGGTACTGACGGTGCTCTGCGCCGTATCGCCCGTACGGGCCGCTGCCGGCGGCGAGGCAGCACCGGCGCAGGTTACGGTCGGCTCCAAGGTGTTTACCGAATCCGTCATCCTCGGCGAGATGCTCCAGCTTCTGGCGAGCGAAGCCGGCGCGCAGGCAACCCATCAGCGTCAACTGGGCGGCACACGGGTATTGTGGAACGCTCTGCTCGGCGGCGATATCGACGCCTACCCCGAATACACCGGCACGCTGACGCAGGAGATCCTGGTCGACGAAAAGCTGCGCACGCAGGCACAACTCGAGCAGGCGCTGGCAGACCGAGGCCTGCGGATGACAGCACCACTGGGTTTCAATAACACCTACGCCATGGGCGTAAAAGAAACACTGGCCAGGCGACTGGGACTGCGGACCATCTCCGATTTGAAGAAGCACCCCGATCTCGTTATGGGCTTCGGTAACGAATTCATGGACCGCGCCGACGGCTGGCCGGGTCTGCAGACGCGCTACCACCTGCCACAGACAAACGTTCGCGGCCTGGACCATGACCTGGCCTATCGTGGCATCGCCTCCGGCACGCTGGACGTCACCGATATTTACACCACGGATGCGGAAATCGCCTATTACAAGCTACGCGCACTCGAGGATGACCTGCATTACTTTCCCGTCTACAACGCGGTGATTCTGTACCGAGCCGATCTCGCACAGCGCGCTCCGGAGGTCGTCGCCATGTACAAGCGGCTGGCCGGACTCATCGATGCTCCGACCATGAGCCGGTTGAATGCACAGGTGAAACTCGATGGCCGGAGCGAGTCCGCGGTTGCAGCCGGGTTTCTGCGCCGCTCCCTCCACCTGGACGTGGATGAGCAGGTCACGAGCCCGTGGCAGCGGTTCTGGCAACACACCGTTGAACATCTCGTACTGGTGGGTATCTCGCTGTCTGCGGCGATCCTGCTGGCCATTCCACTGGGCATCCTGGCGGCGCGCCGCCAGCGTATCGGTCAACTCGTGCTGGGCGTGGCAGGCATCATTCAGACGATTCCTTCGCTGGCACTGTTCGTATTCATGATCCCGCTGCTCGGCATCGGCGGCCCCCCGGCGATTGTGGCCCTGTTTCTCTACAGCCTGCTGCCCATCGTTCGCAACACCTACGCCGGACTCAAGGACATCCCGCCGGCCATCGTCGAATCGGCGCAGGCACTGGGACTGCCGCGGGGGGCCCGGCTGCGCATCGTGGAGTTACCGCTGGCCACCCGCGCCATTCTCGCCGGGATCAAGACTTCAGCGGTGATCAATGTGGGTACCGCGACCCTGGGCGCCCTCATCGGCGCCGGCGGCTATGGCCAGCCCATCCTCACCGGTATACGGCTCGACAATACCGCCCTGATCCTGCAGGGCGCGGTACCCGCCGCCGTGCTGGCCCTGCTGGTGCAGGGGATTTTCGAGCTTATCGAGCGCGGTCTGCTGCCGAAAGGCCTGCGCGGGCAGCCCGGCCGGGCTGCATCGGCCAGTCCGCCATAGACGAAACAGCACGGTGCGTCCGGCTTTCGCAGCGTCGATATATCGCGCGAACGTGACGCCCGTGTCGCCTTTGCAGACAAAGGTTCACAAGCATCCGTTGGGTGCAAGCCGCCACCAGGGCGAACTCCATTAAAAACAACGACACTTGCACGCAAAGCTTGTATTTCCAGGGTCAAAAGCAAACCCGGAAATGGGAGCGGTTGCTCCTGCGCTTATTCTGTAGTCCTTGCTATTGTCGCTGGCCTCTGAAATACTGCCTGGGTCCTTTCGACGCCCGACGTCACTCACAGCACCACCCTTCACTACGACGCCATCCATCATTCGGACACCCTGCGTCACTGCGACGCGAAACACTACTAGACGCCAACTATTATTATAAAATTGGCTCGGAGAGAGATCATGATGAAACTTACAACTATTGTCGCCGCGCTTGGCCTCGCGGCAGTATCGGCTTCGGCCGGTGCCTGGGGTCCCTGGAACAACGGCTGGGGTAACAACGGCTGGGGTAACGACGGCAGCGGCATGGGCGACATGTTCGGCGACAGCGACTTCGATATGAACTTCAGCGGTCACGGCAGCGGTCGCGGTCAGGGTCGCGGATACGGATATGGTCGCGAGACCTACTACGGCGGTTACGGCTACCCGGGCTACGGCTACGGTGCACCCTATGGTTATGGCGCCCCGTATGGCGGGCCAGGTGGGTACGGTCCCCAGGGTCCTTACGGCGGTCCCCAGGGACCCTACGGTGGACCCCAGGGCCCTAATGGTGCCCAGGCCCCCTATGGCGGCCCCCAGGGTCCTTATGGCGGCCCCCAGGGCCCGGCAACAGGCAGGTAATACCGGACAACAAACCGGTAAGCATAAAGGGGGCTTTCGAGCCCCCTTTTTTTGTGCGCCGCGCCTTACGCGCGCCGCGGCTGCTCGAGCCGATAGACGGGCGACCCGCTGCGCGCAGCCGAATCAGATACTTTCAGACGTTGGTCCGGTCGAGCGAACCGGGACAGGCGTGCGAGGGTTCGCACTTGCCGCCAGCCTCAGCGGCGGCGGCCCTTGTGGCCTTTGCCGCGATCATCCTCGAATTTCACCTTCAGGTAGTTGCCTTCGAAAGACTTTCCGTCCAGCTCGGCAATGGCGGCGCGGGCCTCGTGGCCCTCCATTTCAAGAAAGCCGAAGCCCTTGCAATTACCGGAAAACAGGTCTTTCACGAGTTCGATGGAACGTACCGTCCCAAACTGGGAGAACAGCGCCTGCACCGACTCTTCGGTCGTGGTGGGCGGCAAACTGCCGACAAACAGTCTCTTCACTATAAAGCTCCTTTTCGCGCATAAAAAAACCCCGCGATAACTCGCGGGGTTTGCTCGAGACACAAACCGGCAGACCGTTCAGATCTTGATGTTCGTTGCCTGCGGGCCTTTGGGTCCGTCTTCCACATCGAAGGTCACTTCCTGGCCTTCGGCCAGGCTGCGAAAACCCTCGCTCGCAATCGCAGAAAAGTGCGCAAAAACGTCCTTGCTGCCATCGGAAGGCGTGATAAAGCCGAAGCCCTTGGCGTCGTTAAACCATTTGACGGTTCCTGTTGCCATGATAATTACCTCATCAGATATCAAAAAATAGAAACGTGTTACAAATCTTACGAGGTAATTAACAGGAGAAATGTTGTAGACAACTTCTGACAAAAACCCGGGGAGATTGTATCGCCGCGCAGTCTAACCGGTTTTCGATTGGAAACACCACATATTTCTTCAGGTGCAGCCGTGCCCCATGCGGCCCGACCGTCATCCCCGCAAGACACCTTGTGCAAATATTGGCGATTATTCTTCAAGGATCTGTTTTTCGTTGAAATTTCAGGTATACTGAGCCGCAAGCTTGGGTGCACTTCGGTCTGCACCTGTTATCAATGCGGTAATCCTTCCCGATTCACCTCAAAACAACCCGATAAGCTTCCGCCTAGACCGTCCCAAACCGTATGTATTGGGTAGGCCGCTCCCTGGAGAACAACTTAGCATGTCATTTGAATCCCTCGGCCTCAGGGCCGAATTACTCCGTGCCGTATCCGAAAAAGGCTATAGCGAACCCACCCCGATCCAGCGCCAGGCGATCCCGCCGATCCTCGAAGGCCGCGACCTCATGGGTGGCGCACAGACCGGTACCGGCAAGACCGCCGGTTTCACCCTGCCGCTGTTGCAGCGATTGATGTCCTCGGAAAAGCCCGGAAAAGGCCGACGCGCTATCCGCGCCCTGGTGCTCACCCCGACCCGCGAGCTGGCCGCACAGGTGGGCGAGAGTGTGGACATCTATGGCAAACACCTGCCCTTGAAAGCCACGGTGATTTTCGGTGGCGTGAAAATCAATCCGCAGATACAGAAACTGCGTAACGGCATCGACATCCTGGTCGCAACCCCGGGCCGCTTACTGGATCACGTCGGCCAGAATACCGTCGACCTTTCCAGGGTCGAGATCCTGGTGCTTGACGAAGCCGACCGCATGCTCGACATGGGTTTCATTCGCGACATCCGCAAGGTGCTCGCCCTGCTGCCGAAACACAAACAGACCCTGTTCTTTTCGGCGACCTTCTCGGATGAAATCAAGCGGCTGGCCAATGAACTGCTGAACTCGCCCGCCCTGATCGAAGTGGCACGACGCAATACCGCTTCCGAACTCGTCAACCAGGTCGTTCACCCGGTGGACAGAGACCGTAAACGTGAACTGCTTTCGTTCCTTGTCGGTTCCAACAACTGGAAACAGGTGCTGGTGTTCAACCGCACCAAGCATGGCGCCAACCGGCTTTCCGAACAGCTGAATACCGATGGCATCACCGCGGCCGCCATTCACGGCAACAAGAGCCAGGGCGCGCGCACCCGGGCGCTGGCCGATTTCAAATCCGGCAAGGTGCGGGTGCTGGTCGCAACCGACATTGCAGCGCGAGGACTGGACATTAACCAGTTGCCGCACGTGGTGAACTACGAATTGCCGCATGTAGCCGAAGATTACATTCACCGCATCGGCCGCACCGGTCGCGCAGGCAACGAAGGCGAAGCCATGTCACTGGTGTGCGTCGATGAACTGGGCCTGCTCAGAGATATCGAACGCCTGGTAAAACGCGAGATCCCCAAGGTGGTGGTCGACGATTTCGCACCCGACCTGTCCATAAAACCGGAACCGATCAACCGGGGACGAGGCAGACAGCAGGCGGCGCCGAGAAAACCGGCCGGCAAAAAGCCGGCACCCGCCCGCAACAGCCAGCGCCCGGCTTTCAAGGGACGTCCCAACGGCGGCCAGGGTCGCTCAGGCAATCGGGCACGTTCCAGCTCACAAGGGGCCCGCTAGCGGCAACCAGGTGCCGGGCTACGCACACGAGTTTCAGCGATTCGATGCACCGGCGCCCGATGGCGCCGGCTGCAAAGACACTGTCCTGCATTTCCGGCGCTGATCCGGGAGCCGGTTCCCGAGTGAAAACCATTGCTGTTTTTGTCGATGTGCAGAACATCTACTACACGACCCGCCAGGCGTACGGTCGCCAGTTTGACTACCGGAAACTCTGGCAACGCATCAGCGCCGAAGGCGAGATTGTTTCCGCGACCGCTTATGCCATTCATCGCGGCCTCGACAAACAACTGAAATTCCAGAACGCGCTCAAACAGATCGGCTTCAGCATCAAGCTCAAACCCTACATCCAGCGCAGTGACGGATCCGCCAAGGGCGACTGGGACGTGGGTATTGCGATTGATGTTATGCAATTGGCGAAGCAGGTCGACACCGTTGTCTTACTCTCCGGCGATGGCGACTTCGACCTGTTGCTGGCGAAAATCCGAACGGATTATGCCGTCAGCGCCGAGGTGTACGGCGTGCCGGCGCTCACCGCCGACTCGCTGATCGTGGCGGCCAGCGTTTTCCACCCTATCGAAGACGATCTGCTGCTGTGAGCTGACAGATCCGGTCGGACGACCCGGCTAAAAGCCCGGGCTGCGCCGCTTCAGCCGGGATGCCTGAAACCCTGCCCCCGATCAGGTGCCGGTTCTGCCCACCAGTTCGACACCCTGACTGTGCAGGTAGTCGTCGTAGCTGCCGCTGAAATTGACCACGCCGTTGGGCGTAAGCTCGATAATGCGCGTGGCCAGCGAGGCGACGAACTCGCGGTCGTGGCTGACGAAGATCAGCGTGCCCGGATAGTTCTCCAGCGCGGTATTGAGCGACTCGATGGATTCCATATCCAGGTGGTTGGTCGGCTCGTCCATAACCAGGATGTTCGGTTGCTGCAACATGAGCCTGCCGAACAGCATGCGCCCCTGTTCGCCGCCGGACAGCACCGAGACCGGCTTGTTGATTTCGTCCGAGGAGAACAGCAGCCGACCGAGGGTGCCGCGAATCACCTGCTCGTCGTCGCCGGGTTTTCCCCACTGGCTCATCCACTCGAACAGCGGCGTGTCGCTGGCGAAATCGGCGGCGTGATCCTGGGCGAAATAGCCGATATCGGCATTTTCGGACCATTTGACCTTACCCTTGTCGGGCTGCAGAGCCCCCACCAGGGTCCCGAGCAGCGTGCTTTTGCCGATACCGTTCGGCCCGATCACCGCAATGCGCTCACCGACCTCGACCATCAGGTCGAGATTGCTGAACAACGCCACCCCGTCATAACCGTTGCTCAGGCCATCCACTTCCAGCGCCAGGCGGTAGAGCTTCCTGGCCTGGTCGAAGCGGATGTAAGGGTTCACCCGGCTGGACGGCTTGATCTCGTCGAGCTTGATCTTTTCTATCTGCTTGGCGCGGGAGGTCGCCTGCTTGGCCTTGGAGGCGTTCGCGGAAAAGCGGCTGACGAAAGACTGCAGATCGGCGATCTGTGCCTTCTTCTTGGCGTTGTCGGCGTACAGTCGTTCGCGCGCCTGCGTCGAGGCAATCATGTATTCGTCGTAGTTACCCGGATAGATGCGCAACTCACCATAGTCCAGGTCGGCCATGTGGGTGCACACACTGTTCAGGAAGTGCCGGTCGTGGGAGATGATCACCATGGTGCTGTTGCGCGCATTGAGCACGCCTTCCAGCCAGCGGATAGTGTTGATATCCAGGTTGTTGGTGGGCTCGTCGAGCAGCATGATATCCGGGTCGGCGAACAGCGCCTGCGCCAGCAGCACGCGCAGTTTCCAGCCAGGCGCCACCGCGCTCATGGGACCTGCGTGCTGTTCCAGCGGAATATCCAGACCCAGCAACAGCTCGCCGGCGCGCGCCTCCGCAGTGTAACCGTCCAGCTCCGCGAAGTGCACCTCCAGATCAGCGACCTGCATGCCCTCCTCTGCGCTCATCTCCGGCAGCGCATAGATACGGTCGCGCTCCTGCTTGACCCGCCAGAGCTCGGCATGGCCCATGACGACGGTATCCAGCACGCTGCAGTGCTCGAAGGCGAACTGATCCTGGCGCAGCTTGCCGACGCGCTCATTGGCATCGACGCTGACATTGCCCGCGCTCGGCTCGAGGTCGCCGCCCAGGATCTTCATCAGGGTGGATTTGCCGCAGCCGTTGGCACCGATCAGACCATAGCGGTTGCCATTGCCGAATTTGACCGAGATGTTTTCGAACAGCGGCCTGGAGCCGAACTGCATGGTGATGTTGGCAGTGGTAATCAAGAGACTTCTTCCACAATCAGAGGGTTAACGAGGGCACGGGGCTGGAACCTGCGGGCCGGACGCCGCTCCGTCCGGCCAGGAAACCGGATACGGAAATACGTACAGCGGAGGAGACGAATCGTGCGAGGGCGGCATTATCGCACATCCGCCATGGCCCTGCGAGCCATACACCCGGCTCGGCCGCCCGACCGCGCCGGGCCCAGGCGCACGGTGCAGTCAGGCCCCGCGCCTCGCGAACCAGATAATATGCCGCGCGCCCGTCGATCCATGCCCGCGCACGCGCACCTCCTCCACCACGAAGCCCACCTTTTGCAGCCGCTGGGAAAACGCCGGATCCGGACCGGCCGACCACACCGCCAACACTCCCCGGGGGCGCAGTGCCGCATAGGCCGCGTTCAACCCGGGCATGCTGTACAGCCAGTCGTTTTCCTTGCGGGTAAGTCCCTCGGGGCCGTTATCGACATCCAGCAGGATCGCGTCGTAGGCCTGCCGGGCGCTCCTCAGAAGGCGGGCGACGTCGCCCTCGTGCACCGTCACCCGCGGATCCTCGAGCGGGTGACCGGCATGCGCCCCAAGCGGCCCCCGGTTCCAGGCCACCACAGCCGGCACCAGTTCGGCCACCACCACCTGCGCCTGTTCACCGACCTGTCGCAGCGCCGCAGCGAGCGTAAAGCCCATGCCCAGGCCGCCAATGAGCAATCGCAGCGTTGAGCACCCCGTCAGCCTCGCGCAGGTCTGCTCGGCCAGCGCATCCTCGGAACCATGCACGCGGCTGTTCATCAGCTCGCCGCGGCCGGCAATCCGGATCGAGAATTCATCCTCCCGCCGGTACAGGCGCAGCTCCCGGGCGTTGCCGGGTACCGGTGCGCTATCGAGCAGAACCCACGGGGTCACAGACGGATCAATCCAGTCACGGCTGCGTCAGAACGCATTTGCTCGCGTCTCGGGCGATAACCGCTTTGTCCCGCAGGCGACGGCATTGCCCTACAACTCGACCAGGTGATCGGGCAACTCGTTGCGGTCACCTTCCCGGGCGGGAAAATGCGTTTCCAGCAACTCGCCGCAGGCCTCGATGGTGCGTACGAAGCCCTCGGCGACCCGACCCTTACGCACCTGCGCCACGAAATCCTGCACCAGCACGGCCCAGGCGCCGGACTCGACCCTGTCGTTGATGCCTTTGTCGGCGATGATCTCCACATAGTGCTCGGCGGTTGACACGAACAGCAACACGCCGGTGCGCTCTTCGGTGCCGTGCAGGTTCTGCAACAGGAACTGCTCCAGCGCGATGCGGTGGGCGCGCTGCTGCTGCACGCTTTTGGGAATCAGGCGGTGCTTGATCGCAGGCAGGCGAAACAGCACGGCGATCAGCACAAAACTGACAACCTGCGTGGTGTAGATGTGGGCGCCCAGCCAGGGCTGGTCGAGGAACTGGTCGAGCGCCGGAATGAGCAACGCGATCAGGGCCGCCCACAGGATGGGGATGTAGAGGTAGTCATCGGCCTCGCGCGCGATCACGGTGACGAATTCGCCGCGGGTTCTGCGCTCGGCCGCCTCGATGGCGGCACGGATGCGCTGCCGGTCCTGGTCGCTCAGAAATGCCATCACCACCCTCCCGAGGCGCCGCCGCCTCCGAAGCCGCCACCGCCGCCGGAAAAACCGCCACCGCCAAAGCCGCCGCCACCGCCGAAAGTCCCGCCACCGAGCCCGCCACCATAGAGACCGCCGTAATAACCACTGCGGCCGCCGCGCCCGGGACCTCCGCCGCCACCACCCATGAAGAAGAGGTGAAACACGATCACCAGCAGTGCCGCCAGCACGCCGAAGATGAGCGACCCCATCAGCAGCCCGACCAGCAGGCCGGTGCCCGTGCCGAGCACGCCGGCCGCGACCAGCCGCGAGCGGAATACGCCGGTGAAGAACTCGCCGAGCGCAATGGCCATGATCACAAAGGTCAGGAAATCCCCGCCACGGTGCTTCGTGGTGCGCTTTTCCGGCAGCGGTTTATAGGTACCGGCGATGGCGGCGAGTATCGCATCGACACCGGCGCGTACACCGGCGTCATAGTCGCCCTGGCGAAAGCGTGGCAACATGAGGGTCTGGATAATGCTGTGCGAGACGGCATCCGTGAGCGTGCCTTCCAGCCCGTAACCCACCTCGATGCGCACCTTGCGTTCCTTGGGCGCGACGATCAGCAGCGCGCCGTTATCGCGTCCGGCCTGGCCGATTTGCCAGTGGCGGGCCAACTGATAGCCGTAGTCATCGATGGCATAACCCTGCAGATCCTTGAGGGTGACCACCACCAGCTGGTTGCTGGTTTCGCGCTCGTGTCGGGCGAGGATGCTCTCAAGCTGGCTTTTTGTCGACGCCGACAAAACGCCAGCGGCGTCGACTACGCGCCCGCTCAGCGCGGGGAACTGCGGTGCGGCATGGGCCGCGGCGCTGAGCAGACACAGCACCAGCAGCAGGGCACGCAAAGGCGTATGGTCATACAAACGGTGCGGCATGGGCCGTGGCTGATCCCCTATTGAAACCTGCGACATAGCTGAACATTCGTAGGTTGGGCTGAGCGTCAGCGAAGCCCAACCTGCGATCTACGATCCACGATCGACTGGTGACGCATTCAGTCGCGTCGGTGCGATGCTAGCGCGGCTGGAACTCGACCTGTGGAACCTGCTGCACTTCCCTGGAGACGCTGAAGTTCTCTTTCGGCGCGGCGTCCGAGTACAGAACGGATTTCCAGATCCGGCCCGGGAAGGTGCGGATTTCCGTGTTGTACTTCTGCACCGCCTGGATGTAGTCGCGGCGTGCCACGGCGATGCGGTTCTCGGTGCCCTCGAGCTGCGACTGCAGGGCGAGGAAATTCTGGTTGGATTTAAGCTCCGGGTAACGTTCGACCACCACCATCAGCCGCGCCAGCGCCGAGCTCAGTTGCGCCTGGTTCTCCTGAAAGGTCTTGAACGCCTCGGGGCTGGTCAACACATTGGCCGGGAGCTGCGTCTGCGCCACCCGCGAACGCGCCTCCACCACCGATGTAAGGACATCCTTTTCCTGTGCGGCGTAACCCTTGACGGTGTTGACCAGGTTCGGCACCAGGTCCGCGCGCCGTTGATACTGGTTGAGCACCTGGCTCCAGGTCGCACTGACCTGTTCGTCGTAGGTGGGGATATTATTGATACCGCAACCACTCAACTGCAGCAGCACCAGGGCCGTTAACAGCCAGCGCAAGCCAATGCTCATGGGGTGTCTCCTATCGCCGTCGTTTCCACGTGGGCGCCATGATACCGGTTGCGGCGATGCCGTGCCATGCAGCAGAAAAGGGGTCGGAGTCATTTTCCCGTATCTGGAAAATGACTCCGACCCCTTTTCTGTTTTTGCCTTTTTTGCTACCCGCCCCAGTCCACGCGCGACCTCAGTGTTCGATCTTGCATTCGTGCACGAGATCGACCTTGTCTTCTTCCTCCATGACGGACTCCAGCCTCACCGTAAAACCCCACAGGCGCGCGATGTGTCTGACGACCTGTTCGGCGGATTCCGCCAGCGGGCGCCGACTGTATTGCGTGTGGCGCAGGGTGAGCGAGCGATCACCGCAGCGATTGACATTGTAAACCTGAATATTCGGTTCGCGGCTGCCCAGGTTGTACTGGTCGGCCAGCGACTGACGAATGTAGCGATAGCCCCGGTCGTCGTGAATATTGGAAATCTCCAGTTGCTCCTGCGCATCGTCGTCCAGTACCGAAAACAGCTTGAATTCACGAATCAGCCTGGGCGACAGGTACTGCGCGATGAAGCTCTCATCCTTGAAGTTGCGCATGGCGAAGTCCAGCGTCTTGATCCAGTCGCTGCCGGCAATGTCGGGAAACCAGTGGCGATCCTCGTCGGTCGGGTGTTCGCAGATGCGGCGCAGGTCACTCATCATGGAAAAACCGAGCGCGTAGGGATTGATACCGCTGTAGAACTTGCTGTTAAACGGCGGCTGGGCGACAACGTTGGTATGCGACTGCAGAAACTCGATCATGAAAGCGTCGTTGACCAGACCCTCATCGTACAGGGTATTGAGAATCGTGTAGTGCCAGAAGGTGGCCCAGCCCTCGTTCATCACCTGCGTCTGGCGCTGCGGATAGAAATACTGTGCGACCTTGCGCACAATACGCACGATTTCGCGTTGCCAGGGTTGCAGCAAGGGTGCGTTCTTCTCGATGAAGTACAGCAGGTTTTCCTGCGGCTCGTCGGGGAAGCGCTGCTCGTCCTGCGCGGACTCGGCAACGTCCCTCACCGGCAGGGTCCGCCACAAGTCGTTGACCTGGAATTGCCGGTATTCCTCGCGCTCCTTCTGGCGCCGGCGCTCCTGATCGGCGGACAGCCTGGAAGGACGTTTGTAGCGATCCACACCGTAGTTCATCAGGGCATGGCAGGAGTCGAGCAACAGTTCCACTTCCTGCTCGCCATAGCGCTGCTCGCATTCGGCAATATAGTTCTTCGCAAACAGCAGGTAGTCCACGATGGCATCGGCATTGGTCCAGGTCTGGAACAGGTAATTTCCCTTGAAGAAGGAATTGTGGCCGTATGCGGCATGGGCTATCACCAGTGCCTGCATGGTCATGCTGTTCTCTTCCATCAGATAGGCGATGCAGGGATTGGAATTAATAACGATCTCGTAGGCCAGGCCCATGTGGCCGCGCTTGTAGCGCTGCTCGACACCCAGGAACTCCTTGCCGAATGACCAGTGATGGTAGTTCACCGGCATGCCGACCGAGGAGTAGGCGTCCATCATCTGCTCGGCGCTGATGACCTCGATCTGGTTGGGGTAGGTATCCAGCCCGTAATTCTGCGCAATCCGGGCAATCTCCCGGTCGTAGCGCCCGATCAGCTCAAACGTCCATTCCGAGCCCTCGGTAATCACGTTTCGGGTCATGTCACACGCTTCCTGAACAGCTCGCGGAACACCGGGTAGATATCCTGTGGATCTTCTATCTGCTGCATCGCGAAGTTGCCGTAAGCACCCGCCACCCGTTCGTATTCCTGCCACAGACTCTGGTGGGCGTCGGGGGTGATTTCCACATAGGCGAAATACTGCAGGCACGGCATGATTTTGCTCATCAACAGGTCACGGCACTTGGTGCTGTCGTTGTCCCAGTTGTCGCCGTCGGATGCCTGGGCCGCATAGATGTTCCACTCTGTGGACGGATAGCGATCGCGTATGATCTCGTGCATGAGTTGCAGCGCACTGGACACCACGGTGCCACCGGTTTCGCGGGAGTGGAAAAACTCCTCTTCGTCAACCTCCTTGGCGGAGGTGTGGTGGCGGACGAATACGACCTCTATATGCTCGTAGTTACGCTTGAGAAACAGGTACAACAGGATGAAAAACCGCTTGGCGATGTCCTTGCGCACGGCATCCATCGAACCCGAGACGTCCATCAGGCAGAACATCAGCGCCTGGGTAGTCGGCTTGGGTTGCTTGATCCGGTTGTTGTAACGCAGATCGAAGGTGTCGATAAACGGAATAGACTCGATGCGCTGTTTGAGGTGGCGCACCTCTTCCTCCAGTTCCAGCGCCCGTGTATCAGGCTCCTCGTCGTCCTCGCCGGTCGCCGGCTGCAACGCCGTCAGTTCGGCGTTGACCTCGCGCAGGCGCTTCATGTGCGGTCCGCGCAGGGCGATGCGCCGCGCCAGGGCACCGCGCAGCGAACGCACGACATTGATATTGGTCGGCACGCCGTCGCTGGTATGGCCGGCACGCACGCTTTTGAAATCCACCAGTTTGGCGAGTTGGGTCTTGACCAGGTCCGGCAGCGCCAGGTCCTCGAAGAACAGTTCCAGGAATTCCTCGCGCGACAACTGAAACGCGAAGTCGTCTTCACCACCGCCGCTGTCGCTGGCCTTACCGCCCTGGCCACCCGCCGCGTCGGGCGGACGTTTGACCCTGTCGCCTTTGACGAAATCGGTGTTGCCCGGGTGCACGGCTTCGCGGCGGCCACCGGTGCCGTGCTGGAAGACGGGCTCTGACATGTCCCTCGCGGGGATGTTGATTTTCTCGCCGTTGTCGATGTCGACGATACTGCGCCCGGACACGGCGTCGGTCACGGCGCGCTTGATCTGCGCCTTGAAGCGGCGGATGAAACGCTGACGATTGACCGCGCTCTTGTTCCTGCCGTTCAGCCGCCTGTCAATAACCTGTGTCAAAACCTCGACCCTCAGGAAGCCTTACGCACGCGCAGGTACCATTCCGACAACAGCCGCACCTGTTTTTCCGTGTAGCCCTTTTCCACCATGCGATCCACGAAATCCTCATGTTTCTTCTGGTCTTCGGCCGAGGCCTTGGCGTTGAAGGAAATCACCGGCAGCAGATCCTCGGTGTTGGAGAACATTTTCTTTTCGATCACGCCACGCAGTTTCTCGTAGCTGGTCCAGGACGGGTTATTGCCCTTGTTGTTGGCCCGTGCGCGCAACACGAAGTTGACGATTTCGTTGCGGAAATCCTTCGGGTTACTGATGCCGGCGGGCTTTTCGATCTTTTCCAGCTCTTCGTTCAGGGACGCGCGGTCGAAGCTCTCACCGGTATCCTGATCGCGGTATTCCTCGTCCTGTATCCAGTAATCGGCATAGGTCACATAGCGGTCGAAGATGTTCTGACCGTATTCGGAGTAGGACTCCAGGTAAGCGGTCTGGATCTCTTTGCCGATGAACTCGGCGTATTCGGAAGCCAGGTAGCCTTTCAGGTAGGAAATGTACTGTTCCTCCAGTTCCGGGGGAAACTGCTCCTGCTCGATCTGCTGCTCCAGCACATATAACAGGTGTACCGGGTTGGCGGCCACCTCCGAATGATCGTGGTTGAACACCTTGGAGAGAATCTTGAACGCAAAACGCGTCGACAGCCCGGTCATGCCCTCGTCGACACCGGCATAGTCGCGGTATTCCTGGTAAGACTTGGCCTTCGGGTCGATGTCCTTGAGGTTTTCACCGTCGTAGATGCGCATCTTGGAAAAGATACTGGAGTTTTCCGGTTCCTTGAGACGCGAGAGCACCGCGAACTGTGCCATCATCTCCAGCGTATCCGGCGCGCAGGGCGCCTCGGCCAGCGAGCTGTGGCGCAGCAGCTTCTGGTAGATCTTCACTTCTTCGGAGGCGCGCAGGCAATACGGCACCTTGACGATATAGATGCGGTCGAGGAAGGCTTCGTTGTTGCGGTTGTTTTTGAACGCCTGCCATTCCGACTCATTCGAGTGGGCCAGGATGATGCCCTCGAAGGGAATAGCCGACAGGCCTTCGGTGCCCATGTAGTTGCCTTCCTGGGTTGCGGTCAGCAGCGGATGCAGCACCTTGATGGGGGCCTTGAACATTTCCACGAACTCCAGCAAGCCCTGGTTGGCGAGGCACAGGCCGCCGGAATAGGCGTAGGCGTCGGAGTCGTCCTGCGAGTACTGCTCGAGCTTGCGGATGTCCACCTTGCCGACCAGCGAGGAAATATCCTGGTTGTTCTCGTCGCCCGGTTCGGTCTTGGCAATGCCGATCTGCTGCAGCACCGACGGGCGCAGTTTCACGACCTTGAACTTGGAAATATCACCGTTGAATTCGTGCAGGCGCTTGATGGCCCAGGGCGACATAATGCCGCTGAGGTAGCGGCGCGGGATACCGTAGTCCTCTTCGAGGATCGGTCCGTCCTCGCTGCGCGAAAACAGTCCCAGGGGCGATTCGTTGATGGGCGAGCCCTTGATTGCGTAGAACGAGCATTGCTCCATGAGCGACTTCAGCTTTTCGGCCAGCGAGGACTTGCCGCCGCCGACCGGGCCAAGCAGATACAGAATCTGTTTCTTTTCCTCCAGACCCTGGGCGGCATGGCGGAAGTAGGAGACGATCTTCTCGATGGTCTCTTCCATGCCGTAGAATTCCCTGAAAGCGGGGTAAATCTTGATGACCTTGTTGGAAAAAAGCCGGCTGAGGCGCGGATCCTGGCGGGTGTCCACCAGCTCCGGTTCGCCGATGGCCATCAGCATGCGTTCGGCTGCGGTGGCGTAAGCAGAAGTGTCGTTCTTGCAGATGTCGAGGTATTCCTGAAGCGTGTACTCTTCCTCCTTCGATTCCGCGTAACGGTTCAGGTACTGATTGAATATGGTCATGGGTCGGCCGCTCCTATAGAGTCCGTCAACAGTATTGGGCCATCCACGACGTCTTGTCCTGCGTCCCTTTCTTTTTCTTGCTCGGCAAGACTTACATCTGGACGCCATCTTCACACAGTTTGTTGCAAACGTTATGCCAGATCAAGACTGGCGGTTAATCTCCTTTGTTAACTAAGCAAAAATGCATTTCCCCAGTAGTTTAGCGCGCCGTCTGAAGAATGTAATGCGTCAAATTAGTGCCACGCGGGTGCCGCGCCCAGGCACGGCGATTAAAACTGCGAGCCGCGCGCAAGCGCCCGGCTTTTGCGTTTGCCTCGCGGGCATACCCAGGCCGCAAGCGAACATCAGGCCGGGAAAGTTCCACGCGCGGCTGTACCGCGAAATTCGCCAGGATTTTTGCTGCAATCGGTGATCGCCAGCGTGCAGCCGGCTGTCGAACAACGGCAACGGCACGCTGCGTGAGAAAGCATCTTTGTTCATTGTAGACTTGAACGGTCGCGTCCGCGCGGCGCATTCCCTGACGGCGGCGTCCCACCTACCCGATTGCGGTGCCCGCGAAACGGATACGTCGCTACCGCGATGTCGTCGTCCTGCGCCCCGTTGGGCACTGGTACCCGGGTTACGGTCACTATCACACCGACAACGACGCCGCTTCAACGCTGGCACAGCGGCCGGTTGTCGGGATTTTCGACACTGCTGACGATGGCTTCGAGCAACTGGTTCAGTTCCGCGAAGCTGATCGCGCCGAGAATCCGGTTCAGGAGCTCGGGCGCCACTTCCACTGACGTCGTACGGCCATCGCTCAGGGTGATGTTGAGACCCGCGGTATAGTTTTCCGCGGCCTCGCCTTCCTCGACCGACAGGTTCTCGGCGTCCTCCAGCAGCTTGTCGTAGTAGGCGTCGAGCGGATCGGTGATGGCATCCGGCAGATCGTCCGCAATCGCCACCACCAGCCCCATGTCGTCGTCACGCGCCTGGTACGGGATCGATTGTTGCTCCAGGCGCATGACGAACTGTTCCAGCGATTGCTGATGGAAGAAAATGTATTCAAGCATGAAGTCGGGCTCTCGTAACCAGTGATTTCCACACCGATTATAATCCCAACCAGCGTGCTCGCCACCGCCGTGCCGGCGATGATTCCGGCGGGGTCCATGATCAGCGCCGGGCGGTCGCGATGACGGCCGAAATTTTTCGGTCCGCGGCCAATGGACGGGCCACCGCTTCACCCGGCGCCGCAACACCGGGTGGACCGCCGGGCGTTGCCCGGCACGAGGCCGTCTAGATCGGACCAATCAGTTCGGCGCGCACGCTGTGACTGGTTACCTTGTTGAGGATATGCACCGAGGATGTCACGTCAGGATCATACTCGACCACCATCAGGTGCGGCCGACGTTCGGTAAAGCGCGCTGAAGCGACACCCTGCTCCGATTCAAGTGCGACTTCAATATGGGTACGACGGGGCTCGGGCAGCGAGTCGTCAACGTGCAGGACGAGCCCTATTCTATGACTGTATTCAGTGGTCATGGCAACTCTCCTCTTCTCCTTCACGGCAAACTCCGGTTTCAGGTAGATGATCTCCGCGGTATCGTTGGGCTTCATACGGTCTCTCCGTGATTCCATGGTCGGTTCAGATAAACAGCGTGCAGCCCGAGCGACTCGCGCTTTCCAGGTAGCTCGCAGCACCGGCAACCTCGATGCCATCCGTCAGCTCTTCCGCCTTGATCCCCATGACCTGCAAGGTCATGCTGCAGGCGATAATGTGTACGCCGTTTTCCCGGGCCAGGGCCAGCAGCTCATCGGCCGAAACCACGTTCTTGTCTTTCATCATCTGCTGTAACATGTTCGCGCCCAGACCCAACATGTTCATTTGCGAAACACCCATGTGACCGGCACCTTTTGGCGTCATGAAATCGATCATCTTTTCCTTGATGTCCTTGCCGGAATAGACGCGCTTCTGCTTGAGAACATTAATACCCCAGAAAGTAAAGAACAGCGTGACGTCCATGCCGAGCGATGCAGCGGTGGTGGCGATAACCAGGCCGGCCAGCGCCTTGTCCTGCTCACCGGAAAAGATCAGCAGCGTTACTTTGTTGGCGTCAGGCGTGGTGCGGTGCAGCTGTTCGAGTTCCTGCTCCAGCAGGGCGACACGCTGTTCCAGTGTGAACTGTTCGATGCCCGGCTGCGTGCGCGGCACCTTCGGGCGTTGTGTCCCGGGTTGTATCTGTGTAGCCATGTGGCACCTCGTCGATGGTTTCGGGGAAACGCAGGCTGATACTCAGCATAAGCCATGCCAGTGGCGCTGACCCGCACAAAGCGTTGGAGCGGCGCGCCGGTACGCGCTCAGGATCGATGCAGGACTCTTGGGAGTGAGAGTTTGCGGGGGTTTCCCCGCTTGCAAAAGCCAGAGTGTCAGTGGTACCGCTCGAGGGCGTAGCCCTTCAAGCCATATTTGTCGATATAACGAAACAGCGTCGCCGGGGACAGGCCCAGCCGCCTGGCCGCCTCCTGGCGATCGCCGCCGACGGCCTCCAGCATACTGACAATATGCTGGCGCTTGAAAGACTCGACGGCCTCGTGCAGGTTTTCCCGGTTGATCCCGGCGCAGCCGTTGAGACCGTCGGGGAGGTGATTAACCTGAATGCTGTCGCCGTCACACAGCAGTACCGCGCGTTCGAGTGTGTGCGCGAGTTCACGCACATTACCGTTCCAGCGGTGTCTGAGCAGACACTGCATCGCACCGCTACTGATACTGATGGCCGGCTTGTCGAGCGCCTGGCCGTAGTGCCTGCAGTAATACTCGGCGAGAACCGGAATATCTTCCGGACGCTCACGCAGTGGCGGAATGGCGATCTGGACAACATTCAACCGGAACAGCAGATCGGGGCGAAACCGGCGATGTGCCACGAGCTCGTCAAGATCGCAGGAGGTGGCGGCAATAACGCGGGTATCGACGTCGACGGGTGTATCCGAACCGACCGGCAGCACTTCGTGCTGTTCCAGTACGCGCAGCAGTTTGGGTTGCGTATATAAGGGGAGCTCGCCGATTTCGTCCAACAGCAGTGTACCGCGGTCGGCCACCCGAAAGGCACCCAACCGTTCCTGGTCCGCGCCGGTGAACGCACCCCGGGCATGGCCGAACAGCTCGCTTTCGACCAGGTCGTCGGGAATGGCAGCGACATTGATGGGAACATAACGCCCTGTTCTGGCCGGCGAACTGTCGTGGATGGTGCGGGCAATCAGTTCCTTGCCGGTGCCGCTTTCACCCGTAATCAGCACCGCGCAGGAGGAGCTGGCAACGCGTTGTGCCAGCGACATGATATCGGAGAACGCCCGACTCCTGGCAACGATCGGCTGATAGTGTGGCACATCCGACTCCCGTTAGTACTTCCATTAGCAATGTGCAAATATCAATTAACCGATAGACGAAGTATAGGAACAATAAGGTGCTTTTCCAGTTACGGATAACACGTACATAGACGTTTGGGCGCTGGACAGGCGCCCGGACTGGACTACAGTTCAGCGTATAGCTCCGCAGGCTGTGGGGAGGCTATGGTTCATACTTTGCCCTGTGCGAAAGGAGACCTGGCTATGCACATTCACGATAAAATCGATCATCTTATGCACTCGCATCGCGACGAAACGGAAGTGCAGCGCTGGCTTTTTTCGCTGACTCCGCTGGGCGTCGCCTTCGCGTTCTTTTTTCTGCTCATCCTGCCCATGGATATCGCCAACAAGGATATGGTCATGGTGACCGGCCTGGCCGCGGGTTTCGCCGGCCTGCAGGGCTACTGGATATTTCGTGGCTGGCAACGGGACGAGGGTTTGACAGTGTTGCTGGGCCTTCTGGGGATTGTGGCCGCCGCGCTGTTTGTCTGGGCCTATGCCGCCGTGCTGGGCGATATTCTCGCGGGCATTTTCCGGGGCTGGGTGAGGAGGTAACTGCGTCGTGATCGGGCGCCGGCGTGCCTGCGCTGATGCCCGGCTATAGTCCCTGCAGCCGTTCGGTCATTGTGGAGCCGCCTTGCCATCACCGGGACGGTGCCGCCGTTACCGCTCGTTCACGCAAAAACCCACGCAGGAATTTCGCCGTGTGCGAACCACTGGCTTTAACGCAGGCCTCCGGCGCCCCCTGAACGACAATCCGTCCACCAGCATCGCCGCCCTCGGGCCCCAGGTCGATGATCCAGTCGGCTTCGGCGACAACATCCAGGTTATGTTCGATGACAATAACACTGTTGCCGGCGTCCACCAGGCGGTGCAGCACATGGATAAGCTGTTCCACATCGGCCATGTGCAGGCCGACGGTGGGTTCGTCCAGTATGTACAGGGTGCCCTTCAAGTCGGGATCCGCCACGATGCTTGATAAAACCGGACCTGACGCCGATTCACCCGGTTTATCGA
>JAJDOI010000072.1 GCA_022340245.1 Thiogranum sp.
GCGGGAAAACGCCAGAACACCGGCGACAACACGCCGGCGGTGATCCACATGTCGGTGGTTGCCGGCGACAAGGTCGGGGTCACCGTGGCCGCCAAGGGCGGCGGCTCCGAGAACAAGTCGCGATTCGCCATCCTCAATCCCAGTGACGACCTCGTCGAGTGGGTGGTCTCGCAGGTACCCGGCATGGGTGCCGGCTGGTGCCCGCCGGGTATTCTCGGCATCGGTATCGGCGGTACTGCGGAAAAAGCCATGGTACTGGCCAAGCAGTCGTTGATGGCGCCGGTCGACATCCAGGCGTTGCGGGAACGCGGGCCCGCCAACCGGGCGGAGGAACTGCGCCTGGACATCTTCGACCGGGTCAATCGGCTGGGTATCGGCGCCCAGGGTCTGGGCGGTCTCACCACGGTGCTGGATGTCAAGGTACTCGACTATCCCACCCACGCGGCGTCCAAACCGGTGGCCATCATCCCCAACTGCGCCGCCACACGGCATATACACTTCGAACTGGACGGCAGCGGCCCGGCAGCTCCCGAGCCGCCGCCACTCAGCGCCTGGCCACAGTTGCAGCGCGACACGGGCCAGGCCCGCCAGGTCAATCTCGACGACCTCGACGCCGATGCCATTGCCGGCTGGAAGCCCGGCGAGACCCTGCTGCTCAGCGGCCGTCTGCTGACCGGGCGCGACGCGGCGCACAAACGCATCGTCGATGCCCTGGACAACGACGAGCCGCTGCCCGACAGCCTGGACTTCCACAACCGCTTCATCTATTACGTCGGTCCGGTGGATCCGGTTGCCGGTGAAGCGGTCGGCCCCGCCGGCCCGACCACCGCGACCCGCATGGACAAATTCACCGAGACCATGCTTGAGAAGGCCGGCCTGATCGGCATGATCGGCAAGGCCGAGCGCGGCGCCGCCGCGATCGACAGCATTCGCCGCCACAAAGCCGTCTACCTCATCGCCACGGGTGGCGCCGCCTATCTGGTGTCCAAGGCTATCACTTCGGCCCGGGTGGTGGCCTACGCCGAGCTCGGCATGGAAGCGGTATACGAATTCGAGGTGAAAGACATGCCCGTAACCGTCGCCGTCGACTCCCGGGGCGAATCGCTGCACCGGAGCGGGCCGGAAGAGTGGCGCAATCGCATCGCCGGGATTCCCGTGCACACCGCGTAGTCCAGATTTCGCCCTGACGACCGCTAAACCGGCTATTGACCCAGTTTGCATACCGGTTTCGTGCACACTATGCAGCTAACCATACCCGCCCAGGACGGCGAGCGCGCCAGCATCAGGATCAAGCCGCGAGAGGTGCGATCCTGGCTGGAAAACCTCCCGTTCCTCGACCTCAAGCGTACCGTTCGGCTGGCGCGGGAACAGTTGCGCCTGATGAACAGGCAGTTGATTCCCTCCGGTGTCCGGCTGGAAGTGCTCGGCGACTTCCTCGCCACCTACCAGCGCCTCGCCGAGGCCCTCGCCGGCCAGGCAGGCAGGCACAACGACGGCCTGCAGACGCCCCTGAAACACCTCTGTCAGGACATCAGCTTCGGCTACAAAATCGTCGTCCAGGAACTGGTCAACAAACGTAGTGGCTTTCTCGAAACGCGCAACCTGCCACTGGCCCTGCTGGGCGCGATCCATACCCTGGGTCTGCAGCTGGTCGACTGCTATGCGGGTTACCGGCGCGCGCCGCGTGCGCTGTGGACCGAGTGCCTTGCGCTTTACGGGTATGCCTGGCAAAGCGGGCGTGAAAAATACGCCGCCACGCTGCCTGGTTTCGGTGAGCAACAGATCGACGCCTGTTTCCGCCTGATCGCGCTAGTGCGCCTGGCCGATCCCTATTCGCTGCCGGCCGGCATGGTGCCGACGATGCGCACGTACCTTGAACAACGCGCGGGGTTGTGCGCCATCTACGGTGAGCCGCCGTCCGGCCGCAACCATTTCGAGCTCGAGGAGGTCTTCCAGGCATCGCCGGAGCAGCAGGACCCGCACCTCTATCTGGACGTGGATGAGCTACTGGAAACCATGAAAACCGACATAGACCGCCTGGCGCGCGGCCAACAGCCACAGACCATCGCTCTGCCCCGCGAGGTGCCTGCGCAGGCACTGCTGCGAACCCTGCGCCATACGCTGGAGCACTGGCGAACGCACCCGACACGCAGCCTGGCGCGCGAAGAAACCCAGGCCCGTGTAGAAGTGGTTTGCGGCCTGGATGCCGCGTATTGCATGATCAACCGTGGCCGGTATTTCGACCCTTCCCTGTTCACACGGGCGGACGAGGATGCGAGCATCGACCTTGGCGCACACCCGGCGCCGGAGCGCGACCGCACAGCCCCGGAGGTGCCTGCGCCCTTTTCGTGCTCCGGCCTCAACCGCAGCACCGGCGGTCTGGCGGTCAACTATCGCGGCCGGCAGACACCCCATCCGCGTGTCGGGCAACTGATTGCATTGCGGCGGCCATCGTCACAGTCGAGCGCCGGCTGGGTGGTCGCAGTGTGTCGCTGGCTGGCCAAACCCGAGGGCGACAGCGGCTTCGAACTGGGGCTGCAGTACCTCGCCCGCGAACCGAGGGCCGCAGTCATCCGCGTCGACAATGGCGGCAGCGGCGGCGCGTTCCAGGCCGCCATCTGCGCCACCCAGAAACGTGGCGGGGAACGCGTGCATACACTGATCACTCGCGGTGGCGAGCTGCAATGCGGCAGCCTGGTCACGATTTTCGAGCAGGGTCACCGGCAATCCGCCAGGTGCAGCGAACAACTGGAATCGGGTCCGGACTTCGACCGCTTTATCTATATCAACGCCTGAAAAAACAAAAGGCCCCGCAGGGCCTTCTGGCTATCGCGTGACACGCCCCTTACTGCAGGTCGAGATTGCCCCCAAGATAGTTGCGATCCGATTGCTCCACCACGCCGATTGACCAGGCGCCGCGGGTCTTGGCATGGTTGATAGCCATTTCCAATTCGGCCGCCGCGGGATTGCGGTTGATACTGAAATCCTGCCCCGGGTAGATCAGGTCAGCGTCCTTGATCTGGTCACGGTTGGCCTTATAGATCAGCGGCCACTCGTAGGGATTGTCGTAGACTTCCTGCTTGCCGGCGATCGACCAGAGGCTGTCCCCGCGCACCACCTGGTACTGAACATTGGCAGTGGACAGTTCGGTAATCAGCGGTGTCAGCAGATCGTAGGCCTTGCGACCTTCGGCATTGTGAATCGCTTTGTTGGCATCGGAAAGGGTGCTCTGCTGGGCGGCGCTCAGACCGGAAACGCGGGAAGCCTGCTGGTACATGATCTTGGCTTTTTCCAGGTAATACTGGTTGACTGCGAGTTCGCCCTGGTTACGCGCCTTGTTGGCCAGTTTGATGGCTGCTTCACTATTCCCGGCTGCCGCTTCCTTCTCGGCCTCGGCGAGGAACTTCTCGGTGTCACGCCAGATCCAGTCAAGCGATTTAGCCTTGGCGATCGATGCCTTCGCAGCATCGATGGCCTGGTTTACCTCGGCCATATTGTCCTGCGCCGGCGGCGCTGGCGGAGTCGAAGAGCAGCCCACGACCAAACCCAGCACCATAGCTACAGGAACCAGTTGCTTGCCAAAAATCATTCTTTTCATGAAAATCACTCCGCTAGTGGTTGTTCCGTGAAGACTTTTTTCGCCCTTCGATTTTGTCTGAAACTAACACCCGATTCCACCGGGTGTCAAGCGAGCCGCCGCAATCACGCGAGGACCCGACTTTAAATCACAAAGACGCAACAAGTCTAAAAAAATTCCTTTATTGAGCCGCACACCCCGGTCGCATTTTCCTCAGTTGGCCGGGGCGGCCTTCTGGGCCGCTTCACGCGCCTGTATCGCCTGGTCCCGGGCGAGTGCCGCTTTTTCCCGGGCCTTGCGGAAGTGACGCTGATTGAGCATGTCTTCGGCCGTTTTGAGCAGTGCTTCGGCCTTTCGGTAGCTCGCCGGCGCTGACTGCTCGGCGCCTGCGACCCGCGCCGCTTCGATAGCCTGGCGGGCCTCGCTCATCTCCTGAGCCGGCACCGAGCCGCAGCCGAGCACAACAACCGCCAGCAGCGCCGGCGTCATCCGCAGAAACCATTGAGTGGCATTCAGACAGGTTTTCAAGAAACACGACCGGATTGACTGCATATATGAGTCGACTGATAGCTCCAGGCGACACGCTAGCACCGCGGCTGAAGACGGTCAAGAATCCATCTGTCGACACAGCCGATCCGGTACGTGGACGTGCCCCAACGGATAGCGGACAATACAGCGCTCGCCAACCGGAGAACGTGCATGCCTGGAACGGTTATCTATCACAATCCGCGCTGCAGTAAATCACGGCAGACGCTGGAACTGCTGAACGAACGCGGCGTCGAGGCGCAGGTTGTGGAGTATCTGCAGACGCCGCCCGACGCCACCACGCTGCGCGGCATACTCGACATGCTGGGCCTAGAGCCGCGCGAGCTGATGCGCAGCGATGAACCGGAGTATCGGGATCTCAACCTGGATGACGCGTCACTGAGCCGCGAACAGCTGATCGCAGCCATGGTGGCACACCCGCGACTGATTCAGCGACCGATTGTTGTCCGCGACGGCAGAGCCGCGCTCGGGCGCCCCCCCGAACAGGTGCTCGGGATTCTCTGACATGGCTGACATTCTTGTCCTTTACTACAGTCGCTATGGCGGCACTGCAGGCATGGCGCAGCACATCGCCCGCGGTGTGGAGGAAATCGAGGGCATGCAGGCGCGGGTGCGCACCGTGCCGGCAATATCGACGGTCTGCGAAGCCACCGAGGACAGCATCCCCGCCGAAGGCGCCCCGTATGTCAGCGTCGATGACCTGCGCGAATGCGCCGGCCTGGCCCTCGGCAGCCCCACACGCTTTGGCAACATGGCCGCACCCTTGAAGTACTTTCTCGACAGCACGGGCAGCCTGTGGCTGAGTGCGGGACTGGCCGGCAAGCCGGCCGCGGTGTTTACCTCGACGTCGTCCATGCACGGTGGCCAGGAAACTACCCTGCTGTCGATGATGCTGCCGTTGCTGCACCACGGCATGCTGATTCTGGGCATCCCCTACAGTGAAACCGATCTGCTGCACACCGACGCCGGCGGCACACCCTACGGCGCCAGCCACCTCGCTGGCACCGACAGCCGGAACCCCCTGACCGAGGCCGAACTCAGACTGTGCCGGGCACTGGGCAGACGTCTTGCCGAAACGGCGCGCCAGCTGTCGAGCTGAACGGTGTCAATCGCCCGTCTGTCCCTGGCACTGCTGCTGGCCGGCTACTTCGGCATTATGCTGCTGTTGCCTGTGTGGTACGGCTGGCTGTCGCCACCGCAGCTGGTGTCACCGCGGGTAGCGCTGCTGCTGCTGGGAGTACCGCTGTTCGTGCCGCTGCGCGGACTGCTGCGCGCGCGGCGTTACACGGTTGCCTGGAGCCTGTTCCTGTCGCTGCTGTACCTCACCCATGGCAGCATGGAAGCCTACAGCAATCCCGAGGCACGCTGGCTGGCGCTGACCGAAACGCTATTGTCG
>JAJDOI010000148.1 GCA_022340245.1 Thiogranum sp.
GGCAGGGCCCACCAGCCGCCCGCGGCCAGTGCCAGCAGGTAGTATCCCCACCAGATCAGGCATTCGCCGAAGTAGTTCGGATGGCGCGTATAACGCCATAGACCGGTGTCCAGAACCGCGCCGCGATTCTTCGCACGCGCCTTGAACGCTGCGAGCTGCGCGTCGGCTATGGCTTCGAAAGCGAAGCCGGTCGCCCACACCAGCACGGCGACGGCGTCCAGCATACCGAGTGGCCCGGCGCCGGTCGCCGCGGCCAGCAGCGGCAGCGAGATGAACCATGCCAGCAGCCCCTGCAGGCCAAACACCAGATACAGGCTTTTGAAAGCGAAGCCGGGCTGATGATTGCGGCGGATAGCCTGGTAACGACGGTCCTCGTCCTCGCCCCAGTTGCGCCACGTGACGTACACGGAAAGGCGCAACGCCCAGGCGCTGACCAGCACCAGCGTCAGTGCGCCGCGTGCTGACAGTTCCCCGCCTGTGAGGGCATAGACAATTGCCATCCCGAGAAACATCAACGACCAGGTGCTGTCGACGATACCGACGTCGCGTTTAAAAAAGCTCACTATCCATGTGAGCAACAGGAGGAGCGACGTAATCATTAAACCCGAGAGGTAAAGCGTCCAGTCGAACACGGTTTTACACCTCCGCCGTTGCGGGTCGCATGCCGTCGAGGCGGCTTGAGAGTTTGATGAGCAGGGGCATGAAACTTGCCCAGCCCGCCGCGAGTGCGATGAACCCCGGCAGCGGCTCGGCGATGACGACGCCCCCGAGCTTTGCGCCGGCATAATAGGCCAGCGGGCCGGCCGTCGCCCCCAACAGCGCCGCCACGATCCAGCGGCCGCGCAGCCAGCGCAGGGATACGTTCAGGGTGGAAGCGAACAGCACCCACATGGCGACAATCCAGTGGGGCGCGGTGTTGGTCAACAGCGTGCCCGACGGGTAGGTCAGCCAGCCTGCGGCGACCAGCAGACTGTCCCACACCGCGCCCAGCGCGCCGACCGCCGCCAGCAGGGTGAGTTCGCGGCCCGGCCGTTGTGCCCGGCTGAGGTGCCATGCGGCAATCAACACGGCGACCAGGGTGCCAGCCCAGGGCAGCTGGTTGGCGCCGCCCAGCACGCAGGCAAACCAGCCAAGCTGAAAGGCGAGGGCGTTGGCGACCATGTTCACGCCGGCCGCGTTCCGTCGGCGGCTTTCTCGAACAGGTAGTGGCTGACCCACCACTGCTGCCCCTTGTCGTAACCGAACAGCTCCGCGCAGGCCATGAAGAACATCCGCCAGCGCATCCACCACTGCTGCGTGTGCCGCGTTCCGTAAACGGTTTCCAGCAGCGGCCAGAGTTCGTCGCGCTGACGGTCCATATTCTCCAGCCAGGCGTTGGCGGTGTCGCGATAGTGGCAGCCGTTCCAGCGCCAGTGTTGCACCACCTGCATGTGCTCCTGAAAATACAGCGGCAGATCGTCACTCGGCATCATGCCACCGGTAAAGAAGTGCCGGCTCATCCAGTCATTGGGTCCCTCGTCAACAAAGGCGTAGGGCACCGCGCGGTGACAGAAAATATGCATGAAGAAGCGCCCACCCGGTCTCAGCCAGTCGGCGATGCGGCGCAGCAGGCGGTGGTAGTTGCGCATGTGCTCGAACATTTCCACCGACACTACGCGGTCGAAGTGTTTCGGCGTCGTGAAGTGGTTCATGTCGCAGGTGAGCACTTCGACGTTATCCAAACCGGCGCGCTCGACCTGTTCCCGGATGAAACAGCGTTGTGCGGGCGAGTTGGACACTGCGACGATACGGCTGGACGGGTAGTGCTCGGCCATCCACAAAGTCAGCGAGCCCCAGCCACAGCCGAGTTCAAGGATGTCCATGCCATCCGCGAGCCCCGCGCGTTCGCAGGTGAGCCGCAGAGCTGCGCGTTCGGCGCTGTCCAGATCGGCAGTGCCTTCCGGCCAGTAGCAACAGCTGTACTTCAGGTGCTTGCCGAGCACGGCAGAGAAGAAGCCGGCAGGTAACTCGTAGTGCTGCTCGTTGGCCTTGCAGGGAACGGGTGCGATTGGCTGGTGGTGCATGTCGGCAATGAACTCGGCGCGGCTGCGCGCCTGCTCGCCGACGTCCTCGCCCAGCGCTTGCAGGCGCGCTTTCAACAGGCGTCGTATGCCGTGGCGGATTACGGAGTCGGGAACCAGCCCCTGTTCGGTCCAATCTATTGCCCGGTTGGTGGCGTTCATCGTGTCTCTCCCGCAAGCCTGTCTCAACATGTACAAAAGTTGTACACAAGAAACAGAATTGTGTCAACTTAAATTTCGGCCCGGGTTTCCGTCAAGCTGCCGGTGAGGCTGGAGAAGATATTATATATATGATAATAAATATATAACTTTATATTTCGCCGGATTTACAGCGTCCTCGAAGGACGCAAAAAATCGTGCCATAATTGTACAAATGGTGTATAAGTGAGTGGTCGTCTGACCTGAAACCTACGGAGTGCAATATGCAAACAGTCCTGCTCGCAGTGGTGGGGTGGGTGTTGCTGGGCAGTGTCGGTAGCGCAGAGGCGGCTGACTGCCCGGAGGCCCTGGATTTCCGCAAACCGCCGCTCTCGGAAGATCAGCCGGTGGACTTGTGCGAGGTGCTGGGGGGACGCGTCGTGCTGATCGTGAACACCGCCAGCAAGTGCGGTTTCACGTCGCAGTACGAGGGTCTGGAGGAGCTTTATACGCGTTACCGCGAGCGCGGGCTGGTGGTGGCCGGTTTTCCCTCAAATGATTTCGGTAACCAGGAGCCAGGTAGCGAACAGCAGGTAAAAAACTTCTGCCGCCTGACTTACGGTGTCGGCTTTCCGATGTTCGCCAAGACCCGGGTTCGCGGACCGGGTGCGGATCCCCTGTACGAGCACCTAGCGCGGGTGACCGGGGATCCGCCCCGCTGGAACTTCCATAAATATCTGCTCGACCGACAGGGCCGGGTGGTGGCGAGCTTTCCCAGCCAGGTCGCACCGCAGGACAAGCGCCTGATCGATTCCATTGAGGCCCTGCTGTGAACGCGCCGGCGCGGGCAGGGAACGCGGTTGCTGTTGTCGCAATGGCGTCCCGATCGCGCCTGTGCGTTCTAACCGGGGGCTGCATGTAAACAGTGACCTGCCTGAGGAGACGGATATGAGTACCACACGACTGCAGGAACGCCTGCTGACTTGCGCCAGGGTCAATGAGGAAAGCGGCTGCTGGATCTGGACGGGACAAATTTCCAACACCGGCTACGGCCGTTTAACGGCGAGGGATGTGCAGGGCAGGCAG
>JAJDOI010000188.1 GCA_022340245.1 Thiogranum sp.
CCGAGTGAGTATGCTGACCATTTCCTTTGAGGCAGGAACGCCCTCAACTTCCTTAATCGAACTGAGATCCGCAAAAGCCCTGTAGGTACCGGGCGCGGCAACATCCAGGGTGCGTATTCGTTCGGCAATGTCGTCCACGGCAGTCGCCAGTTCGGTGTAATGCTCTTCGAACATCAGGTGAAGTTCGCGAAACTGCGCCCCTGTCACATTCCAGTGGAAGTTATGCGTTTGCAGATACAGCGTATAAGAGTCCGCCAGTAACCGTTTCGACCCCCCAGCGATAGTGATTCGATCCTGTTCGTTGATACCAATATCTATAGCACTCGTAGCAACTTCTCCGTGGTGAATGGCTGTGTCACCGGTTTACGAGCCAGTTCGCACTTGCCCAATCAATATATGGCCTTACAGTATCCAACCGGGACGATCAGTAACCGGCGAAAACGGCCCTGAAGATTCAGGGCCGTCGCACCGCCGCCCGGCTACAGAGCCTTCTTGCAGAAGTACCAGTCAGTACATTCATAACCTTCGTTCATACGCGCCTCCGCGGCGTCCATGTCGGCCGGCGGCGGCACGATCACCTTGTCGCCCGGCTGCCAGGCCTCCGGCGTAGCCACCTTGTTGGCGTCCGAGGTCTGCAGCGCCGCCACCAGGCGAACGAACTCGTCGATCGAACGGCCGTTGGTCATCGGGTAGTAGACCATGGCGCGCAGGATGCCCTCGGGATCGATGATGAAGGTCGCACGCACCGCCGAGGTATCCGCCGCACCCGGGTGGATCATGCCGTAGGCACGCGCCACCTTCATGCTCAGGTCCTCGATGATCGGGAAGGGGATCTCGACGCCGAACTTCTCCTTGATGTTGCGCATCCAGGCGACGTGGCTGTAGTAGCTGTCGATGGACAGGCCGAGCAGCTCCGTATTCAGCGCCTGAAAATCGGGGTAGCGTTTGGCGAACGCCATGAATTCCGTGGTGCACACCGGGGTGAAGTCGGCCGGGTGCGAGAACAGCACCAGCCACTTGCCGCGGTAGTCCTCGAGTTTCTTCACGCCGTGCGTGGTGCGCGCCTCGAAGTCGGGAGCCGGTTCGTTGATGCGCGGCATGGCGGCTGCAACGGTGTTTTCTGTGTCCATGTTGATCTCCTGAATAGATGCCGTTGGTTGCGAATATCAAACTCTGATCGAGTCTGAAAACAACATTAGGGTTTTCTAATGTATTTGTATAATCAAACGTTGCAATCAATACGATAGGCTTTCCCTATGACCGGACAGGCGATCAGCGCGGCGCCTGAATACGCCGTCAATCGAGGAAATTGAACGTCGCTGCCTCGTCCAGGTCGTGTCCCGCTAGCGCGGCGATCGTGACAGCTTCACCGACCGGCGTGGCATCAGCAAATGCACCCGGTGCAGAACGCTGCAGAACCTGCGCGCCTGACAAATCGATCGAGGTTCCACGCTGCACGCGCCTATTGGGTGCGTGACTGCAACTGTTCGCGCGCCTCCACCGCCATCTGCACCAGCGTCTTGCGCACCTCGGAGGCATCCTGCAGCGGCGGATCGAAGGGAATCATGCAGTGGCGCCTGTGGCCTTCGCGCTCGTACACCAGCGTCATGCCGCAGCGATCCAGGTCGGTCAGCAGCGCGGAATCGGCCTGGTTGACGCGGGCAAACACCCGCAGGTAATTCATCACGGCATCAGCATGGTCGGCATTCATGTGTTCGATCATGCGCGCCTTGTCCCGGTCGTTCAGAAATTCGGACTGCTGTTCATCGGGCATCCCGGTTCTCCCGCGATTGACTTTGACATTCGGGTAAATATACTAATGATAATCATTTACATTTGCCGCTGCAAGGAGGTTCGCTGTCATGAGACCCCCACCCGATCTCGCGACCGTGTTCACCGCCCAGGAGGCGTTCCGCGATAGTTTCAGCACCCTGATTCTCGCCACCGTCAGTGACGAGTGCCGTCCGGAAGCCAGCTATGCCCCGTACGTCCGCGACACGGACGGCAGGCTGTACGTCTATGTCAGCGAGCTGTCGCGGCATACCGCCAACCTCAAGCATCAGCCCAGGGCGTCGGTGCTGTTCATCGAAAGCGAGCAGGACAGCAAACATCTGTTCGCGCGCCAGCGCCTGACCTACGAATGCCATACCCGCGAGGTCGAGCGCGACAGCGAACGGTGGCAATACATCCTGACGCAGTTCGAGACGAAGTTCGGCAAGTTCATGGAGTTACTGCGCAATCTCAAAGATTTCCACCTGTTCGAGATCAGGCCACAGCGCGGCATCTATGTCGCGGGATTCGCCCAGGCGTACGAAATCACCGGCGAACGCCTCGACAGCATCCGCCACCTCAACGACACCGGGCACCGCGCCGCCGACACGGCCACCGACCAGGCCATGCAGCGGGTCACCCGTCAGTGATACATCATTTGGAATCAAGCTAAAAAATAACTGTTCTCTTTTACCCTCAGATACTTACTGCTTGACAGCCGATGGGGCTGCGCTATCCTCGCAGACCAGATCAACAACCCAAGCACACCGATAGCGCCCGCCAGCCAATCCGCCCACGCGGACCAGCCAGCGTCTTGTCTGTAATGTAGCGCCGAAGGTTGCCCCCATTCCCAGGAGGCTTGCCATGCAAGGCGACAAGAACGTCATTCAGCACCTGAACCGCGTCCTCAAGGAACAACTCGCCGCCATCAACCAGTATTTCCTGCACGCCCGCATGTACGAAAACTGGGGCCTTAACGCGCTCAACGAGCACGACTACAAGGCGTCCATCCGCGTCATGAAGCATGCGGACAAACTCATCAGGCGGGTGCTGTTTCTTCAGGGCCTGGCGAACCTGCAGGATCTCGGCAAGCTGCACATCGGCGAAAACAGCAAGAAAACCCTGGCCCACGACCTCGCCATGGAAACGGTCCACCGAGGCGCGTTGGTGGAAACCATCGCCGTGTGCGAATCGGCCGGCGACTCTGTCACCCGCGACCTGCTCAACGACATCCTGGAAGACAGCGAGGAATTCATCGACTGGCTGGAGACCCAGCAGGCGCTGATCGACAGGATCGGCATGAAGAACTACCTGCAGTCGCAGATGTAGCCGACAGTCCGGATTCGGGAGTTACAGACATGAAAGGCAACGACAAGATCATCGCATCCCTCAACAAACTGCTGGCCGGCGAACTCGGCGCCCGCGACCAGTACTTCACCCATGCGGAAATGTACAGGGACTGGGGGCTGAATGAACTCTACGAACGCACCCACCACGAAATGCAGGAGGAAACCGAGCATGCCGCGCGCCTCATCCAGCGCATCCTGTTCCTGGAAGGCACGCCGGATCTCGGCAAACCCGATCCCCTTAACATCGGCAAGGACGTGCCGGCCATGCTGAAAAACGACCTGGACCTGGAATACCAGGTGGTCGGGGCGCTCAGGGAGGCGATCGCGCTGTGCGAAACCGAGCAGGATTACCAGACGCGCGAAATGCTTGAGGTGCTGCTCGAGGACACCGAGGAGGATCACGC